>CAMDRB010000093.1 GCA_945906455.1 Caenispirillum bisanense
AATCACCAGGTTGTTGAGCCGGTAGTATGGCGTCGAGGTGTTTTTGCCACGAACGTTGCTGTAGTTGATTTCGAACGATGCCGTGATGTCGTCGGTGATGTCGTAGCTGGCATAGCCGAACGTACTCGCGCGCCACAGGGGCTGCGACAGGTTGATGGTTTTTTGCATCGCATAATCGGCATCGGGTCCGGTCGACATGGTGCCCGAAAGAATGCGGTATTCGAACGGCGCCGGGGTGCCGTTGGGGCCGATGAACTGCGTACCCTTAAGTGGTCCCGCGGTGATAAGGCCGCCGGTTGTTCCCGTGCCCATGCCCGCGGACCGCCTGATTAGACGCGGCTCGCTGTTGGCCACCGTATAGGCCGGGTTGTTCATGAGGGTCACACCCGTAAACCAGGTGCGCGAGCCCGCAAACGTGAAACTCGGCGTCTCGGACCAGGTCACGCTTCCCAGGACGTGGCCGCGGCCGCCGGCGAATTCCGTGCCGCCGTCGAGATCGAACTTGTAGTTCCCGGTATCACCATACGTCGACATGCTGCCTTCGGAGCTGAATTCGACGCCGGTGAATTTCTTGTTGAGGATGACGTTGACGACGCCCGACACGGCATCGGAACCCCAGGCGGCCGAGGCGCCGCCGGTCACGATGTCGACGCGCGAGATCAGCGCGGTCGGAACCAGGTTGAGGTCGACGCCGCTGTTGATGAGATTAGCGCTGACGACGCGTTGACCGTTGAACAGCACCAGCGTGCGCTTCTCACCGAGGTTGCGCAGGTTGACGAGGCTGAGGCCGGTGTTGCCGCCGGAGAGGTTGGGCGTCGGGTTGCGGTTGCTCATGGCGCTGCCGAAGGCCGGCAGGTTGCTGAGGTAATCAGCGAGGTACGGCGTGGCCGCCTCGGTGATCTGCTCGCGCCCCATGATCGTTACGGGCGTGGGCGCCTCGAAGCCTTCGCGCTCGACGCGCGTGGCCGAGACAAATATCTCTTCAATCGCCGCCGAATCGGCCGCCTGCTGCGCGGTTTGCTCGGCCGCATAAGCGCCGTGCAGCGTCAGCATCGAGACCGATGCAAGCAATGATGTTCTGGTCGCTCTCATGATGTTCATTTGGATATCCCCCACTTAATGGAAAACGATGAGGCGCTCCCGCACCTCCAACACTTTAACTTCGCGCTTACTCGGAATTGCGAAGTGCCGCCGCTCAAAAACCGCATTATTCCGCCTGATTGCCGGCAAGACCGTCACAAGGCATTGACCGCTGGAGTGGCCTCCCCGCCCCGCGGTCGCCGGCAAATGTGGACGCGCCACATTGGCACTAAAGAATAGTCTAAGACCCCAGGCCTTTTTATCCAGAATGCCGCCTAAATCGTCCAAAAATCTTCAGGAGCAGTTGAGCCGCCAAAGTCGGGGGCCGCAACTGCTCCTGGATTCACTAACGCCGACTACTTAGCCAGCGGATCGGGACGAACCTGGAACTTAACGATGAACGGACCCGAGCCTTCTTCGCCGCCTTCCTGGTGCCAGACCGGCGCCGAGGAATAGGTCGCCCAAGCGCCACGGCCCTTCCAATCGCCCTTCGGATCGTCGATACGGCCGTCGAGACCGCGGGTGCGGAAGCCGAGCGGATACGGCACGCGCAGGACCGAGTACTTCTTGGTCGTATCGTTGAACGCCAGCAGCGAGTCGGAGTTGGAACCGGCCGTGATCACCGTGTCCTTGCCCATGCCCAGCGTGTTGTGCAGGTCGACCCAGCCCAGGTAGTGGAAGTCGGCCGTGCCCGCTTTGGTGCCGGCGATCTTCGGGCCGGGCGCGTCGTAAACCGACCAGCCCTCATTGCATTGCTCGCCGGTTGCCGCGGCCGCGCCAGCGACGTTCTTGCAGGCATTGCGGTCGAAGCGCTGCAGCTGGCCGTTGCCGCTGAAGCCCCATGCCACGCCCTTGGAGTCGACGCTGACGCCGCGGGCGTTGAACGAGATGAAGTCCTTGCCGTCGGGAAGCTTCGGCGGCTGGTACATCTCGGTGTGGCAGGTTTCCGGGGGATTGCTGCCGGGATGGAAGCGAATGAACTGACCGGGGAACGGTCCGGTCTTGGCGAACCATATGCTGCCGTCGGAGACGCCGGCATCGACGCCATAGAGGAAGCCCTGCACGCGGGTGTCCTTCTTGGGATCGAGAGCGACGACGTCAGCGACGCCGCCACCTTCCTCACCGGCACCCCTGATTTCCGGCGGATTGTTCCACGCCGCGCGGTCCGGCGTGATGGTGATGTCGCCGGGAGCCGGGCGTTTTGTGGGATCGGCCGCGTTGCTGTCGACAACCATCGGACACCAGCTGACGGCCTTCGCCGGATCGCGGCTCTTGGCCCACTCGTCGATGTCCAGCCAGCTGACGACCTTGTTGTCGCCGCCGCTGAAGTACAAATCCTTGCGGTTCACGTTGAACTGCAGGTGATGGATGCTGTTGCACATCGAAACGCCATCGCCCTTGCTCGTCTTGGAGATGAACTGCACCGCCATGTTCCGGGCTTTGCCGGGCTGCGGAAAGTACTTCGCGAACTTATTGGACGGCTCGGTGCAGTAGGGCAGGCGGTCCGGATAGGGCTCGGTGCCGGGCTTAGGCGCGCCGTTCTTGCCGATGTCCGTCATCCAGACGTTTCCGTTTTTGTCGACCATCGGATTATGCGGACGATCGTCGGGCGCAACGTCGGGCGGTAGAACTTCGGCACCCTTGCCGGGGGTGATCTTGTAGCCGAACTCAGCCGTCTTGCCGGTTTTCGGATCAAGCGCTTCGAGATAACCCCACCAGAGCACGACGCCATAGACGGGGCCATTGGCGTTCTGCGTCGGGTCGTGACGATCGCTCACTGAAATATCGTGAACGTAGCGGCCGTTCGCCCAATCGTAGGACGTGAGCACGACGTTGCGCTCGATGCCAACCGGACGCGGCGGCGTTTCCTTCGGCAACTCGCCCTTCTCAATGCGCTGGGTCCAGTCGGTCCACATGGCCAGACCGCGCACACGCCCGAAAGCCGTCATCGCGTTATTCATGGAGGTGGCGTAATTCTGACCGTTGTTGGCGATCGCCTGATCTTCAGCGCCGCGGGCCTTGATGAGGCGTTCCGCCCAACCCTCGATCGTGTTGTCGGCGAGGTTGCGCGTTATCGAGCTGCCCTGCTGGTGGCACTGCTGGCATTGATCGCCCATCTGCTGCAGCCACTGTTGCTGCGTTTGCATGCGCGGCGAGATACCGTTGCCCTTGGGACCGGTTCCCGGGAACTCGCTCGCGTCGGGCACCTTGATCAGTGAAAGCCAGTAGTTCGCCGGATAGACCTCAGCCGCGGCCTTGGCGCTGGGCGCGACCACTGCCGTCAGGTTGATGTTCTTGCCGGGTTCGCCGGCAACGCGCTGGGAGTCGACCAAGCCATAGCCGCGCACGAACAGCTG
Organism: Caenispirillum bisanense; assembly: GCA_945906455.1. Classification (GTDB taxonomy): domain Bacteria; phylum Pseudomonadota; class Alphaproteobacteria; order Rhodospirillales; family Rhodospirillaceae; genus SHVO01. Next base: position 3,438 of record CAMDRB010000093.1, read on the forward strand.
GTACTTCGCCTTCGGCAATTCCGGAACATAGAAGCGGCCCTGATCGTCGGTGACGACGATTTTCAGCATGCGCGTCGGCGTGTCGGTGGTCTCTGCGATCACCCAGACGCCGGCCTCGGGGCCCTTGCTGCTGGTGACGACGCCGCCGATGCCGTCGGCCGCCGCCGGAATGCCCGCGACGGACGCGGCAAAACTGCTAGCAGCCAATCCGCTGGTTGCGACTAAGAACGTCGATACGAGCAGAGATTGCGTGAAGTACTTTGTCATTTTTGCGCCCTCCTCCGGGCATTACGATTGCAACGAAAAATCCTGAAAATTCCTGGGTCGACGCTCCGTGCTCTTAGCTCTCGCCCTGGGACATTGTAGCAGAAGTATTTCGCCGGAGGAAAGGCGCCGCAGGCCAGGAACAGTGGTCCCTACCTTAATATCGAATTTATATAGCGGTGACGGCTGTCATGTTGCACCGCACAACGGACTTTTTTGCGGAATCCGCGCGGTCCGGCCAAGGTCGATACCCAAAGTCGGCGGCCTGCGGCATCGCCGCGGATTACGTCACCCTATGGCCCGCTTCCGCGCATGCCCCACGACGTATTCGCGCAGCGCCTTGTTGATGATGGTCTGATAGCCGTCGTCTTTTGCCCGGCTCTTAAACCACGCCACCACGTCTGAATCTATGCGCAGGGTGAGCTGCTGCTTAACGGGCCGATAGAACAACCCGCGCTTTGCCCCTGACCAATCCAAAATCTCGGGGATGTCGCTCGTGTCAATCCCACTCTCGGGCATCGCCGCAAGAGCCTTCATGTCATCGACACGCGCCTGTAGGGTTGTCTTAGATGCAGCATTCTTCGTAGGCTTTTTTCTCATGTCTTGTCGCCTTTCGTGCGCTGATGATGCGCCCCGATGGTTCCTGTCCATCGCCCTCAACCCACGTATGCACGACGACAACCGCAACGCCGTCTACGAGGCCGATAGACAGCTAACGCTCCTCGCTCGTCCCCTCATCAAGGCGGGAAAGCAACAGCGAATCGTCAAAGACGCGCTGGGCCTTCTCGAAACTGATGTGGTGCTTACGCTGATTTGCCCGATTTTTCGCGGGGCTCCAAGTCCAGCTCGTCATGACATCCGTGTAGTTACGTAAATGTAAGTATGACGAACAGGCAAGTCAAGTGCCCGATCACCGCAAATAGCCCCTTCCGAATCTCACTCCTCGCTCCCTCGTGGCTCCCGCTCGGATTACTAGACGCACTTCGTGGTCGGCTTACGGGACACCGTCGGAGAAAAACTTCGGATTGTCTCCAATAACGGCACCGTGACTTCGCGTTTTCGCGCGAGCGTGGGTGGCTGTTGGCCCCCTCGCCCTTCCGGTTCGAAGGGGCGCCAGCTGTTGTCGGTCATGGCGGCGACGATCGGCGCCAACAACACAATCAGTGCAGCTTATTCGCGATCGCCGCGAACATCGGCGTGTCGTCCGACGAATTCACCGGTCCCCATTTGGCGATGACCAGATTTTCGGCGGGGTTGACCATGAGCGACTGCCCATTGCTTCCGCGCGCAACATAGGTGCCCTCCTGTCCGGGCATGGCGCCGGCGGGAAGGGTTGGCCGCCACCAATAATATCCGTACGGCTGCTTGCCATCGATTGACGGTTTGGTTGGAGTTATGGAATCCGCCATCCATCCATCGGGCAGCGTCTTTGTCCCGTCGGGAAGCACACCGTTACGCAGTAAGTACAAGCCCAACCTGCCGTAGTCTCGCAAGGTCGCGCCGAAGCCGGAGCCGCCATAGGTATTCCCATCCACCGCTTCGACGTTCCAGTACCCGTCGCGCTCCATGCCGAACGGCTGCCAGACGCGTTTCGAGAGATAGGCTGAAGACGGCATTTTTGTCGCGCGCTCCACCACAATGCCCATCAGTACGGAATCGGCGGACGAATAGAAAAAAGTTGAGCCGGGCGTTTTGGGCACCGCCCCAGGGTGCTTGCTCAACTCCTTGAGAAAGGAGACCAGGCAGTTCTTTTGATTTTTGTGGACGCACCCCAACAACGGATAAATGTCGGTGCTGGGATCGGTGGCATTCTCGGTAAAGGGCACGCCTGAAAGCATCTGCAGAACCAGACGCAGTGGAATGTCGCCGTACGTGGTTCCTTGCAGCTCCGGAACGTAAGCCGAAACCGGGTCTTCGAGACTCTTGATGTAACCATCCTTCATCGCCAGGCCGACCATGATCGACGTCATCGACTTGGCCATAGACCTGGAGGTGCCCGCGTGCTGATCGGTGTAGCCGTTGCCGTATCGCTCAAGAACTATGCGCCCGTCCTTGATCACCAGCAGGCCCGAGGCTTTTGATCGTTCGAAATAGTCGGAGACCGAGTAATTGGCGTTCTCAATTTGATAGGTGACGCTGATGTCCGACCTCCGCGGAAGCGGGAAAGCTCGTCCCCCGGCCTCGATCATCCGGCTGGGGAAGATGACGTGCATGTTGCGATGGCCGATAATCTTTTGCTCGGCGTTCCACGTCAGTTGCGTGGCACCTGGGGGAAGATTGGCCTGGTCGCTGGCGGAGGGCGGCGGAAGGGCTGTGGATTTTCTGCCGGTTTCCTGCGCGCCGGCATAACCTGCGAGTACGCTCGCGGCTATGAACCCGAGTGCTAACCTGCTCGCGATCTTAAGCATCTGCAGCTCCCATGTGATCGGTGCAAAATGTCGGCCGGCTCCCGTGCGAATGTAACCGCATGAAGTTCTGAAAGAAAGTTTGGGCACCGTTGATGGTGCGGGCGCCGTCCACACCATCACCATAACCCCGGAACCCTTCAGACGGATGAAATAGCCGCGCTTACGGCAGCGCTTAGGGCATCACGGGCGGCGTGTAGTCGAGGGTCATGCCGAACAACCACAGCAGGAAAAGCACGATCGGGAAATTCACCATGAACTGAATAAAAGTGAAGCCGATCAAATCCCTAGCGCGAAGGGCGAGGATGCCAAGCACCGGCAGCATCCAGGTCGGGTTGATCAGGTTGGGCAGCGCCTCGGCGGCATTGTAAATCTGCACCACCCAGCCCAGGTGATACTGCACCTCGTTGGCGGCTGCCATGACGTAAGGTGCTTCGATAATCCACTTGCCGCCGCCCGAAGGAATCAGAAGTCCGAGGAAGGCCGAATAGAGGCCGACCACGAGAGCGAAAGTCTCGCTCGAGGCGATCGCGGCGAAAACCTTAGCGAGGGCCTCGGAGAGCGACTCACCCTCACCATTTCGCGCGCCGGTCATCATCATCGAAATCGCGCCCAGCATCGGGAACTGGATAAGGATACCGGTGACGCTGCTCATGCTGCGGGCGGTGGAATCGAGGAATCGGCGCGGGCGCCAGTGCAGCATCAGGCCCATCATCAGGAAGACGAAGTTGTAGGTGTTGAGATTGGCGATGAACCCAAAAACGGTGTTGCGCGTGAGCTGTTCGATGATCCAGGTCAGCGCGAGTGCGCCGACAAACACTGTCACCACGGGACTGTATTCCAGCCACTCGCCCGGGCGCGTGCGTGCGAGTTCGGGGGCGCGCACTTCATGCACATCGATGCCCATGTCTTTGGCGGTGCGCACTTGCGCACCGGTGGGCGCGGTCGCCCAGGAGGTCCAGGCGCTGACGGCGATAAGGATCGCGGCGAGCGCGAGTGACTGCCACAAGAAAATCGTCTGTTCAAAGGGGATGACGCCGGTCACTTGCACCAGGCTCGCGGGCATGCTCGCTGGATTGGCCTGAAGCTGTGCGGCCGATGACGAGAGGCCAAGAGCCCAAACCGAACCGAGACCCAAATAGGCCGCCGCGCCGGCAGCGCGGTAATCCATGCGCAGGTCGGAGCGCTGGGCGAGCGCGCGCACGAGCAGGCTCGCGAACACCAATGAGAATCCCCAATGGACGAGCGACAGCGTCATGCCGAACAGGCCCACCATCATGATGGCACCGCGGCCGGAGGTGGGAATCGCCGCCAGACGCTTGATGAGCTTTTGCACGGGCGGTGAGTCGGCCGTAACGTAGCCGCCGATGACGATAAACGTCATCTGCATGGTGAAGGGGATCAGGCTCCAGAAGCCATCGCCGAAAGTCTTGGCAACCGCCACGGGACTCGCGCCAATGCCCAGCGCCGCGATGGCGACGACGGCCACCACGACGACGACCACCGCGAACGGATCGGGCACCCAACGTTCCGAGAACGCACAGCTACGTACCGCGATGCGTGCGATCAACGACTGATTGGCCGCGACCGCGCGCGGCTCAGTGCCTTCGGCGATGCTCATGGTATCCCCCCTTCGTGCAACGTCCCAGATCGGCGAGTGTACGATGCCGCGGTGACCCTACGCCCGAGTTTTTTCTATAAATGATCGCAGGCCGAGGCCGCATGCAAACGCATGGGGAAGGCCTTGAGGGATGATACAAGGGGATAGACAGATATCTTCGGAATTACGAAATTCCGGCGACAGTGCACTTAACTAAATTAAGTGCACTGTCACCGTAACTACGGCTGCCCCAGGCAAATCGAAGTGGAGCGCTCCCTCGAAAGGAAGCGCTCCTTCTCCGATACCTTAAAATGCCAGCGGGTCGGGCCGCACTTGGAACTTCACGATCTGCGGACCAGCGGCTCCATCTTCGCCGCCCTCTTGGTGCCAAACTGGCTGCGAGGAATGGGTTGCGTAGATGCCCTTGCCCTTCCAGCCGGCCTTGGGATCGTCGATCCGGCCTTCCATGCCGCGGGTATGGAATCCCATCGGATACGGCACGCGCAAGACGTTGAACTTCTCGGTCTTTTGATCGAAGGCAAGAAGCGAGTCGGAATTCGATCCGGCGAGCAGCGGCACATCCTTGCCCAAGCCGAGGGTGTCGTGGGTATCCGTCCAAATCAGATAGTGGTAGTCGGACGTGCCGACGCTCACACCCGAGAATTTCGGGCCTGGCGCGTCGTAAAGATTCCATCCCTCCGGACAATGTTGACCATCCGCCACGGTCGGGCCACTCAGCACCTTGCACTTGCTGCGGTCGAACTTGCCAAGCTGACCACTGGTGTAGCCCAGCCACGCGACGCCCTTGGAATCGAGGGCGACGCCACGGCCGCCGAACGCGGCATATCCGCCGGCAGGATTTTTCGGTGTCGCATAATATTCCGTGCGGCAGGTTTCGGGCGGATTTGACCCGCGTTCAAACCGGATCGCACCGGTGGGCACATCCGGCGAAGACTTGGCGTACCACATACTGCCGTCGCTGGCGGGGTCCATGCCGTAGAGGAAGCCGAGGATGTTCGTATCTTGCTTGGGATCGAACGCCTTGGCACCGCCTTTTCCGCCGCCTTCGCCACCACCCGCTTCCCTCGATACCCCCATCTGTTCGACCGAGGCATTCCACTTCGTTCTGTCCGGCGTAATGGCGACCTGATCATTTGCCGCGGCGCGCGCGGGCGTGGTCGAATTGGTGTCGAGCACCATGGGGCACCAGCCCATGCTTTTGACCGGATCCTTGGTTTCATCCCAAGCCTTGGTATCGACCCAGCTCACGACCTTGCTGCCGCCGCCGCTAAAGTACAGCGTATTCCGGTCGGGGGCGAACATGAGGTGGTGAAGGCTGTTGCACATCGGCACGCCCGAGGCCTTCTGGTTCGCTACGTCCAGGACAACCGCCGTGAAGGTGAGCATTCCCTCCGGCTGCGGATAGTACTTTGCGTATTTGTTGACATTGCCGTCGCTGCAATAAGCCGGCTTGTCCAACACCGGCAGATTGGGCGTTGGACGATGGTCGAGGTCCGTGATCCACAGGCGGCCCTTGCTGTCGAGCATGGGATTGTGCGGGAACTGCGAAGGCGCCTCGCCGGGCGGAAGTATTTTGACGTCCGTCGTGCCCTTCATCACTTTGTACCCAAACTCCGTCACCTCGGAGGTCGTGGGATTGAGCGTCGCAACGTAGCCCCAGTCACTGCTGATGGCATAGATCAGGCCATTGGCATTCACCGTCGGCTCGTGGCGGTCGGTCATGGTGAGATCGTGCAAGAACCGGCCAAAGGCCCAGTCCCACTGCGTCAGCACGACGTTGCGTTCCGCACCGACTGGGCGCGGTGGCTTTTCCACAGGCGTTTCGCCGCGCTCCATGCGCTTCGACCAGTCGGCAAACATGTTCAACGACCGCGCACGACCGAAAGCGGTCATCGCGTTCATCATGCGCTGCGTGTAGCTCTTGCCGTTGTTGCCCAGGGCTTGATCGCCATCCGGGCGCTCCTTCGTGATACGCTCGGCCCAGCCTTCTTCGCTGGCGTCATGGATATTGCGCGTAAACTTGTTGCCGACCTGATGGCACATCAAGCAGCCATCCTTCATCTGGATCATCCAGTCCTGCTGGGTCTCCATCGAAGGCGCGATGCCGTTGCCCTTCGGGCCGGTGCCGGGAAAATCAACTGGCTTCGGCATCGTCAGCATCGCGTACCAATAGTTGGCAGGATAGATTTCGGCGGCGGCTTTCTCATCCGGCGCGATCTGCGCCTTGAGATCCATGTTTTTTCCGGGGGCTGCTTTCACGCGGGCCGAATCAAGCAGCCCATACCCGCGGGCCCATACCTCGTAATTCGCCTTCGGAAGCTCCGGCAGCATGAAACGACCCTGATCGTCAGTGACGACGATCTTGATCATGCGCGTCGGCAGATCAAACGTTTCGGCAATGACCCAGACGCCGGCCTCAGGTCCCTTGGCGCTGGTGACGACCCCGCCGATGCCATTCGGGTTGACCGGCACTGCCGGCGCCGCTGCCGCCCAGGCCCCGGATGCCGACACGGCCTGCGCAACAATGAGACTGGTTGTGAGATACAACGCCTTGCGATAACTGCTCTTCATGCTGGCCTCCCTAACTTTCGTTCAGCTCAACGGCTCCCTGTGCTTCACTGCGCCGATTGGCCTCGAACTCTTTGCTTTGGCCCGCGCAAAATCGCGCCCCATGACAAAAGTTCAGGCAGTGCCGCTGCCGTGCGTATCTCACATTATGCAAAGACTTGAACTGGGGTCAAAGTCTATTAGTCGTTGGGGCACCGGAGTATGGGGCCCGATTGCCCCCCCTCGCCCCCGGGGTTCGAAGGGGCGCTAGTGGATCAAATCTAAGAAAGAGAATCCATTGGGGATTCCCTGACCGATACTGTCGTGCGAGTCTGGCGGATGCACCAGACAAAGCACGTTATCAAGCGACTGAGTGCCAAGTCCCGCGCGACGCTTGAGGGGGTATTGGCGG
>CAMDRB010000094.1 GCA_945906455.1 Caenispirillum bisanense
GGGACGGTGGGACGCGTCCCAGCGTCCCATTTCCTGGGCTTGCGAAAAATGGGACAGCCTCGCGTATAGAAAATTAGGATTCTCTCTCTCCTCTCTTTCTCTCAAGACCAGGGTAAAACAGCCCTGTCCCAAATTCCTTGAGCCCGGGATTTGGGACGCTGGGACGGGCCGAGCAGGCCGGCGGCGCGAGAAAATCCCCCAAAAACCGCTTGATCAAGCCGGGTGCCCTAGAACCCGAACTCGGATCTGGCCAGGCCGAACAAGATGCCAGCCAGAACCACCCAGTGCAGACCGCCTTTAAGGCGCAGGAGTGCGATGAAGGCGATTGCGGCTGCCAGCCCGGCTACTACATCCACGGTCCCGTCCGAGGCCAATGCCACTTGCCGGGCGAAGAAGATCCCGAGCGTCGCAATCACGCCGACCACGGCTGCCGTGATGGCGGAAAGCGCGCCGGCCGCGGTCTTTACCCGTGCAAGATGCTCGACATAGGGCGCCCCCATGAGAATCAGGAAAATCGACGGCAGGAAGGTTGCGTAAGTCGTGACCACCGCGCCGAGGGTCGCGGCGGTTATGGGGCTCAGGGTCCCCGGTGCGTTCCAGCCGGCAAAGAACCCGACATATTGAAGGACCAAGATCAAGGGACCCGGGGTAGTCTCGGCCAGCGCCAGCCCGTTCATCATTTCGCCAGGGCTGAGCCACTGAAAGTCATTGACCGCGGCATCGGCGACATAAGGCAGAACCGCGTAAGCCCCACCGAACGTCACAAGGGCGGCTTGCGTGAAGAATCGCGCCAAGGCCAGGAACGGCGCCGGGCCCGCGAGAGCGATCACCACGCCGACCGGGACAATCAACAACGCAAGGTAGGTCAAGAGCATACGCAGCAAACGTGTGGCGGCGGCCCGGCCCCTTAGGGCCTCCGGGAGGGCGGCATTGAGACCTTGTTCTTGTTTTTGGGCTTGGCGCCGGGCTCGCAGCCAGCCGATAAGCCCGGCGGCAAGGACGACCAGCGGAAACGGAATCCCGGCGAACTCGACGGCCGCGAAAGCCGCGAGCGCGAGGCTAATGGCCACGCCGTTGGTCAATGTTCGCCGGCCAATTCGCCAGAGGGCATGAAATACTAAAGCGACGACGACCGGCTTCAAGCCATTGAAGGCCGCGCCGATGAAAGCCGTGTCACCATGGGCCGCCGCAATCCACGCCAGGCCATAAAGGATAAGGGCGCCCGGCAGGACGAAGAGAATGCCGGCGGCGAGAGCGCCCTTGAGACCGTGCAGCTTCCAACCCAAGTAGGTTGCGAGCTGTTGAGCCTCTGGCCCCGGCAAAAGCATGCAAAAATTAAGCGCCTGCAGAAAGGCCTCTTGGGCGAACCATTGGCGACGGTCGACGAGCTCATGCTGCATGACGGCGATCTGACCCGCCGGCCCGCCAAAACTAATCAAACCGAGCTTCACCCAGAATTGAAGGGCTTGGATAAAGTTCGGCAAGGGCGTCGGGGATGACGGCATGTGTCGCGTCCGCGGGTCAATCAGTTGTCGAATCGGGACAAAATGGGCTTTTGCTCGGCTCGGCAACGTTTAAGATAGCGGTTAGGCGTTCGGAGCAACCCCATGCGCATCGATATCGTGTTCGACACCGTATGCCCCTGGTGTTTCGTCGGCAAGCGCCGCTTCGACCGGGCGCTGAAACTACGCCCAAATCTCAAACCCGAAGTGCGTTACCGCTCGTTCCTGCTCAATCCGGACTTGCCCCCCGAAGGTGTCGATCGACGGGAATACCTCGAGCGGAAATTCGGCGGGAGCCATCAATTCGACCGGATTGCCGAAGCCCTGGTTTACACCGGCAAGGCTGAGGGCATCACCTTCGCCCTGGACAAGATTAAGCGCACGCCGAACTCCGCCAATTCCCACCGCCTCGTGCGCCTGGCTAACACGCTCGGCCGCCAGCACGACGCGGTCGAACTCCTGTTCAAAGGTTTCTTCGAGCGGGCCCTTGATTTGGGTAATGCCGAGGTCTTGATCGACCTCGCCTTGGAACTCGGGATTGAGCGCCGGGTGGCGGCTGCGCACCTCGCCGGCGAAAACGACCTCAATGCCGTCTACACCGAAAACGCGCGCATGCATCGCCTCGGCATCACGGGTGTGCCCTGCTACATTTTCAACGAAGGGCGGGCCATTGCCGGCGCCCAGGAACCGGAAATCCTCGTGCGCATGTTTGATATGGCGGCGACCCAGGAATCCGACCGGCCGGCCATGCAGAGTTTGGGCTAAGGCCGCTCACCCCGGGGCGACTCCCGCACCGGAATTCGAACCGAATCCGCGCACCCGTCTTCACGCGCTAGATTAAGCCCAGTTGATAACTTGGACGAAGTTCAAGGGCCTAACACAAGGCATTGATATAATTGTGTAATTTACAAAGACCGGCCTCGCGAATATCCGGCGTGGTTAACGTTTTCCTTACCTTCCGAGCGCATCTTTTCACCAACAAAAAAAGATAACCACCGCCTCAGGGAGTTTTGGACCATGCCTACGTTCCTTTGCGAGCACACTTTCAAAACCGCACTTAGCATTGTGAAATTTGAAGCCGTGGTGACGAAAGCCTGCCGCTCCCCTTTTGACATCGAGTTGACGGCTCACGATCCCGGCATGATCCCGGCCATGCGACTATTCACGATCGGCTTCTACAGCCTTGAGGACCGCGACCGGGTCCGCATCGCCCTGCGATTCCTCGAGAAGGATCAGCCCGCGGCTGCTCCGGCCGCCAACCATGCGACCGCCGCAGCAGCCAGTACGCCAACGCTTCCTAATCTTCAATTCGTCGGTGTTTCGGCGAGTGCAGCCATCTGGCGCAGCACCGCCTGAAGGCCCTTAACGCGCGCCCCGGGTGTGTCCCAGGGCCGGATTAGAACCAGCTTCTGATCGGGCCGTAATTTTAGTGTTCCCGCCTGCTTACTTATGAAGTGCACCAAGCCAATGGGGTTGGGGAAAGTATTGTTGCGCAGCGCGATCACGGCACCCTTGGGCCCGGCATCGACCTTGTCCACATTGGCGACCCGGCATAGGGCCTTGATGCCGACGACGTCCAAGAGGTTCTCGACCTCGGGCGGTAGCGCGCCAAAACGATCGATCAGTTCAGCCGCGAAGGCGTCGATTTCCAAGCGGTCCTTAAGTCTGCCAATCCGCCGATAAAGTGAAAGTCGAATTCCTAAATCTGCGACGTAGGTTTGCGGAATGAGCACCGGTGCTCCGGTGTTGATCTGCGGCGACCATTCGTCGACCGCCGGGGCGGCATCCTCGGCGTCGCCGGCCCGCGCCGCCGCAACGGCTTCCTCAAGCAGATGTTGGTAAAGCTCGACACCGACTTCCCTGATGTGCCCTGACTGTTCGTCGCCAAGCAGATTGCCGGCGCCCCGGATATCCAGGTCATGACTGGCGAGCGTGAACCCCGCACCCAGGCTGTCGAGCGTTTGCATGACGTCGAGGCGTTTTTCCGCCGTGGGCGTGGGTTTGCGATCAGGCGGAAGGGTCAAGTAAGCATAGCCCCGCGACTTGCCGCGCCCCACCCGGCCGCGCAACTGGTACAACTGTGACAGTCCAAACATGTCGGCGCGGTGGATGATAATCGTGTTCACCTGGGGCATATCGAGGCCGGATTCGATGATGTTGGTCGATAGCAGCACGTCGAACTTGCCGTCGGCGAATGCCGTCATAACGTCTTCCAGAGCCGCCGGCCGCATTTGGCCGTGGGCAATGGCGTATTTCACTTCCGGAACCAGCTTGTGCAGGCGCTCGGCAGCGCCCTCGATGTCGGCCACACGCGGGCAAACGTAAAAGGTTTGCCCTCCACGGAAACGTTCGCGCAGGATGGCCTCGCGGATCACCACCGGGTCGAAGGGCAGGACGAATGTGCGAAGGGCGAGACGATCGACTGGCGGCGTGGCGATAAGGCTCATTTCACGAACCCCGGTCAGCGCCATTTGCAGCGTGCGCGGGATGGGCGTGGCCGTAAGGGTCAGCACGTGCACTTCGGCCTTAATTTGCTTCAGCCGCTCCTTGTGGGCGACCCCGAAATGCTGCTCTTCGTCGACGATCAAGAGGCCTAGATCCTTGAAGGCGATGCCCTTGGCTAGAAGGGCATGGGTTCCAATCACCACATCGAGGGTCCCGGCCGCCAATCCATCCTTGACGGTCTGGGCATCGGCCGGCGGAACCAGGCGTGAGAGCTGGCCGATGCGTAAGGGAAAGCCCGCGAACCGCGCGCTGAAAGTTCTAAAATGCTGCCGTGCCAAGAGTGTCGTTGGCACGACCACTGCGACCTGCATGCCGGTCATTGCGGCTACGAAGGCCGCCCGCAGCGCCACTTCGGTCTTGCCGAAGCCAACATCACCGCAGATCAAACGGTCCATCGGGCGGCCCTTGATCAGGTCGTCGAGCGTTTCGGCGATGGCACGGAACTGATCGTCGGTTTCGGCGTAGGAAAAACGCGCGCAAAACTCGTCGTACAACCCCTCGGGCGGCGGCAAGGCCGGGGCATCCTTGATCTGCCTGGCTGCGGCAATCTGAATGAGCTGATCCGCCATATCGCGGATACGCTGCTTGAGTTTGGCCTTACGCGCCTGCCAAGCAACGCCGCCAAGTCGGTCGAGGTTGACGCCGGCCCCTTCGGAACCGAAGCGCGATAAGACATCAATATTTTCGACCGGGACATACAGCCGGTCGTTGCCAACATAGCTGATGCGCAAACAATCATGAGCAGCGCCCCCGACGGTCAGGGTTTCGAGGCCCTCGTACCGGCCGATGCCGTGCTCGACGTGGACGATCAGATCGCCTTCGGAAATCTGCGAGGCGTCGGCGATGAAGGCGTCCGCGCGGCGGCGTTTTTTGGCGGCGCGGACCAGGCGATCGCCAAGCAGATCCTGCTCCGTAATCAGCGCTAATTTGTCGGTGACAAAACCGCGTTCCAGCGGCAATGGAATTGCGGCCAGCAGGCCAGCGCTTGCCGTGAGGACATGCGCCCAGTCTGGGGCATCGGCCACCGCCGTAAAGCCATGATCCCGCAAAACGCCTAGGAGCCGCGCGTTCGAACCGACGCTAGTCCCGGCAAGCACCACTTGCCGCCCGCGACTCTGCTCGGCTTTAACGTGCGCTATGAAGGCTTCAAATACGTTTTCATTGGGCCGCGCACGCACGTCGGCGAATTCGCGCCCGGGGCGCCCACCGGCGTCTTCAAAGCCGTCCATGTCGGGCGCCGCGTAGGCCCGAAAGGCCGACACGCCACGCGGGAGAAGCATTTTGGCCCAATCGGCATCGTCGAGGTACATCAGCCCCGGTGGCACCGGATGATAGATGATGCCGCTATCTTCCAGCGATATTTTGCCGCCGCTCGCGGTATCGGCCATGCGCCGCGCCTCAAAGTAGTCGCGAATGGTCTCTAGGCGCGCCGCGACCGCCTCCTCGATGTCGTGATCAAGGCTGATGCTCGCCGTCGGCAGATAATCCAGGATGGTATCGAGGCCGTCGTGGAATAACGGCAGCCAATGTTCCTGACCGAGGAATTTGCGCCCGTGGGAGACCGATTCGTAAAGCACGTCGCCCTTCGCTACGGTGCCGAATAGCTCGCGGTATTTGGTCCGAAACCGGGCGACCGATTCTGGCGCAAGCACGGTCTCGCTCATGGGTTTGAGGGTGACGGACTCACGCGTGCCGGTCGTGCGCTGGCTGATCGGATCGAAGGTCCGGATCGTCTCGATATCGTCACCAAAGAGATCAAGGCGCACGGGCTCGGCCGCGCCCGGCGGAAACAAATCGATCAGGCCGCCGCGCAGGGCGAATTCACCGGGCTCCATGACCTGTTCGGCGCGGGTGTACCCATTGGCCGCGAGAAAGGCATCGAAGATCGGGCGGTCGAGCCGGGTCTTGACGGTTAGCTGATGCGCGGTATTGCGCAGTGTCTCGACCTTTGGCACGCGCTGGAGCATGGCGCTGACGGTGGTAATGACCAGGCGGCTGCCTCCCGTGGCGGGTGGTTCCGTCAGCCGCGTCAGGGCATCGATGCGCCGCGCCATGACCTTGGCATTGGGCGATACCCGGTCATAGGGCAGGCAATCCCATGCCGGCAGAGTGATGATTTCGATCTCGGGCGCGAAGAAGGCCACGGCCTCGGCCAAGGCGCTAAGTCGCAATTCGTCCCGCGCTACATGCAGGGTGGAATCGCGGAAGGCCGCGCGGGCGCGCTCAGCCAGAACGAGGGCGTCGAAACCTTCAGGTACGCCGTGAAGAATGCGCGCTTTGATCTTGGCGAGAAAGGCTTCCATGGCTCTGCGGTACTACGCCTATTTGCGGTTGATCATGTGACCGTAGTACGCGATCACGCCATCAAATAGGCTGCTTCGCCACCGCTCGGGTATAGGCTTCCTGCCCATGACCCAATCGACCAAATCCAAATCCGCTACATCCAATAGCTCATCGGCCTCGTCCAGCTTATCGTCGGGCAGGTCGGCAGTGGCTTGGGTGAAGTAGCCACCGACGATGGCATCGGATTCCTTGGTGCCGCGGTGGGTGGCGCGGTACAGAATGCGCTTGCGTCGCAGGTCGGTGGGCGGGTTTTGAGTCATGGGCTGACGGGAATTTCCGTAACGCAAACAAAGGTATCCCCCGGGACCGACCAAAAAATGGTCTCCCGTGGGCTGGCTTGGATATACTGCTCTCCGGCGACCATGTCAGCCCAAATTAATCTGGACGTCCTCTCAGACCTTTATGACCCCACTTCGCCCACCCGTGCTGTTTCCGCTGTTCGCCAAGGTCACGACCATACCGGGCATTGGGCCTCGCCTGGTCAAACTCGTCGAAAGGATCGCCGGGGAGAATGTGGTGAGCTTGGTCTGGCACCTGCCGACCGGGCTCTTGGATCGCCGGTTGTCACCGAAGGTCGGCGAGGCGCCGCCGGGTAAGATTGCCACACTTACCGTAGAGGTGCTCGCTCACGCGCCGCCGCCGCCGCGAGGCAAGGTCCCTTACCGGGTCACCTGCGGCGACGCCACCGGAAAGATTACGCTGGTGTTTTTTAGGGGTGAAAGCGACTACCTGGAACGCATCTTGCCTGTCGGCGAGCAGCGGGTCATCAGCGGCAAAGTCGAAGTGTTCGACGGGCGCCGCCAGATGACCCATCCGGACCATATCGTCCCCCTCACCCAGATCGACGATATAAAACGCGTCGAGCCGATTTATCCGCTGACCGAGGGGCTTTCACCCAAGGTTCTCGACAAGGCCATTCGAGCCTCGCTGGCCAAGGCGCCGGAGTTGCCTGAGTGGCTCGATCCTGCCTATCTCCAGCGCCAGAAGTGGCCATCCTGGCGAGACGCCCTGCGCCTCGCGCACGCGCCGCAAGCGGACGACGATCTCGAGCCGACCACTCCCGCCCGGGCGCGCCTGGCCTTCGATGAACTGCTCTCCAACCAGCTGGCGCTCGCGCTGATGCGCCTTAAGGCGCGTGTCCGCCGGGGGCGCAGCCTCCTGGGCGACGGCCGCTTGCGGGCAAAGGTGAAAGCCGCCCTGCCCTATGCGCTCACCGCAGCGCAAGACCGGGCGCTGACCGAAATTTTTGGCGACATGGCCAGCGAGACACGCATGCTGCGCCTCCTGCAAGGCGACGTCGGCAGCGGCAAAACCGTGGTGGCTCTGTTGGCCATGCTGGCGGCCGTAGAGGCCGGCGCCCAGGCGGCGCTCATGGCGCCGACCGAAATTCTCGCGCAGCAACACTTCGAGACCCTAAGGCCCCTGTGCGACGCGGCCGGTGTGAGGGTCGAGGTCCTGACCGGGCGTGTCAAAGGTTCCGCCCGCAATGCCTTACTCGCGGGAATCGCCGACGGAGCCGTGCAGATCTTGATCGGGACCCATGCGCTGTTTCAGAAAGAGGTCGAGTTTCATGACCTGGGGTTTGCCGTTATCGACGAACAGCACCGCTTCGGCGTTCATCAGCGCCTGGAGCTTGCCGACAAAGGCACCGGGACCGACGTCCTGGTGATGACCGCGACCCCGATTCCCCGCACTCTTACGCTGACGGCCTACGGCGATATGGACGTCTCGCGACTGGACGAAAAGCCGCCCGGCCGAATGCCCATAGACACCCGTCTCGTCAATCTCGAGCGCCTAGATGAAATCGTCGGTGCGGTCCAGCGCGCCGCAGCCGGAAGCGCGAAAGTCTATTGGGTTTGCCCGCTGGTGGAGGAATCGGAACTTGTCGATCTCGCCGCCGCCGAAGAGCGCTATGCTCATCTGGCGACGCTGCTCGGGGCGAATGTCGCCCTGATTCACGGTAAGATGAAACCGGCCGAGAAAGACGCGGCCATGGCGTCGTTTTCGTCCGAGGGTGGCGCCGCCGTTCTGGTGGCAACCACGGTCATTGAAGTCGGCATCGACGTGCCGGCAGCGACGATCATGGTCATTGAACACGCCGAGCGGTTCGGTCTCGCGCAACTTCACCAGCTGCGCGGGCGTATTGGGCGCGGCGGCAGGCCCGGCACGTGCCTCCTGCTCTACGCTGCGCCGTTGACGGCCACGGCGACGGCACGCCTGAACATTCTGCGCGATTCCGAGGATGGGTTCCTGATCGCCGAGGAAGATTTGCGCCTCCGTGGTAGCGGAGAAGTTCTTGGCACCCGGCAGAGCGGTTTGCCGGAATTCAAGCTCGCCAACCTCATGGCGCACGGTGAATTGCTGGCCGCCGCCCGTGACGATGCAAAACTCATCATCGCCCGTGACGCCGATCTGGCGTCGCCGCGTGGGCAAGCGTTGCGAACATTGCTGTATTTGTTCGAACAGGACGATGCTGTCAGGACGCTACGGTCGGGTTAGGCGCGGATTCGAGGCGCGGGTTAGGCGCGGATCCGGGGCGGCCTTTGCCTTCGCCGCCGGCACGACGATTCCACCCGAGACTAACAACTTCAGGCACTCCTCCACGGTCATCTCGATGCTGATCATATCCCGGCGCGGTAAAAACACGAGATAGCCCGATGTCGGATTGGGTGTCGTCGGGACATAGACATTGAACAGCTCGGCTCCGGCTTTTTCCTCGATCTCGCCGTAGGTTTTGCCGATGACCAGGCCCAGCGTCCACATGTCCTTGCGCGGGAATTCGATCAACACCACTTCGCTGTACGACGTGGTCTTGTCCGACAAAAGGGTTTCGAAAATCTGCTTCACGGCCGAATAGATGCCGCGCACGAAGGGCATGCGGGCGACCGCACCCTCACCGAGGCGCACCATGATTCGCCCGAGAAAATTAGTCGTCACGAACCCGACAACCGTAAGGGTGACGACCAAGACCACGATGCCCAGGCCCGGGATGGCGAAGGGCAGATAGGTATTCGGGTTGTAGGCCGCCGGAATCATACCGGTGACCGCGCTGTCGACGTAATCGACCACCAGCCATGCCGCATAAACGGTAATGCTGATGGGTGCGGTCAAGAGCACGCCGGCGAGAAAATAGTTACGTAGCCGCGCCGCCAAGGATCGGCGCCACGGCACTGTCATGGGTTGGCTGTCGGGCAGCGGGGATACTGGCGATGGTGAAGCCGGATCAGTCATGCCATCATCATGACAATTCATAGAGCGGACCGCCACCATGAATAATTCCTCGCAACCATCCACCCGGCTAGACCATCCTTCGAGGCCAACCGTGGGTGTGGGCGTCGTGGTCTTGCGCGGCGGGAAGACCGGAGCTGAAGTGTTACTCGTGCTGCGCGGCCGGCCGCCAAGGCAGGGCGAATGGAGCATCCCTGGAGGCAAGCAGGAATGGGGCGAAACGCTGCACGAAGCCGCGCATCGCGAAGTACGAGAGGAAACTGGACTGGTCGTCACTAGGCTCAGGCTGATTGACGCGGTCGATTGCCTGATTGATGACGATAGCGGCGAGCTCGGCCGGCATTTGACTTTGGTGGATTATCGTGCCGACTGGGTGAGTGGCGAAGCACGCGCAGGCGACGACGCGGCTGCCGTCCGCTGGGTACCCGTGTCGGACCTCGATCGCTATGAACTTTGGAGCGAGACCCGGCGGATCATTCTCGCGGGGGTCGGCCTGGGGTGATCTAGTTGTGCTCGAAGCGCATTGCGCCCCTCACCCGCCCGGCTTTACAGTCGAGCCATGATTGAAGGTGACTGGGTCCCCACGGTAAAGCCGCTCTTTATGGTGCGCATCTGCATCAACAAGCGGCTGAATACCGATCGCCTGCCTTCTTGCGGTGGACGCGGAAGCCGAGGCCTAGCCGATGCGCTGGAGCGCTTGATCCTGGCCGAACGCATTCCAGCCAGTATCACCCGCGGGCCTTGCATGAATAACTGTTTGATCGGGCCGAATCTAAAGATTCAAGCCGGCGAGTTCTTCAATTTGCAAGGCGACATTTCAGACCTCGCGATCGAGAAGATCATGATCGCGATCCGTGCCGAAGCCGAACGCCGCAAGGCAACCCCCAGCGACGGTACCCGACGAAATTGATACGCCGTGAAAGAACTTTTGATCGCATCTAGAGCGTGTTGCGTTTAGATAGAACTATAGCCGGCCTCCCGGAAGTAATTTGAGCACTCGGTTGGAGTGATGGTGCCGAGCGTCGTTGCGAGCGCATCGTGAACTTCATCGACGCTGCGGCCCATGGCCTTTCGCATGGCATG
>CAMDRB010000095.1 GCA_945906455.1 Caenispirillum bisanense
GTCCGCCAATACCCCCTCAAGCGTCGCGCGGGACTTGGCACTCAGTCGCTTGATAACGTGCTTTGTCTGGTGCATCCGCCAGACTCGCACGACAGTATCGGTCAGGGAATCCCCAATGGATTCTCTTTCTTAGATTTGATCCACTAGGATCGCTGCGTTCGCGGAAAATAAGGAAGTTACATGGGATAGGTTATGGACTACATTATCGCCTTCAAGTGATGTGAGGGCATAAGCCGGGACGTGACGTGATCTATCAGTAGTATCGGAATCACTTCGACGCTACTCGTTATGTAGGGAGGGATTGATGGCTGCTTGGAAAATCAACCAGGATTTCCACGGTGGACTCGTTCGCTGTCTCGCAACTTCGGTTGCCGCGGTCGCGATTGCGGTTCTTTCCTCTCAAGCGGCCCGCGCCGAGACAAGGGACTTCGCCTTCAGCCTGTTCTATCCGGCGACGTATACGCAGCCGGACAATTGCCCGCAGGGCGCCAATCCCAGGACCCACGATATCTATAAGAACGCGCTGGTCACGACCGGCACGCCGCCCGACGAGGCTGAGCGCATCATTGAAACTGCGGTGAGCGCCAGCGGCAGTGGCGGCGGCAACGCGGGCTTCAAGCCCATCACCGAGCGCGGTAAGTTCAACGGCCAGGCCGTGAACGCCTATGCCAACCCGCTGACGGTGCCAGACCCCGGCTTCAAGACGGCGGTCGGCCGCTATGCGCTCGGCTTCAATCTGGACGGCCGCGGCGCGGCTGACGCCGGGGCTTTTGAACATCCCGAGACCCATGAGAAGGGGATCGACAACCAACTGTTCCGGGTTTACGGTTGCCTTGCGAACTATCAGGCCACGCCGCCGGCCCAACCCAACTATCCCCTGGAAACCTGGGAGATGGTCGCGGGCACCATGCCGGCTTGGCTGCTGTCGGTCAGCGCCGAGGATTTCAGCAAGGACGGCAGCGAGGTGACGATCACGATCGACCGCGCCCTCAACCGCCTCTTGCGCGACGGTAAGGGCCATCCGCGTTCGCACGCCACCTTCCGCGTCGATCATGACCCGCGCTCGCACAACGTCTTCAAGGGCAAGATCGAAAACGGCGTCATCAAGGCTTCCGTGCCCAAAGTCTACTTCATGGGCGATCAGTTCTTCATACCGGACTTCGACTTCACTCAAGTGAAGTTGGAGCTGAAACTCGAAGACTCCGGGCATTCGCACGGCACGCTGGGCGGATATCTGCCGTGGATTGGCATTTATTATCAGCACGGGGCGAACGGACTGAACGCCGAGACCTTCCGCGGCATGGATATGGTGGGTCTCTATCGTGCGCTCATGCGTACGGCCGACGCCGATCCGGATCCGGCAACCGGACAAAACCGCAGAATTTCCACGGCTTGGTTCATGGAGCTCGTTCCTGCTTTCACGATCCCCGCTGAGCAAGCTAACGCAAACGTTCCAAAGTAGGCGGCTCGGGAGTGTTGAGTATGTTGCTTTCGAAGAAACTCCTGAGCGGAATATGCGGCGGCCTCGCTGCGGCTCTGCTGGCAACCGAATTCGCGGGCGCTGCGCTGGCGGCGTCCGAACCTGAGTCGACTGGCGGCAATCTCATCGTCCGTCGCCTGAGCGCGGATCAATATACGGCGACGCTGCTCAGCGTCTTCGGCCAGGACCTCGATCTGGGCGGCCGTTTCGAGCCCGATTTGCGCGAAAGCGGCCTGCTCGCCGTGGGCGCATCGCGCGTCAGCGTCACATCGACCGGTCTCGAGCGCTATGAGGCCACCGCCCGCGCCATCGCCGAGCAAGTGGTCGATGAACACCACCGCGCGACGCTCGTGCCTTGCACGCCGGCCAATGCCCGGGCGGCAGATGACACCTGCGCCAGCGCGTTCTTGTCGAACGTCGGCAGATTACTGTACCGGCGCAGCCTGACGCCCGACGAGCTTGCCGTTCAGGTGCGCGTCGCGCACACATCGGCGGGGACCGTAAAGAGCTTTTACGACGGCCTGAGCATCAGCCTGGCCATGATGCTCACTTCGCCGCAGTTCCTGTTCTATCGGGACGTGGCCGAGCCGGATCCGGGCAATAAAGGCGGTTTGCGCCTGACGGCCCATTCCAAGGCTTCGCGGCTGAGCTTCCTTTTGTGGAATGCCGGCCCGGACAAGGAGCTGATCGCCGCGGCCGAGAGCGGTGTGCTTCATACACCGAAGGGCCTCAATCGGCAGGTCGAGCGTATGATGAGCTCGCCGCGCCTTGAAACCGGCGTGCGCGCCTTCTTCTCAGACATGCTGCAGCTCGACAACTTCTCGCTGCTCACCAAGGACACAGCCATCTATCCCAAGTTTACGATCGACGTGGCGCGCGATGCGCGTGAACAGACGTTGAGAACGGTGGTCGATCACCTGCTGCTGCGCGACGCCGACTATCGTCAGCTTTTCACCACGCCAAATACGTTTCTGACGCCATTGCTGGGCACGGTGTATGAAGTGCCGGTGGCGCCCGTAGATGAATTGGATTCATCATCGGCGGGCTGGCAACCATTCAGCTTCCCGGCAGGCGATCCGCGCGCCGGTTTCCTTGCCCAGGCGAGTTTTGTAGCCTTGCACTCGCACCCGGGACGCTCGTCGCCGACGCTACGCGGCAAGGCGCTGCGGGAAATTCTGCTCTGCCAGACGGTGCCCGATCCGCCCGCCAACGTTGATTTCACAATTGTGCAAGACACCAAGCACGCCACCTATAAGACCGCGCGTGACCGCGTCACCGCGCATCTGCTCAATCCAGTGTGCGCCGGCTGCCACAAACTCATCGATCCGATGGGCCTCGGGCTAGAGAATTTCGACTCCAGCGGCGCCTACCGCGCGACCGAGAACGGCGTGAAGATCGATGCGAGCGGCGAGATCAACGGCACTAAATTCACGAATGCCGCGGAGCTTGCGCGCGCTGTCAGCGCAACACCGCAAACGGCGTCCTGCTTGGTCAATCGCGTCTATGCTTACGGTGCGGGACGCCCGGCTGTGCAGGGTGAAGCGGATTTCATCAAGCATCTTGAGTCCAGTTTTGCGGGTGATGGGTATCGCTTGACCGCGCTGCTCCGCCGCATCGCGACCAGCAAGGCGTTTTATCGCGTTGCTGCGCCAGAGACGAGAAAGGCTGAATTGCCGACGCAATTGGCGTCTCAATCCCAGGAGACTGTGAAATGATCATTAATCGTCAAACTACGCGCCGTCGCATTCTGCGCGGCATGCTCGGTGGCACCGCCGTAACGGTCGGGCTGCCTTTGCTGAACATTTTCCTCAACACCAACGGCAACGCCTTCGCGAACGGCACCGCCCTGCCGACGTGCTTCGGCACGTTCTTCTATGGGCTGGGTCTGACGCCCGGCCAGTGGGAACCGAAGATCGTCGGTCCCAACTATGAAGTTCACAGCGAACTCGAGGCCCTCAAGGCTTTCAAGAACAAGGTCAACGTCTACAGCGGCCTCAAGTGCTATCTCGATGGGCACTCCAACCAGGTGCACAGCACCGGCGTTCAGGTGACCGTCACCGGCGGCATCTCGCGCGGACGCGCCGACACCAAGTCCAGCATCGATACGATCATCGCCGACGTCGTCGGCACGCGGACACGCTTCCGCTCGCTCGAAGTGAACTCGATGGGCCGGTCGCAAAGCAATAGCCGCCGTGAAGGCGGGACCGCCAATCCTGCCGAGACGGCTCCCGGCGCACTCTACACACGCATCTTCGGGCCGGAGTTCGTCGATCCCAATTCAGCCAATTTCACGCCGGACCCGCAGACTATCGCGCGGCGCAGCGCGCTGTCGGGCATTACCGAGCAGCGCCAGGCCCTGATTACCGATCTAGGCGCCGATGACCGCACGCGGCTCGACCAATACTTTACGTCGCTGCGCGAACTGGAACAGCAGCTCGAACTCGCGCTTCAGAAGCCGGCGCCGATGGCGTCCTGCTCGATGCCGGACAAGGGAGAAGACGCGCCCGCCGGTACGGTCGTCGAGGACGTCATGGCCAATAACGCCCTGTTCTCGCGGCTGCTTGCCCATGCGCTGGCCTGCGGCCAGACGCAGGTGTTCAACAGCGTCCTCACCGATGGGGCCTCGAACATCCGCAAAGCCGGCAGCGCCGACACGCACCACGTGCTCACCCATGAAGAAGGGTCCGACGAGTCGGGCTACCAAAGCGGGGTGTCGTGGTTCAACCGTAGGAATATAGAGAGTTTGGCGGCGCTGATTGCCGCGCTGGACGCCGTCCGCGAAGGCGACCGCACACTCCTGGATCGCTCGCTGATTTACGCCGTCACGGACACGGGTCTTGCCAAGGTCCATTCGCTCGAGAACATGCCGCTGATTACGGTCGGTTCGGCCAACGGCAGGATGAAGACCGGCATTCACGTGCACGCGCAGGGCGACCCGGCCACCCGGGTTGGTCTCACCGTCCAGCAGGCTATGGGCATTGCTTCGGCCGCCTGGGGCACCGAATCCAACGCCACCTCAAAAGCCATCAGCGAAGTTTTGGCCTAAGGAACGACCGCATGCCTTTGCGTCATGTTTTATCTTTGCGTCATGTTTTAGCCTGCGCGGCATTCGCCGGAGTCCTTTCAAGCGGTGCCGCGTTCGCGGCAGATGCGCCGTTTGCCGCGCCGGAGGGCGTGACGCTGCAGTCGCCTTACTTCACGGATGGAAGCGGCCTGACCCTGTACACGTCCAAGGCCGACGCTGCTAACAAGTCCAACTGTGATGCCGCCTGTGCCGAGAAGTGGAAAGCGCTCGCCGCGCCACCGAAGGCAAAGCCGTCGGGAGACTGGACGGTCGCGCGTGGTTTCGCGGGCGAGCGCCAGTGGGCCTTTAGGGGCCAGCCGGTCTACACCTTCGCCGACGACAAGGAGATCGGTGCGGTAAAAGGCAACGGCGCTCAGAACGGCGCCTGGAGCGCCGCGCGTCTCGAGACCGTCGACGAGGTCAAGTTGCCGGCCGGCCTCGGCATCCAGGAAGTGAACGACGCGGCGGGCCGCAGCCTGATCGACCATCGCAACATGACCGTCTATGCGTTCGATGCTGGACGTTCCAAGCAACCGGTCGACCGCAATTGGGTGCCGCTGTTCGCCGCCCAGATCGCGGCCCCGATCGGTGATTTTACCTTGCACAACCGCGCTGACGGCGCGCAGCAGTGGGCGTTTCGCGGCAGGCCCCTCTATACCTACGCCGACGATGTGAACCCCGGTCATACCAAAGGCATCGACGTCGATCGGCGTTTCTCGGTGGCCCTGGTGACGCGCTACTTCATGCCGCCCAATACCATCATCCGGCACAACATGGGGTATGGCACGGTGGTGGCGACAGCCGATGGCCGCGCCTTGTACATGCGCGACGGCTTCCGCTATCAGGTCGGCAACCATCATTCGCGCGCCGCCTCGCGCGGCGTTCCGGCCACAGGCCGTCGCATCGGCACGCGCGGATGCGACGCGAAGTGTTTGCAGACGTGGAAGCCCTACATCGCGGCGAGCGACGCATCGCCGTCGGGACACTGGACGATCATCACGCGCGATGACGGTGCCCGTCAGTGGGTCTATCAAGGCTACGCCGTCTACAGCTACACCGGCGACAAGAAGGCCGGCGACATGACCGGCAACGACACCTACGACTATTTGATTAGCGAAGGTGCCGACCGGGTGGCCGATGCGACGCTGCCTATCAGCCTGAATTGGCACGTCATTTATCCCTAGACCCGTTTCCCTGGGGTGGTTTCCCTAGAACTGCGGCGCCCCTCCCAAGGACCCGACATCCGCTTCGCCTTGCGCGCGTGAGCTGACAGGGCTGATCGCGCGGCGCGGAAAGCCGGAGTTGATCGTCTCTGACCACGGCGCAGAGTTCACTATTGTTAATCTGAACGTTTGCGGTCATTCACGGAAGGGCAGGAACATGACGATCAATTTCCGCACCATCATTCTCGGCGTCGCGATTGCCGCGGCCGTGTACACGTCGCCTGCCGGCGCGCAGGAGGTCTTGAAGCCGGAAGGTACCGCCAGGATAAAGGCCGAGGTGGACGCGGCCATGCAAAACTACGTGTCCGCCTTCAACCGGCGCGATTCCAAATTCATCGCCAACAGCAGTTTCACTAGCCCGTGGGTCACCATGGGCCCCAACGGGGTCAGCACGAGGACGCCGGAGCAGGTCGACCAGCAATATGCCGGCACGACACAGCGTCTTGCCGAGACCGGCTGGGTGAAGTCCGTGGGCGGGCGCTACAGTATATGCGTGATCAATGCCAGCACGGCACTGTTCAACGGCCGCTTTGACCGCGTGCGCCAAGACGGTTCCGTTATGACGGAAACCGCAACGACCTACCTGTTCACTAAGGGCAAGGATGGCTGGCGAATCGCCGCGTTGTTCGGCCATGCCATCGACAAGGTCATCACCTGCAGCGAATAGACCAATCGATGCGGTGCGAGCGAAATCCATTCAAGCGGAGAGCGCTGCAATGAAAGACACTAAAGCAAATCTCGATGCAGCCGACATGCAGCGCCGCGCGTTGCTGCAGCTTGGCGGTGGATTGATCGGCGGCGCGGCGGCCGCGCTGCCGTTTTTCGCAGCGCCGGCGTTGGCGGCCGGTGCTCCGGGCTTGATCGGCGAGACTATGCGCGTGGTGGTCACCGCCAACAATGCGCAAGGCAAGTCCTATATCTTCAAGGACGAAGTCATCAAACGCGGCCCGCGCCCGCTGATCTGGCAGCACACCGCCCAAGAGGTCATGGGGCCGGGCGGTCCCAATGACCCTAAGACGATGCTGCCCAGCTCGATGCCGGCAATCGATCCGCCGGTCGGCGCCGCCGAGTGGCGGTTCGCCACCATTGGGCCGTCGAAAAAGAAGAAAGGCGAGCCCTTAGAGCGCGCGCCCGGTAAGGACGGCTTCCACCGCACCGCGACCATCGACTACGACTTCTTCTTGCACGGCGGGATGACGATGTTTCTCGACGAAGGCGAAGTCGAGTTGAATGCCGGCGATGTGGTGATCCAACGCAACACCTCGCATGCCTGGCTCAACTACACCGACGGCCCAATCTCGTTCCTTGCGATGCTTGTCCGCGTTTAAGCAAGGCAAGAGCGAGCAGCGATAATTTGGAATCATGTTGCTCGCGCTAACTATTTGTTTGAGCAGCGCTTTTTCCGAAAACCGGAAGCCCACTTTTCGGCGCGATGCTCGAGCGAAATTCTTTAGGATAGACTTGACGTCGGCGGCGCGCTCAACGCGGCTGTAGGGGGGGGAGCAATGTGGCGCCGAGCTGGTAAGTCGACCGTCATCGTCATCGGTATTTTATGCGTCGTCACGCTTGCCGCCGTCTCGCTTGCCGTGGTCGCGACGCGGCTTGGGCCCGACACGTGGTCCAGTTCCGAGCGCGCTGCGCCGGGAGAGTGGCCGAGCTATGGCGGCACAAATTGGAGCCAGAAGTACTCGCCGCTCGCCCAAGTGACCAAGGCTAACTTCAAGAACTTGCGCGTGGCCTGGATTTGGGACTCGCCCGATCGCAAGTTGCTTGGTGAAATTCCGCCCAGCGCGGAATCGCCGCTGCACGCGAACGGACTGAAGGCGACGCCCTTGATGGTCAAGGGCGTGATGTATGTGAGCACGGGGCTCGGCCAGATCGCGGCGATCGATCCCGCGAGCGGCAAAACCAAGTGGCTGTACAACCCCGAAGCTTACAAGAGCGGACCGCAAGCGAATGTCATCGGCTGGCAGAGCCGCGGTGTGTCCTATTGGACGGACGGGGCCGGCGATGAACGCATTCTATTCGGGACACTCGACGCCTATCTGATCGCGCTCGATGCGAAGACCGGTAAGCCCATCTCAACTTTCGGGTCTGATGGCCGGGCGGACCTGACAACCGCGATCCGCGGGGCGAAACGCAACACGCTGCATCTCGTCGCCGGCGAGAGGCATTACTTGTCGGTGGATTCCCCACCGGTCCTGGTCCGCGACACTGTCGTCGTCGGCTCGACAATCTCCGACCGGCCGCCGACTGAGGAGTGGATTCCCGGAGACGTTCAAGCTTTCGACGTGCGCACAGGAAAGTTGAAGTGGGTGTTCCATGTGATCCCGAAAGACGGCGAGGTCGGGGCCGACACCTGGAAGGACAATGCGAACCGTTACACCGGCAGCGCCAACGTCTGGTCGATGATGAGCGGCGACGACGAGCTTGGCCTCGTCTACTTGCCGACGTCGACGCCAAATAGCGACTATTGGGGCGGTGCGCGCAAGGGTGACGGCCTGTTTGCGGAATCGATCGTTGCCGTGGATGTCGAGACCGGCAAGCGCGCCTGGCATTTCCAGGGGGTGCATCACGGTGTTTGGGACTACGACTTTCCCGCAGCACCCACGCTGCTCAACCTGACGGTCGACGGTAAAAAGATCAAGGCGCTGGCGCAGTCCAGCAAGCAGGCTTTCCTGTATGTCTTCGATCGCGCAACTGGAAAGCCACTCTGGCCGATTCAGGAGCGGCCTGTGCCGCAGTCGGATGTGCCCGGCGAAGAAACGTCGCCGACACAGCCATTTCCGACCAAGCCCGCGGCCTTCGACCGACAAGGCGTGACCAAGGACGACGTGCTCGACTTTACCCCGGAGCTGCAAGCGAAGGGTGTTGAGATCCTATCGCGCTACCGCATCGGCCCACTCTTCACGCCGCCATCCCTTTACAGCAAGGACGGAACGTGGGGCACGCTGATGGCGCCCACCGCGGGCGGCGGCGCGAATTGGAGTGGTTCTGGTGCAGACCCTGAAACGGGTTTTGTCTATGTCCCTTCAACGTCAGGTTTGACTCTGCCGACCTTGGTGGAGCTTCCCGAGGGCGTGACCAAGTGGACGACAGTAGCGCCGCTCAACGGGACGATGTTGCGTTACGCACCCGAAGGCAAGATCGGCCCGGCCAGCCAGCATCCGGACAATCCTCCACAAGCGAATGGGCCGGAAGGTCTCCCGCTCCTGAAGCCACCGTACAGCCGCATGACGGCCTATGATCTGAATACCGGCACCATCGCCTGGCAGGTTCCGACCGGAATCGGCCGAGCGCGAATCCGCAATAACCCGGCGCTCGCGGGGCTTATCCTGCCCGCCCTCGGCGGCCAGGGCGGACCCGGCGGTGTGCTCGTCACCAAGACCCTCATCGCTTATGGCCTCATGGGATCGGGTGCACCGGGTGCGCCTCCGGGCGAATTGGCTGCCTATGACAAGCAGACAGGCGCGACCGTCGCGGCTCTGCCGCTTCCGGGTGTGCCGCTGGGAACGCCCATGAGCTTTGAGCTGGACGGCAAGCAGTACATCGCGCTCACCTTGCGGGACGGACGGCTGATTTCACTCGCGCTGCCATCGGGCAATGAGCCGCGAGCAGAACAGGCACAAAATATCGATCCGCTGCCCGCACAAATCACGACCGCGGCGCTGCATAGCCAGCTCCCTGCCGGCTTGGGGCAGGCGGAGACCGTCGGGATGTGCGTTGTTTGTCATGACCTGGGGATCATCACGCAGAAGCGGCGCTCCAAAAGTGATTGGGAAGCGACCGTCAATGACATGATGATGAAGGGGGCTGTCGGCTCGGACGAAGAAGCCACCACGGTCATCGAATACTTAACGAAGAACTTCGCTCCAGATTAGTTCGCCGGGCTCGCGCGGGGCCGTGACGATTTGCCGCGCCTTTACCCACTGGAGCAAGCAAGAGGCCCGCACCTTGCGATGCGGGCCTCTGACCGGGGACTCGTTGTCGAGCTTAGTTGGCTTGGCGGCGCAGGAACGCCGGGATTTCCAGTTCATCCTCACTGTGTGAGCTCACGGGACGATCCTGCGGGCCGACCGAGACATTAATGCCAGCCGGACGGTCGAGCTTCGCCTGCAGGGCCGCCGGGGCCTCGTCGGCTTTCGGCTTGGAGGCCAGGCTGAGGTAACGTTCGAACAGGCGAACGCGGCTGGGCTCGGTCTTGGCGGGAGCGGTCGGGGCCGGTACGGCGGCGGCAAGTTCAAGGCCAGGTGTTTTGTAGTCCATTGTTTTGTTGTCCATGTTCGTCTCCATGCGGGGTTCAGGGCGGATTTCCATACGTGGTTCCAGGCGTGCTTCAATTCCTGGGCGTGCTTCAGTTCTCGGCTCGACGCGCGGTTGGACCGGCGCTCGGGGAATGAAGGTATCCCGGGAGCGGTCCATGCTCGTGAAGGGCGAGATCGACGGAGTCATGCGCGGCGCAGCAGCCATCGGCGCCCGCGCGACGGCTTCGGCGACGGCGGCGGCTTGGGCCGCGATCGGCGGCGCCATCGCAGCCGGAGCTAGCGGTTGCGCGACGTCCGGTTCCACGGCCAGCGTCGGAACCTGATCGAGCTCAGCCTTGACCGCGGCCGCCATGTCCAGGAGGGCTTGCGCTTCCGCCTGGAGGTCCATGGTGCCGGTGGCTGGGGCGAGGGTCGGGCCACTGGAACCGAAGCCGCCGAAACCGAAGCCGCCGAAGGTCGGCTGCATCGGCGCCGATGCCATCGTCGTCACCGGCGAGCGGGTCGTCGGTGCGGCGCTACGGATTTCCGGCAGGCGGCGGCCGATGACGCGCGTCTCGGCCCGG
>CAMDRB010000096.1 GCA_945906455.1 Caenispirillum bisanense
ACCCTCGACGGCGACGGCCAGAACGACCCCGCCGATCTCGCGAAGCTGCTCGCCGAACGCGACCAAGGGGGCGAGGCCGCGCAGCGCACGCTGTTCATCGGCCGGCGCGGGCGGCGGCGCGACGGCGTGCTTAAGTTGATCGCGTCAAAAATCGCCAACGGCGTGCGCGGCGCGCTGCTCGGCGACCGCACGCCGGATTCCGGCTGCGGGATCAAACTCATCCGCCGTGATTTGTTTCTCGAACTGCCGCGCTTCAACGCGCTGCACCGCTTCATGCCGGCTTTGGTGATCCGCGCGGGCGGGCGGGTGGTGTCGGTGCCGGTCAATCACCGCCCTCGCCTGCGCGGGGTCTCGAAATACGGCATCGTGCTACGCGGCGCCCTCGGTATCATCGATCTTCTCGGTGTGTTCTGGCTTTCACGCCGCAACACATTGCCTCGTACTCAATAACGGAGTCCTGCCATGACCTGGTTCATTGCCTGGTTTTCATCCATCACTTTGATGAAGGTCGTGGGCCTCACGGGCCAGCTTGTTTTCGGCTCGCGCTTCCTCGTCCAGTGGCTGGCCAGCGAGCGCTTGAAGCGCAGTGTGATCCCCGTGGCGTTCTGGTACTTGAGTCTCGGCGGTTGCATCCTGACGTTCGGCTACGCGCTCTACATCAAAGAGCCGGTGTTCATTATCTCGCAGATTGGCGGGTTATTGATTTACAGCCGCAATCTCTTTTTCATCTACCGCGACCGCGCCCACGCCCACCCGTTGATGGGGCCGGACCGCGGATAGCCCTTACCCGCACGCCTCGACCGCGCGCTTCGCCAGCACGCCGATCAGATGCGCCCGGTAGTCGGCGGCGGCATGGATATCGCTGTTGAGGTCCTTGGGCGAGACCTTGATGCCGTCGAGCGCCGCCGCGCTGAAGGACTTGGCCAGCGCCTTTTCCATATCGGGCACGCGGAAGACGCTTGCGCCCGCGCCGGTGACGGCGACGCGGACTTCGGCGCCGAATTTCGCGACCAACACGCCGACCAGAGCGAAGCGCGAGGCGGGTTGGGCGAATTTCATGTAGGCGGCTTTGTCGGGCACGCGGAAATTGACGGCGGTGACGATCTCGCCCGGCTTCAATGCGGTCTCGAAGAAGCCCTTAAAAAAGGCGTCGCCTGAGATGCTGCGCTTGTTGGTGACAACCTCGGCATGAAGCGCGATCACGGCGGCGGGATAATCGGCGGCCGGGTCGGCGTTGGCGATCGAGCCGCCAAGGGTGCCGCGGTGGCGCACCTGGGGATCGCCGATGCCTTCGGCGAGCGCGGCCAGCGCCGGGATGCGGGCTTTGACAAGCTTCGACCCGGCAACGGCGGCATGGGTCGTCAGCGCACCGACCACCACCGTGAGGCCTTTGTCTTTGCCCTTGCCCTTCTTTTCCGCGATTCCGTCAAGGCCCTTGATGGCGGCGAGATCGATGACCGTTGAGGGCTTGCGCAGGCGCATCTTCAGGGCCGGTATCAGCGTTTGCCCGCCGGCGAGAAAAACCGGGTCGGCGCCGCCCTTTTTCACCAGCGTTGCCGCGGCGGCGAGGGAGGCGGGGCGGGCATACTTAAAGTCATGCATGGCTCGTTCCCCCTTATTTCTTCTTAGCTGAACGGATCGCCCGCCAGATTTTCTGCGGCGTCGCCGGCATCTCGATGTGGGTGACACCGTAATCTTTAAGCGCATTGACGATGGCGTTGATCACCGCCGGCGGCGAGCCGATGGCGCCGGCTTCGCCGCAGCCTTTCACGCCCAAGGGATTGTGGGTGCAGACCGTGACCGATGTCGCGACATTGAAGGACGGCAGGTTGTCGGCGCGCGGCATGCAGTAGTCCATGAAACTGCCGCTGACCAGTTGGCCGGCGTCGTCGTAGACGCAATGCTCGAACAGCGCCTGGCCGATGCCCTGGGCGAGGCCGCCGTGAACCTGACCCTCGACAATCATCGGATTGATGATGTTGCCGAAATCGTCGGCGGCGTGGAAGGCGACGATCTCGACCGCGCCGGTGTCGGGGTCGATCTCGACCTCGCAAATATAGGTGCCCGCCGGAAACGTGAAATTCTTCGGATCGTAAAACGCGGTTTCCTCAAGGCCGGGCTCGACGGTATCGAGCGGATACTTGTGCGGTACGTAGGCCGAGAAGGCGACTTCCCCGAAGCTCTTCTGTCGGTCGGTGCCCGCCACCTTGAAGGCGCCGTTCTCGAAGGTCATGTCGCCTTCGGCGGCCTCGAGCATATGGGCGGCGATTTTTTTGCCTTTGGCGATAATCTTATCCATGGCCTTGACGATGGCCGAGCCGCCAACCGCAATCGAGCGTGAGCCGTAGGTGCCCATGCCGAAGGGAATCTTGGCGGTGTCGCCGTGCACGATTTCCACCTGATCGAAGGCAATGCCGAGTTTGTCCGAGACCACTTGCGCGAAGGTGGTCTCGTGACCCTGGCCGTGACTGTGCGAGCCGGTCATGACCGAGACCGAGCCCGTGGGGTTCACGCGGACGGTTGCGGCCTCGTAAAGCCCGGCGCGGGCACCGAGCGCGCCGGCGACGTTGGAGGGCGCGATCCCGCAGGCTTCGATGTAGGAGGCGACGCCGATACCGCGCAGTTTCCCCCGCGCTTTGGCGGCTTGGCGGCGTTTTTCAAAGCCGGCGTAGTCGGCGGCCTTCAACGCCTGATCCATGGTCGCCTGATAGTTGCCGCTGTCGTAAACCAGCGCGACCGGCGTCTGGTACGGAAACTGATGGGGCTGGATGAAGTTGAGGCGCCGCAATTCCACCGGATCGCGGCCGGTCTCGAGCGCGGCCAGGTCGATAACGCGCTCCAAGAGGAAGGTCGCCTCGGGCCGTCCGGCGCCGCGATAGGCATCGACCGCGACAGTCGAGGTGTAGATCGCCTTCACATTGCAGTAGATCGCGGGCGTGGTGTACTGGCCGGCGAGCAGCGTGCCGTGAAGCCAAGTGGGGATGACCGAGGCGAAGGTCGATAGATAAGCGCCCATGTTGGCCAGCGTCGACTCGCGCAAGGCCAGGAATTTGCCGTCCTTGTCGAGCGCCAGTTCGACCACGGTCTTGTGATCACGGCCTTGGGCGTCGGACAGAAACGCCTCGGAGCGGTCCGAGGTCCATTTCACCGGGCGCTCAAGCTGCGCTGCCGCCCAGGTGACAAGTGCCTCCTCGGCGTAGTGATAGATCTTGCTGCCGAAGCCGCCGCCGACGTCGGGAGCGATGACGCGGATCTTGTGCTCGGGGATCTGCAGCACAAAGGCGCCCATGAGCAGGCGGATGACGTGGGGGTTCTGGCTGGTGGTGTAAAGCGTGTGCTCGCCGGTGGCGCTCGAATAATCGCCGATGGCGGCGCGGGGCTCGATCGGGTTGGCGGCCAGACGGTTGTTGGTGAGTTCGAGGCGCGTCACATGGGCGGCCGTGGCGAAGGCGGCGTCGACGGCGGCCTTGTCGCCCAACTCCCAGTCGTAGCAAACATTATCGGGCGCGACGTCGTGCACGGCTGCCGCGCCTTTGTTTTGCGCCTTCGCCATATCGACGACGGCGGGCAGCTCGGCGAAATCGATCTCCACCAGCTCGGCGGCGTCGCGGGCCTGGGCCAGGGTCTCGGCGATGATCACCGCTACCGGATCGCCGACATGGCGCACCTTACCCTCGGCCAACACGGGGTGCTTGCCCTCCTTCATGGGCGAGCCGTCCTTGCTGTGGATCAGCCAGCCGCACGGCAGTCCGCCGAGCTTGGCGGTATCGGCGCTGGTGTAGACGGCGACCACGCCCCGGGCCTTCTTCGCCGCGCGCGTATCGATTTTCTTGATGCGCGCGTGGGCATAGGCCGAGCGCAGGAAGTAAGCGTAACTCTGGCCCGGGAGATTGATGTCGTCGGTATAGCGGCCCTTGCCGCGCAGGAAACGCGGGTCCTCCTTGCGCTTCAGCGCCGCGCCGATGCCGGTGGGGTTGGGCTGGTGGGTCATGACGAGGTCCCCCTGCTCTTGGCCGATTTCCCGCGTGGTGCATTCCCGAGCATGGCTTTGATGCCGGCAAGTATGGCTTTGACGATGTTGTGATAGCCGGTACAGCGGCAGAGATTGCCTTCCAGCCATTCGCGTACTTGGGTCTCGTCGGCTTCGGGATTGTGGCGCGCGAGATCGATGGCGCTCATGACCATGCCCGGCGTGCAGAACCCACATTGCAGGCCGTGGTGTTCGCGAAAGGCCTCCTGCATGGGATGCAGTTCGGTACCGTTCGCCAATCCTTCGATGGTGGTCACGGCCGAGCTCGCGGCTTGGACCGCGAGCATGGTGCAGCTTTTGACCGAGCGGCCGTTGACATGAACCGTGCAGGCGCCGCACTGGCTGGTGTCGCAACCGACATGGGTGCCGGTGAGGCCGAGGTTCTCGCGCAGCAACTGGACCAGCAGCGTGCGCCCCTCGACCTCGGCGGTCACGGCCTTGCCGTTGACGGTTAAGGCTACGCGCGGCATGTCGTCCTCCCGGTCCTGATGCGGCCCCTTGGCAAGACTAGCCTCCAGGCCCCGAACTGGCCACAGCCCGACGCCGGCGATCACGGCTCCAATAGTATTTCACCGGAGCTTCCCTTGACTCGGGCGGGATGAGGCATTACCTACCGTGGCACTCGCCTAGGGAGAGTGCTAACAACTCCCCGTGGGGAAATAAAAAGTCTTTAGTATCAACTAATTAGAAGGAGGGTTGAAATGAAATTTCGGCCACTGCACGACCGGGTTCTGGTGAAGCGCGTTGAGTCCGACACCAAGACCAAAGGCGGGATCATCATTCCCGACACCGCCCAGGAAAAGCCCATGGAAGGCAAAGTCATTGCCGCCGGCGCGGGCACCCGCGGCGAGGACGGCAAGCTGCATCCGCTCGACGTCAAGAAGGGCGACAAGATCCTATTCGGCAAATGGTCGGGCACCGAAGTAAAGGTCAACGGCGACGATCTGTTGATCATGAAAGAGTCCGACATCCTGGGCATCATCGAATAGCCCGAAGTAGCCCACCAGCTACTTCTTCAAAAAAATACTCCGCTAAACATTCCGGAAGGGACATCCACCAATGGCCTCCAAAGACGTAAAATTCTCCACCGACGCCCGCGATCGCATGTTGCGCGGTGTCGATATCCTCGCCAACGCCGTCAAGATCACGCTCGGCCCCAAGGGCCGCAACGTCGTGATTGAAAAGTCTTTCGGCGCCCCGCGCATCACCAAGGACGGCGTTACCGTCGCCAAGGAAATCGAACTCAAGGACAAGTTCGAGAACATGGGCGCGCAGATGGTCAAGGAAGTTGCTTCCAAGACCAACGACATCGCCGGTGACGGCACCACCACCGCTACGGTTCTCGCCCAGGCTATCGTTCGTGAAGGCTGCAAATCGGTCGCGGCCGGCATGAACCCGATGGATCTGAAGCGCGGCATCGACAAGGCCGTGGAAAGAGTCACCGCCGAGCTCGTGAAAATGAGCAAGAAGGTCAAGACCAACGAGGAAATCGCCCAAGTCGGCACGATCGCCGCCAACGGCAACCGCGAAATCGGCGACATCATTGCCAAGGCCATGGCTAAGGTCGGCAAGGAAGGCGTGATCACGGTCGAAGAGGCCAAGGGTCTCGACACCGAGCTCGACGTCGTCGAAGGCATGCAGTTCGACCGCGGCTATCTCTCGCCGTATTTCATCACCAACGCCGAGAAGATGACGGTCGAGCTTCAGAACCCCTACATCCTGATCCACGAAAAGAAGCTCTCGGACCTGCAGCCCTTGCTGCCGATCCTGGAAGCCGTTGTGCAAAGCTCACGGCCGCTTCTGATCATCGCCGAGGATATCGAAGGCCAGGCATTGGCCACCCTCGTCGTCAACAAGCTGCGCGGCGGCCTCAAGGTCGCGGCCGTGAAGGCTCCGGGCTTCGGCGATCGCCGCAAGGCCATGCTCGAAGACATCGCCGTGCTGACCGCCGGTGAAGTCATCTCCGAAGATCTCGGCATCAAGCTGGAAAACGTCACCATCCAGATGCTGGGTACGGCGAAGCTGGTCACCATCGACAAGGACAACACCACGGTCATCGACGGCGCCGGCAAGAAAGCCGACATCAACGCCCGTTGCGAGCAAATCCGCGCCCAGGTCGAGGAGACCACCTCGGACTACGACAAGGAAAAGCTGCAAGAGCGTTTGGCCAAGATCGCCGGCGGCGTGGCCGTGATCAAGGTCGGCGGCGCGTCCGAAATCGAGGTGAAGGAAAAGAAGGACCGCGTCGACGACGCCCTCCATGCCACCCGCGCGGCGGTTGAAGAAGGCATCGTGCCGGGCGGCGGCGTCGCGTTGTTGCGCGCCTCCAAGAACCTCGGCAAAATCGATACCGCCAACGACGATCAAAAGGTCGGTGTTGAAATCGTCCGCCGCGCACTCTTGGTGCCGCTGCGCCAGATCGCCGAAAACGCCGGTGAAGACGGCGCCGTGATCGCCGGCAAAGTGAGCGAGAACGCCTCGCTCAACTACGGCTTCGACGCCCAGAACGGGAAGTACGTCGATATGGTGAAAGCCGGCATTATCGACCCGACCAAGGTCGTGCGCGTGGCTCTGCAGGACGCGGCCTCGGTCGCGAGCCTGCTGATCACCACCGAAGCCATGATCGCCGAACTGCCCAAGAAGGACGATGGCCACATGGGTCCTCCGGGTGGCGGCATGGGCGGCATGGACTTCTAGTCCAGCGCTTCCGGATAACCTACATAGAGAGAGCCGCGCCCTCGGGCGCGGCTCTTTTTATTTGGGCATAGACGCGCTACAAGGCGGCATGTCCTTGAAGCCCACTTCATCGTTTATGCCCTCGTCATCGTTCATGAAAGTGCTGCTGCTGTTCGCGGTCTTCTCGCTGGCGCCGGCGTCGCTCTTGTTCATGTACGCGCGCACCGGCGGCCCGGCGTCGGGCAAGGAAGTGATTTTCCAGAAGAACCTGCGCTACGCCTTTATGGCCGATGGCGAGACCGTCGATCTGGGGCCGCTCACGCCTTGGCCGTGGATCAGGGTTTGCGCGCTGGACGCCGGGCTATCGCGCGCCGAGGTCACGGCGGTCCTGGGCTTCGACTACGACAATTTCTCCGAGCTGCATTGGCTGCATCTCGCCGACACCTGGAGCCTGATCTTCATCGACGTGGAACGCGAGGCCAGCTGGGGCCTGGCGCGCCCGGTAACGCCGGTGCGCATCCACCGCAAGGATCTCGGCGATCTGGTGCTGCCCGACGGCGCCAAAGGCCAGTGCATCGATCAGGACGGTCGGCTGGTGATCACGCGGCGGCCGGCGGCCGTGGGCGAGAGCCCAGTGGTCGTGCACCTCACCGATAATTAGGGTCAGAGTAAATTAGTAAGGCGTTGTTACTTAATAAAATCACAGACGGTGGCGACGGCCTCCATGAGCCCCAGGCGCAAGTAGGGCACGTCCGGCGGGAAGGCGCCCTTGAGCCGCGAGGGCATCATCGGATCCAAGAGTACGAACACGCCGCGGTCGTCGGCCCGGCGAATCAGCCGGCCAAAGGCCTGCTTGAGCCGAAGGCGCGTCACGGCATCGTCGTAGCCTTTTTTGCCAAAGGCGGCCCGCCGCGCCTTGTGCAAAATGTCGGGCCTGGGCCAGGGCACGCGGTCGAAGACCACGAGGCGCAACGATCGCCCCGGCACATCGACACCTTCGCGCACGGCATCGGTGCCCAAGAGCGAGGCGTCTTCCTCGGCGCGGAAGATATCGACCAGGGTCGAGATATCCATGGCGTCGACGTGCTGGGCGTAAAGCGGCAAGCCGGCTTGATCGAGGGCGGGTGCGATTTGCCGGTGGACTTCGCGCAGGCGCGCAATCGCGGTGAACAGCCCCAGCGCACCGCCTTTGGCGGCCAGAAACAATTCGCGGTAGGCCGCGGCGACTTGCGCGAGATCGTCCCTCCTGACATCGGTGACGACGATGACCTTGGTACGCTCGGTATAGGCGAAGGGCGAGACCAATGACGTGCGCGCGACCGGCGGGGCGAGGTGCGAAGCGCCGACGCGCGCCTCGGCGTTGGCCCAGTCGGCGGCCTGGTCTTGCTCGCCGTTGAGCAGCGTCGCCGAGGTTACGACCATGCCGTGGGTGTGGTCGGCCAGCGCGCGCGCGAACGGCAAGGTCGGGTCGATCCAGTGGCGGTGCAAACCGACATCGACATCAAAGCCGTCGCTGCGCTCGATGCTGAACCAGTCGACAAATTCCGCCGGCGTCGCGGTGCCGAGCGCCGCCAGCATCGCCCGCCACGCGGCGACCGGGATCGCGCCGCGGCGCTCGAGCGTGCGCATCAGCGCCTCGATGCGCGTGCGGCTGGCGGTGTCGAGTTCGCCGGCTTCGGTCGAGAGCTTGCGGGCAAAACCAGCCATGAGACGGCGTAGCGGCTGTTCGAGGCGGACAAGCGCCCCATCGAGGGCCTTGGCGGCTTCGGCCAGGCCATCGACAGCGGGCGTGGTCTCGGTTTCCAGCGAGTAGGGCGAGCCGGCGTCGGCGCGGGCGAGCACTTGGCTGCGGACCAAAGTGAGGAAAGCTTCGGTCGGCCCGTGGGGCGCGTTGTCTCTCAGGCGATTGCGCCAGCCCTGACCCGGCAGATGGCGGGCGCCGGCCAGCGTTTCCTCCAAGGCCACCGCCAGACCACCATCTGACGCTTGAGCATTGCCCGACGCGATCAGGTCCTCGACCCGGCGTTTCAGTCCGCGCGCGCGGCTCCGGGTCGCGTTGCCCTCGGCGCCCAGCAGCCAGCGCCGCAGATCGGCCGCTTCCAGGCCGCTGAGGTGCGCCGAAAAGGCCGAATCCGCCGCCTCGAAGATGTGGTGGCCTTCGTCGAAGACGTAGCGTGTCGGCCTGACGGCGTCATCGATGCCGCCGAGCGCGGCTTGCACCATCACCAGCGCATGGTTGGCGACGACGATCTCGGCGTGGCGCGCGCGCCTGACCGTGCGCTCGATGAAACACTTCTGATAGTGCGGGCAGGCGGCATAGATGCACTCGCCGCGCCGGTCGGCGAGCCCCAGAGTTTTTTCGCGGCCGAGGATTTCCGGAAGCCAGCCCGGCAGATCGCCGCCGAGCATATCGCCGCCGCGTGTCGAGCCCGCCCAGCGGGCGATCAGCCCCAAGGCCGGTGCATTGCTGGGCTGAGTCTGCAGGCGATTGACGGCGTCCTCGTAGTTCAGAAGGCAGAGATAATTCTCGCGGCCCTTGCGGATCACGACCTTGCGTTTTTTCTCCTCCGGATCGGGAAAAAGGCGATCCAGTTCCTGATCCAGCTGGCGTTGCAGATTTCGAGTGAAGGTCGCGAGCCAAACCACGCCTTCGTTGCGCTCGGCCCACAGGCTCGCCGGCGCCACGTAGCCCAAGGTCTTGCCGGTACCGGTGCCGGCCTCGGCTAGAACCAACAACGGTTGAGCGGCGGACGCGCGCGGCTGAAAGGCGGCGGTGACGGTGCGGGTGTAGCTGCGTTGTACGTCGCGGGTCTCGGCGCCATCGCCGAGAAGGCGCATCAGCCGCGCTTCGCTTTCGTCGGCGCCGATCGGATGGTTTCCAGGCGGCGCCGGCGGTGCCCGTTCCTGCCATTCGGGCAGGCGCATCCACACGCGAAGCCCCGCCGCCGGGCCAAATCCCTTGGCGGCGTTGGGATCGCCGGCATATCCAAGCGCCGCCAGCACGGCCGCACCCCAAGGCCAGCCGCCGCGGGTCATGGCGCCGGCGATTTCGGCCAAGGGTTTGGCTTCAAGTTCGGGAAGGCGCGTGAGCTCGCCGAGCAGGGCTTTCACGGCCGCGAGCAAAGTGACCGGCCGATCTTCGAGCGTGGCGGGCGGAGGAAGTTCGAGGGCTTGGGCGAGGCCGGCGACGGTCGGCAGGCAGAAACGCGCCGGCCGCACGAAGGCAAAGAGTTCC
Source organism: Caenispirillum bisanense (assembly GCA_945906455.1). GTDB lineage: Bacteria > Pseudomonadota > Alphaproteobacteria > Rhodospirillales > Rhodospirillaceae > SHVO01. Next base: position 9,942 of record CAMDRB010000096.1, read on the forward strand.
AGCGCGTCGCAGGCGGGAAAGGTCTCAACCTTGAGCCGCGCCGCGGTATCCGGACCGTGGCAGAGCATGGGCCGAGCTGTCGCGAGGCGCCGACCGACGTCCGCGACCGGAGCGGTGGAAATCTCGCCGCCGCGATCCAGCACCGCCGCCATGGACCAAGCGGCCGCGACCACCGGCACGTCGGGCAGGAGGATGCGGCGGGCCGCGAACGCAGGTGGGCGACTTATCATGGCTGGTGGCCTGACAAGTAGCCGTAGATGATCGGCGAGGCAAGCCAACCCGGCGCCCGCGACAATGGTGATATCCGGCTAGGGAACGTCTGAATAAGTAGCAGAAGGGACGAATTTGGTCATTTGCAGTCTCACGAATGTTGTGCGGATGGGGAAGATCAATCGCGGTGGAGGAGTTTTTCTGTCCTCGCGGCGTTCTGTGGGCTGGTCTGGCCCGTTACGCC
>CAMDRB010000097.1 GCA_945906455.1 Caenispirillum bisanense
CAAATCCGTCGCGGACCTTCAGGCGGCCATCAGCCGCTTCGTTGCCGAAACCAACGAAAATCCAAAGCCCTTCGTCTGGACAAAAGACCCCAACAAAATCATTGCTGCTGTCAAACGAGGGCACCAAATGTTAGATTCGATCCACTAGCATCGGCCCTAATGCCTTACCGCCAAAGATGTGAAAATGAAGGTGCGGGACCTCCTGGTGGGCGTCGGCACCGGCGTTGGCAAGGATGCGGTAGCCCGACTCCTTGAGTCCCTTGATCTCGGCGACCTTGGCGACCGAGCGCAACAAGGCCGCGATTTCCGCGTCGGGCGCGTTTTCGGCAAAATCCTTCATCGAGACGTACTTGCCCTTGGGAATCACAAGCGTATGTACGGGCGCTTGAGGATGAATGTCTTCGAAGGCGAGGCTGTGGGTATCCTCATAAATTTTCTTACACGGAATCTCGCCGCGAAGAATTCGGGCAAAGATATTGTTGTCGTCGTACGCACTCTTATTGTTGGACACGAAGCACCCCCCTTCGGCTTTCCCGATCGCGTGATCTTATTACGGGTTTCTCTCTTCATTTCGCGGCTCTTCAGGCGGGTCGGGATTATGGAAGCCGCCGGGGACGGAAAATGCGCGTCCCCCGCCCCGGGAGCGAGAACCTCTAAAAGTGAATCGTGATCGCCCCCTAAATTCATGGCTGGCCGCAATTTTTGCACGCGGAGCAGATGCCGACATCCGCTAAATTGTTCGCGTTCGGCGGGCACCCGTCGATTCTCGTTCGGACAAGTTTGCCGGGCGACATGACATAAATTTAGGTTTAATATTGCCTGCGTTGCCACCAAGAGCAACCAAACTGAAGGTCATGCCCGCAAGGCTTGTGACCAAGGAATTTATAAAAGTTAATAGGAATGGAGTCGGTATTCAAACTATGAAAGCTCGCGGCAGAGGCCGGCAGCCCGGTACCAGAGGTGGCGGTCCTGATCCGATTGATATCCATGTCGGCAAACGGATCAAGCTTCGGCGCACCTTGTTACACATCAGCCAAGAACAACTGGCCGGGGACATCGGCGTCACTTTTCAGCAAGTGCAAAAGTACGAAAGCGGACATAACCGTGTCAGCGCGAGCCGCTTGTTCGACATATCGCGCGTGCTCAGCTGCCCTATTTCGTATTTCTTCGAAGACATTGGGCCGGAAACAACCGGCGTCCGTTCGACCCCGGCGGCGCGGAGCCAGGAAGATGCGCCAGACGATGCGGGCGACTTGGCGGCCGACCCAATGCAGCGCACGGAAACCTTGGAGCTTGTGCGCGCTTATTGGCGTCTACACAACGCCGATCTCCGCCGCAACGTCCTTGACCTGTTGAACAACATCTCCAAACGCGAATAGAAAGTTGCAGGCTTGCGGCCGCTACCGGCAGCGGGCCGCGCGACGGCTTTATGGGTTCAGCCGGTAGCCACCGGGTTCGGTGATCAGCAAACGCGCCGCCGACGGCTCGACTTCAATTTTCTGCCGCAGCCGATAGATATGCGTCTCGAGCGTATGGGTTGTGACCGCGGCGTTGTAACCCCAAACCTCGCCGAGCAACGTTTCTCGTGAAACCGTCTTGTTGCCGACACGATAGAGGTATTTGAGGATCGCGGTTTCCTTTTCCGTGAGGCGAATCTTTTTCTGACCGTTGCCGACGACGAGCATTTTCGCGGCCGGCTGGAACTTATAGGGGCCGACTGAAAAAATCGCATCGTCCGATTGGTCGTGCTGGCGCAGATGCGCGCGCACCCGCGCGAGCAGGACGGACATGCGAAAGGGCTTCGTGACGTAGTCGTTGGCACCGGCGTCGAGTCCGGTAATGGTGTCGTCTTCCGAATCCGCCGCGGTCAGCATGATGATGGGCGAGCGCACGCCAGCGTCCCGCATGCGTTGACAAACCTCACGCCCATCCATGTCGGGAAGGCCGATATCCAGCAGGATGACGTCAAACACCTTGGCTTTTACGCTTGCGAGGGCCGCGGCGCCGTCTTCGGCCTCGTCGATAGTGGCAAAATCCCCCTGAGCCGCGAGCTGCTCCTTAAGCGCGCGGCGCAAAAGCTCGTCATCTTCGACGATCAACAGGGCGCGCGTGCCGGACAATCTTGAATCCTCCCCGCGAGCTGCATCGGGATCTAGCCTGCTTCTTTTGTCTGCTAAAGCTACGGCCTTGGCAATGCTGATAAATTTGAAGCCTTAGCTTCGCCCTGCGGCTTGTTGTAGCGGGCCACGGGGGGGGCCGCTATATAAATGCCATGGCCAAGCAAGCGTCGTCCGATCCGGAGTCAGGAGCTGTCGGCGGAGCGGCAGGGAGCGGCGCGGCCGGGACCAGCACGGGCACGCCCTCTCTGGGTGAATTGGAATCCGTCGAGCGCGCGGTCGCCGAGCTGCGCAGGGGCGGCGCGGTAGTGGTTATGGCCGCCGATGCATCCGCCCAGCCTGGGGCCATCCTCATGCGCGCGGCTGAAACCGCCGATAGCTGGCTACTGCCGTTTTTCACCAACGCTGGCGTAGGCCCGCTATCGCTCGCCATCACCGGAAGAAGGGCGGCCATTTTAGGCCTCAGTCAGCCGGCCGCGCGCGCCGTACAATTGAGTTGTGCGCACGATTTTACGCCGGAGTTTTTGCGCGCGTTGATCGATCCGCAAACCGGCAGCGATGTAATTCCGCCGCCAGGAGTCACGGCGACCATCGCACCGTTGCATGGTGCCGTGGATACCGCCGTGCTCTTGACCAAGGTCGCGCGGCTTTTGCCTGCGGCGCTGGTCGCGCCGCTTACGACTAAGGATCCCGGAGCTTGGGCGCGGGCGGAGGGGCGGCTGATCGTGGCTGCTTCAGCCATTGAAGCCTATGACCGCGATCACGCCAACGCTTTGCGGCCGATCAGCGAGGCCCGCGTGCCCTTGGCCGGATGCGAAGACACCCGCATCATTTCATTCCGCCCGCGCGACGGCGGAGCCGAACATCTGGCCATCGTTATCGGAACGCCTGACAGGTCCAGACCCGTACTCGCGCGACTTCACTCAGAATGTTTTACCGGTGACCTTCTGGAATCCTTGCGCTGCGACTGTGGTGATCAACTGCGCGGCGCGGTTGCCACCATCGCCAAAAGTGGAGGAGGCGTATTGCTTTATCTAGCCCAGGAAGGCCGTGGCATTGGCCTGGTCAACAAACTGCGGGCCTATACTTTGCAGGATCAGGGATTCGATACGATCGATGCCAATGAACAGTTGGGCTTCGACGACGATGAACGCGTTTACCTTCCGGCGGTGCGCATGTTGCGCCACTTGGGATTCACCCGCGTTCGCCTCCTGACCAATAATCCGGCGAAAGTTGGCGCTCTGGTACGCCACGGCATCGAAGTCACGGAACGGGTGGCGCACAGCTTCCCCTCGAATTCCCACAACTGGGCCTACCTCCAAACCAAGTCCAAGCGCTCCGGGCACCTCTTTTAGGAACCGGCAAGGACCGCCGCCCAAGCCTGGAAGAAACTGCAGCGCGCGTCGGGTCGCGGTCCTCAATCCACGTCTATCCTATTGTTTTATATACATATAATTGTGGCACCGATCTTGCGAGGGACGGCGCATAACCAAGCCGAGCGGTGCCATGGATAGCCTTGTGTCTTTATCATCCGCCCCCCCAGTGCCGCTCGCGCCCCACCCGGCGCGGGGCGCGAATCGGGCGCAGCCGGACGCCGAGGAATTCCGGCAGTTGCTGGCCTCGCAAGGGCTCCAATCTCCGGCTTCGGGCGGCGCGCCCAGCGAGACCGAAGCAAGAATCGCCGCCGCGCAGATCGCCTCCAAAGCTAACGTCAATGCTGGCGTCAAACGCGACCGGGTTCTGGCCGGCATGGATACGGCCGCCATGCCCGCCCCAGCCGCCATCCCGGGCCGGTTCATGCCGCTGCGCCAGAACGCGACAACCGCGCGCGTACTTACGCCACCGGTTTCGCAGAACGCCGCCAACACCGTCGCCGGCCTCCGGGCCACGACAAAATTTGCCCCTGGTCCTTTGACAAATCCGAATTTGGCGCACGCCGTTCCGGCCGCCGGCCAAGCGCTCAAACGCGCACCCGCGGCTGCGAACGCCGACGTATCCCCTTTGAGAGCGAGCGAGCTTTATAGTTATGGACTGCGCGCGGCGTCTGAAATCAAATTGGGCGCGAGCCGCGAGCCGCCGGCGTGGTTTGAAGGCGCCGTCACCACCGCCATGGACAAATACCAGGGCATGAAAGCCGCTCCCAAGCCTTAAACGACTTCGATGATTCTACATAATCGGGAAGCGCGCTAGAGTACGCCGCATGACCCCGTCTTGCGCCCTCATCATCGTCACCGCCGATTCCACGAATCCCACGCACGGCAACTTGCGTTGCGGCGATCAGGTGCTGCCGTGCATTCTCGGGCGATCCGGCATCAGGGCCGAAAAGCGCGAAGGCGACGGCGGCACGCCCAAGGGGCGGGTTTCACTGCGCCGCGTGCTCTATCGCGCCGATCGAATACCCGTGCCGAAAACCGCGCTGCCGGTGGCGGCAATCGCGCGCGACGACGGCTGGTGCGACGATCCAAGAGATCCGCGCTATAACCAACCCGTGAAATTACCGTACCCGGCCAGCGCCGAGTCCCTCTGGCGCGATGATCATCTTTATGACCTGGTGGTGGTCCTCGGCCATAACGACGATCCCGTGGTCCCCGGCCTCGGAAGTGCGATCTTCATGCACATCGCCGCGATCGGCGGCGAACCGACGGCCGGCTGTGTCGCCTTGCAACGCGAACATCTCTTGTCGGTTCTTGGGGCAATTACGGCTGGCGCAGCCCTCGACATCCAAGACTAGCCCGCTCTCCGCGCACCTTGAATCGAGATTGCGGTCTAGATTCTTGATTTGGTCGCATTATCTGCGGCGAACCGGCACCCACTTCGCCGGATAATGCTCCAGAAGATCATCGGCGTGCGCCGAAAATCGCGCTACCGACGCGGATATGGGTCGCGCCAAAGGCGATCGCTGACTCAAAGTCATCGCTCATGCCCATGCTCAGTTGCGCGAGGCCGTTGCGCAAAGCAATTTCGCGCAGAAAAGCGAAGTGCACGGCGGCCTGTTCATCGACCGGCGGCAGGCACATGAGTCCAACGATGGGCAGCTTCCATTGCTCGCGGCACGCGGTGATGAATTGATCGGCTTCGCCGGGATCGATGCCGGCTTTTTGCGCCTCGCGGCCGGTGTTCACCTGGATGAAGCAAGGCAGACGGCGCGACTGGCGGCTCATCTCACCGGCTAGCTTCTCAGCCAAGCGCGCGCCATCAAGCGTATGAATCACGTCGAACAGGGCAACGGCTTCTTCCGCCTTGTTGCTCTGCAAGTGCCCAATGAGATGCAAACAAAGCTCAGGCGTGGACTGGCGCAGTTCGGGCCATTTCGTTGCAGCTTCCTGAATGCGATTTTCACCAAAGTGGCGCTGGCCCGCGGCCACGCATTCAAGCGCTCGTGAAGCGCTGTGGGTCTTGGAGACCGCGATCAGCGTGACCTCGGCGGGATCGCGTCCGGCTTTGCGGCAGGCCGCGGCGATCCGCCCACGCACGTCGGCCAGCGCCGCGGCGATGTCGGGGTAGGAAGGACTTGCGCCAATGCCGGACACGATGACTTTCACTTGATAGGATGTGGCAATGCACTGGACGCTAGCAAACGCCGCCGCCAATCTCAAACGCCGTGCCAAGAAACGCGAGCGGCCGCGCGGCCTGCCGCTGCCGGCCTTGTGGCTGGTGACCGACGAAAGCCGGCTTCCCGACCCGATGGCCGCCCTGGCGCAATTGCCGCGGGGCGCTGGCCTGATCTTGCGCCACTATGGCGTTGCTGATCGCACCCTGCTGGCGAAGCGTCTCGCCGCCGCCTGCCGCCGCCGCGGCGTGGCGCTGCTGATCGCCGGCGACTGGCGGTTGGCCGCCAGTGTCGGGGCGGCCGGCGTGCACTTGGGGGAACACGCGGCGCGGCGCGGCCTTTCCTCCGGCGGATCCTTGTGGCTGCGCCTGTCGCGCAAACTGTTGACGGTCGCCGCCCATGGGCCTCGCGGCCTTAGGCGCGCCGTTCAGCTGAACGCGGCGGCGGCGGTGCTTGCGCCGATCTTCAAGACCGCCAGCCATCCCAGTCGTATCCCTTTAGGTATTGCTCGCGCAGCCGCATTGGTTCGCAAAACGTCCGTGCCGGTGCTCGCCCTCGGTGGCGTCACGGCCTCGACAATAAAAGGATTACAGCATAGCGGCTGCGCGGGCGTCGCCGGCATCGGCTTCGCCTATCCGCCGAATTCATCAATGATCGATCAGAAGCGGAGTTCGACGCCGACGCGGGCGCCGGTGCCGGGCGGTGCGGTCAGCGGCGGTAAGATCGCCAGTGGCGTGCCACGGCTATCGCCGACGCCATAGAAGGCATCGGCGTTGAGGCGAATTCGGGGTGTGATTTGATACATTCCGCCGATGGTCCATTGCCTGCTGTCGATCTCTTGCTCGGCAACGCCGACACCTTGCGACGCGAGGAACGACAAACGCAGATCGAGAGCGCCGATTTCATAACCGAAGCCGGCCTGGAGCCCTTGAATACCGAGAAGCGGACCGACGGCGGCGGATTCATTGACTCCGCCACGAAGATAAAAGCCGGCGTAGCCTACGGATCCGCCGAAATTCCACGACGTGGCCGGCGTCAATGCCAGGATCGACGGGCGCTCGTCGTAGGCGCCAAAGACACCAATCCGACCGCCGGCCGGGCCAAGCACGACCAGCGGCGTGGTGTAGCTGCCGCCGACGTCGATGCCGTTCAGGGTGGTGCGCGCTGAAGCCGGGGCAGCCGGCGAAACGCCAAGGCTCATGGCGCCGTAGGCCGGAGTCAGATAGCCGATGGTAAGGGTGCCGTTGGAGAATGCGGTAAAAATCGGCGAATATGCCGAAACGCGAGCTAACCACAATTCTTCGGCGGCCTCGGTGGGGACCGCAGCCGCAAGCACAACCACCGCGAAGGCCGTGGTCATCAAGCGGGCGAGGAACGGATTTAGGCACATGCGGTGTGCGCTTTTCATTGGTGTTTCAGCGAACTTTGCACCGTCAAGTGGAGCGGTCAATATGCCCGGGGGAAATGTCACCGGAATCAACCAGGTTGTGGCAAAGAGTCCACACTGAACGGCAGTTTGGGGCCCAAACTGTTGCAAATTGGTCAGTGTTTCGAAGCTCTTGCCGATCCTGGGGCCGGCCCCGACAGCCCATCCCGGTGCCCGCTCGGGATTTGGCGACTCGACGGCACCGGTGGCCTTCGAAGCTAACCCTCGCCGCGGGTCTTAGTTTTATTCGGCGCCGCGTTCTTCTCCAAGAACTCAATAATCATGCCGGCGATATCCGCCCCGGTCGCGATCTCGATGCCTTCCAAGCCGGGCGTTGAATTGACTTCCATCACGACCGGGCCGTGGTTTGACCGGAGCATGTCCACGCCGCAGACATTGAGGCCGAGGATCTTGGCAGCGCGCACCGCGGTCGAGCGCTCTTCGGGCGTAATTTTGATCGCCCGGGCCTTGCCGCCGCGGTGGAGATTGGAGCGAAAATCCCCAGGCGCGCCCTGGCGCTGCATGCTGGCGACCACCTTACCGCCGATCACAAAGGCGCGCACATCGGTGCTGTTGGCTTCCTTGATGTACTCCTGCACCATAATGTTGGCCTCGACTCCGCCGAAGGCCTCGATCATGCTTCTGGCCGAAGTGCGGGTTTCCGCGAGCACAACGCCGATGCCTTGGGTTCCTTCGAGAAGTTTCACGATTAAAGGCGTGCCGCCGACCATATCGATCAAATCGTCGGCTTGGCTCGTGACATGGGCAAACGCCGTTACCGGCAAACCGATTCCCTTGCGCGACAGCAACTGTAGTCCGCGCAACTTGTCGCGCGACCGGCCAATGGCGACGGATTCATTGAGAGGGTAGACGCCCATCATCTCGAACTGGCGCAGGACCGCCAGACCGTAGAAAGTGATGGACGCGCCGATGCGGGGTATGACGGCGTCGAAGCCTTCGAGGCTGCGGCCCTTGTAACGCACTTCGGGTCGGTGCGAGGCAATGTTCATGTAGCACTTAAGCGTGTCGACCACTTCAATATCGTGCCCGCGCGCGCGCGCCGCAGCCACGAGGCGTTTGTGCGAATAGAGGCCGGGGTTGCGCGCGAGCATCGCCAGTTTCAAGCGCCGTCACTCCCTTGTGGGTGGTAGATCGAGGGTGAAAGTACGGATAGCTTAACCGCTCGCCCGGACCGGGCAAACCGTGATTCGACGCGCTTGCGCCATTGATAGTTGCTCAATACGGCCCCGAAGACATCAGCCGAGTAGCGTCCAGTCATCCGCCTAAGATCCTTTCGTCTTGGATAATTTCTTTTTGGGGCGGGTGATAAACGACCGCCCGGGATCGACAAGGTAGCGTCGCCGCAGAGCCTGGCGGCCGATCAACATGCGAAAACCCATCTGGTCGCGGTTGGTCAAGGTGAGTTCCACCGGCCAACGCGATTTGCCGAGCTTGAGGGTCGTGCGAATGACGTAGCGCATTTCGATCCGACCGCCGGAATCGGTGACGTTTCGGTGGTCGATCACCAGCGCGACACAGGTGACTTCCGGTTTGCGCCGGCGCTGCAAAGGGTGAATCACGAAGCGTACGTAAGAATCGCCGTCCTTGCTGAAGGGCGTGACTCGAAAGGCGTGGAGCACTGAGGTGCGTGCGCCGGTATCGATCTTGGCCTTGACCCGACCGACGTGCAAATCCGGCAGCCGCACCCACTCACGCCAGCCGATGATTTTCTTGCGTGATTTCTGGATCGATTCCTTCGCCGATGGTACTGCAGTCCTGGCACGCAGTGTTCTCCCGGCTTTTTTTTCGCCCGATTTTGGTGACGGCCGATTGATGGTCATGTTGACTTTGGAATTCCGCGCTGCGTGCAATTTAGAAATCTATTTTTAGGCCGCCGAGCACGCCGCCGCCGTCCCAAGCGCGACCGCCTGCATCTTTCTGATCGGCATAGAAGCCCGCAAGGCCAACGGTGATTCCGGGGGCCAGTTTGTAGGCGGTTTGTAACGTTGCCCGCTCAACGTGTTCTTTGACGACCGCAAAAGGCAGCGGACGGCGGCTGGCAGAACGGTAGTCGGCCGAGATCTGCACGGGGCCGATGCCGTAGAGCGCGCCGATGGTAAAGGCTTTTTCGTCCAAGCTGGTGGCTGGCTGCGTATTGATGTAGGCCCCGGCCAGTTCAAAGCCGCCGTAGGTCGCACCGAGCGAAATATTCCAGGCTTCGGCACCGTCCGTGCCGCCGGTACGCGAGGCCAGCCGGAAGTATCCGGCGGCAACACGGTAGGTGCCGCCGGAGAAATCACCGTCGTAACCGGCGGTAACGTCAACCGCGTCATGGGCCGCGAGGCCGCCTCTGATCGTGCCAACCGTCGATGTCGTCGTCGGATGATAGGCAACGCCGAGTTTGAATCCGAAGAGATCCGGGGACTGATAGGACACGCCCAGGGCATTGCCCGTGAACCGTTTGAAGGTAAATCCATCGCGCAAAATAATGCCCGTGCGCGGCAATAGCGCGTCGCCGAGGATTTCCTCATCGACAGTCAGGAACGCCTGAGGAATCGGATCGCCGATCGTGGTCGTGTTGATGCCGGCCTTCTCGCCCATGCGCAGGCGGCCAAAGCCGCTGACGATATCGACATAGGCCTCGTCAATATCCGAGGTCTCGCGCGCGACGGCGTTGAAGCGCACGAAGGCGCGGACCGTAATGCCGTTGTCGAGCACGGTCCGCCCATCGAGGGATATGCGCGTGTCGTTGAACATGCCTGTGGAGTTGAGATCATCGGCCGGCGCCTGGGCCTGGCTGGCGACGAAGAAAAATTCCTTGATGCGCCCGCCGAGCACCAGGGTAATGGCATCGGCGGCATTGGCCGAAGTCGCAGCCATGACAGCAATCATACCCGCGAGGACCGCCCCCGGCGTCCGCTTTGCGCCAAGCCTCATTCCGCCCGTCTCCATTCCATCCGTCTCGGCATGATGGACGGGCACACCTTAGAGCATTTTTTCGGAAAAGTGGGTACCGGATTCCTGCCGGCCCCCGGGTCGCGCGAGGCGCGCGCCCGCGGACAGGTTCCGGCCGGCACTAGTGGATCGAATCTAACACTTGGTGCCCGCGTTTGACTGCGGCGATGATTTTGTTTGGGTCTTTGGTCCAGGTAAAGGGTTTTGGCTTGGCGTTGATCTCGGCGAGGAATCTGTGAATAGCGGCTTTGAGGTCCTCGATA
>CAMDRB010000098.1 GCA_945906455.1 Caenispirillum bisanense
GAACGCGACACAAACCAGCACGTCGAAAAGGCTGTTGCGGATGCTGTACGCCCCGACCAGGCAGAGCGTGATCACGATCGGCGCGAGGATCGACTGCGGAATCGTGGCGATGCGCGCCCACAGTCCGACCAGCGGCAGGTTGAGAACGAGCAAGATCACGTTGGCGAGAAAGAAGCTGCCGATCACCGTCCACGTGAACTCGGCATGAACCGTGAACAGGAGCGGGCCGGGAACGAGACCGTAGACAGTCAACGCTGCCAGGATCAGCGCCATGGTCGGGCCGGTCGGAATGCCCAGCGTCATCAGCGGCAACAGGTTGGCCATCGCCGCCGCGTTGTTCGCCGCCTCCGCCGAGGCCACGCCCTCCACCGCGCCCTTGCCGAACTTTTCCGGCGTCTTCGACCGCTGGCGTTCGACGGAATAGGCCAGGAACGAGGTGACCGACGGCAACATTCCAGGCAGCAGGCCGAGGGGAAAGCCAAGAACGGTCGCCCGCCATCCGGCGCCAAGGCCGGCGCGCAATTCCTCGCGATTGGGCATCAGCTTGCCGATCTTGTACTTCTCGACGCTGACCGCCTGCTCCTCGTAGCCGCGCAGCATCTCGGCGATGCCGAACAGACCGATCATCACCGGCACCAGGTCGAAACCGGAAAGCAGCGGCTGGATTCCGAACGTCAGCCGAGGGAAGTTGGCCGAGTCATCGTAGCCGACCGAAACGAGCAGCATGCCAACCATGGCGACGATCGCGCCACGCAACAAGGAGCGACCCGACAGGCTGGCTATCGCGGTCAGGCTGAACAGGCCAAGCCCCAGGTACTCGGCGGGACCGAAATACAGGGCGACGCGGGCGACCGAGGGCCCCAAAACCGCGATCAGGGTGGCGCCGACGACGCCGGCCATAAAAGAAACGATGGCCGCGATCGCCAAGGCCGGCCCGGGGCGGCCCTTCTTGGTCATTTCGTAGCCGTCGAGCGCAGTGACCACTGACGAAATCTCGCCCGGAACGCGCATCAGGATGGCGGTCGTCGATCCGCCGTACATGGCGCCGTAATAGATCGCCGCGAGTGCGATGATCATTCCGGTCGGCGGAAGGTAGGTGGTGAACGGAAACAGGATCGCCACCGCAGAGACGGGGCCGATGCCCGGCAGAACGCCGACGAACGTGCCGATCAGGCACCCGACGAGCGCGTAGGTCAGGTTCTCCAGGGTGGCCGCGAGAAGGAGGCCGTTCAGGAATGCATCCACTGTGTCCCTCCTATCGGATCATCGGCCTGCGTCGAGGCGCGAACGGTCTAGGGCCACGGGATGATTCCTCGCGGCAGAATGACGCCAAGCGCCTTCCAGAACCAAGCCGAGCCGACGGCGAACGCAACCGCGAAGATCGTGCCGAATAGAAAGGACCGTCGGCCGAGACCGGTCAAAAAAGCAAACACCGCAAGCGCCGTGCTCAACAGGTAGCCAAGATAGGGAATGGCGACGGCGTACACGACCAGGATCGCGAAGGCGGCCGCCACGCGCCTGTCCCCCGCGGCGACGCGCCAGATGGTCGCCGGGGCGCGCAGCCCATAAAGCGTCGTCAGTCCGGCGAGGATTGCGCCCAGGAGGACGAGATAGCCTCCGGATTCCATCGCCCGCATGTGGTCGGCGTGCCGGTCCGCGAGATCGAAGCCCTCGCCAATGGCGATGAGGGCGATCGCGGCCAAAGCCGCGACTTCGATGCGCTTGATGTTCAGTTCGGCTCGGTTCGCCACGTCACGCGAGCTCCCTGTTGCCGACGCACGGCCGGAGACGACAGGCTTGGGGCGGCTGAGGGCCGCGCACCCAACCGCCCCAAAAATTAAAGTCGCATGGACGTCTACAGGCCGTATTTCGCGGCCAAGTCGCGGTAAAGCTGCGCTTCCTTTAGCACGAACGCCCGCGATTCCTCGGGCGATTTATAGAACGGCACGCTGGCGATCTTTTCCAGATCGGCCACGAACTCCGGCTTTGCACTTATCTTCTTCATCGCCGCGGACAGACGATCCATGACCTCCTTGGGCAAACCCACCGGGCCGGAAACCCCGTACCAGTTAACCAAGTAGAGATCCGGGAATCCCGCCTCGACCGCAGAGGGCGTGTTCGGCAGCACGCCCACTCGCTGGTCCCCGCTGACCGCCAGCGCCTTGAGATCGCCCGACTGGACGAGCGAGACCACCGAACCGGCGCCGCCCCCGCCCAACATGACGTGGCCGCCGGCGACCGCCACGTTGGCCGGTCCGACGCCCGGGAAATCGACGGCCTTGACCTTCGAGACATCGATGCCGGTTGATTCGAACAGCACCAGGTTGATCATGTCCGTGAAGCTGGTGCCGCCGATACGGGCATAGCTGAACTTCTCGGGCGTCGCCTTGGCGAAAGCCACCATGTCCTTGAGGCTGTTCCATCCCGACTTGCCGTTAACGACGAGGGCGTTCGGCCCCGACACCAGCAACGGACCGTAGGTGCGATCCTCGAGCTTGAACGGCAGATCCTTGAGAATCACCTTGATGGCGCTGTTCGCTTGCTGTTCCTGCAACAAGACGTAACCGTCCGGGCGCGAATTGAGGACGTGCATGATGCCGGGAATCTGGTTGCCCCCCGCCATGTTGGTCACGTTGACCGGAACGCCGAGCTCCTCCGACAGATACTTGGTCACGACCCGCGCCACCACGTCGGTACCGCCGCCGGGCGCGAAGGTGACAACCCACTGGATAGCCTTCTCCGGCCAGGCCGCCTGGGCGGAGAAGGCTGCCATCGAAACGGCGAGCGCCGCGGCCCATTGGATGATGCGCCGGCCGGCGGCCGGTCGAGTCGTCTTTGCCATAACGGACATCCTCCCGCTTGGTTCAACACCTGGAGGGCTCGATTAAAGCACGAGCACCACACCGCTGGAAAGAGCCGCGACTCGCGGCCAGAGATCGGGTCCGCGCTGGACGGCCTGCGCCCCTGGGAGCAAATCGCGCGGGTGCTGACACCTTAAGTCGTGCGGCCCGACGATGACCCTCCTGTTTCGCTGGATCAGGCGGCGAGGCTTTGTCAGAGCAAATTGGCTTGAGGTTGGTGTGGCCGGCGCATAGCCTTGGCGGATGAAAAACCCTTTCCGCTATTTCAACAGCTCGCCCGAGGTGATCCGCCTCACGGTGATGATGTACATCCGTTACCTCGACGTGCAGTCCGGCGTCGTGGTCGGCGGCATGGGTTCAACCGCAAGTGCGCGCGCAATTGCCGCTTAAGCGGGCATAACCGTCGCCCATTGCCCGATCCGAATTGGCGTCGCCGGCGCCGCCGGCCGCATGGGCACGGCGATGGTGCGCGCTTGCGCCGCCCACCAGCGACGGAACCTAGGAATCCGCCAGAGAGCGTTGGATCCCAGTTCCTCTCCCTCCAAGAAAGTGGTCGCTGGCGGAACAATCGGGCTGAAAACTCGCACCAACTATTCCGACGATGAGAAGGGGCTATGGCTAAGTTTCGGGACGTAAAGACCCTTCAGAAATTCGCTTCAGCACACGCCTCGATCCACAACCATTTCAACCACGAACGTCATCTCAACAGCCGGGACATTTTTAAGAAGCACCGTTCTGCTGCTCTCGCAGAATGGCGCCAGTTGGCTGCCTAACAAGATCATTCCACGGCCACACGGAGACCAATTGCCATTAGACTGACAGCACCCACCGTGCCGCCACCCACGATGACAAAGTCAAAGCACTCGGTGGCCGGCTGTTCCATCGATGCCGCCCTAGGGGATACCGAAATACGCCGCCATGAGGTCGATCTGCGCATCGAGCATCGGCCGCCCGGGATGGACGCGGCAACCGCGCACCCCTGCCGCGACCAGCAGGGGCGTCAACTCTGGCTGCATGATGATCTCGGCGATGATTTGCGATGGTTCAAGCAGGGCGGGGTCGATGGGAAGTGGATCGCCCGGACTTAACCCAAGCGAGGTCGTGTTGATAACAAGATCGTGACCCGTAGGCACCGCCATTTGCGTGTCGATCGGTAGCGCCGGGTACCGCGCGCGCAGCCGCGCCGCCAGATCGTCGGCCTTCTTCGCCGTCCGATTGACGATTGAAATCCTCAAGACGCCCACTTCAGCCAGGGCGAAGGCGATGGCATTGGCAGCGCCGCCCGCGCCCACAATAAAGGTGGCCATACCACGCGGCTCGATGCCGTGCCCGCGCAGTCCTTCGATGAACCCGGTTCCGTCAAATATCGTGCCCGTAAGCGCGCCGCTCGGCTCGCGCCGGATGCAATTCACCGCGCCAACGAGTTGGGCACGGGTCGTGACATCATCGCAAAGCGCGATCGCCTGGGTCTTATGCGGAACGGTTATGATCAGGCCGCCCAAGTTCTGCATATGCTTCATGCCATGCAGTACCGCCGAGAGTGCATCGGGCGCGACGTGTATGGCCACCATCACGCCGTCGAACCCACGTTCGCGCAGTAAGGCATTGATAACCTCAGGAGTTTTCACTTGCCGCACGGGGTCGCCTATAATTGCAAAAAGCTTCGTCCTCCCCGTAATGTCGACCACAGTGTTCCGTTCTTTCAAATCCGCCTCAAGGATCGGCCCGGACGCTGCATTAGCTTAAAATTTTAGCTTTTGCGCAACGACATGCCGTTCGATGCGCCAACCGCCATCCCAGCGCAGTTTGTCAACCGTGCGGCCGGCAATGGCTATCGACCACGCTGGCTGGCCCAACTCGATAAAAATAAAATCGGCGTCGAGTGTCGCATTATCGCCATCGAAGGTTACCGTGTGATTCAACCCCAAGTGCTTGCCACGTCGCGTGCGTTTCTCGAGAAAAGACGCGATTTCCCGACGACCGTGAATTTCGTCGCCATTGGGCAACACAAACACGGCATCGTCGGTGAACGACTCGGCCGCCGCATCACAACGATGATCGTCCATGCATTTATAGAAAGATGCGAGAACGTTTAGGACTTCTTGACCATCGGTTTTATTGGTTTTCAAGACGAGCCTCTCCCAGCGATATGAGAAGCCGCCGGTCCGCGCGAGGCAGACCGGCGGAACAACGATTACTTTTTTGCGAAGATATTTTGCCAGTCAGCCAACGCAGTCGGCGAAATTTTCATTCTGGTCTCTTCCGGTGCCTCAAGCAATTGGGACGTATTGAGAGGCGTGTACCAAGGCTGCTTTTTAATGAAGTCGGGCATCCCCGAGTCGATATCGACACCTGACTTCACTGAGATCAACTGAGGTGCTTGTGCGATCTGACCCGCATCGCTGAGGAGGAATTCCCACAGCACTTTGGCTGCGTTCGGATGCGGCGGATTGGTTGCGATGCATCCGGCAAACGGCGCCATCACCAAGGGTTCTGGTGCAACCCAGCCAATCGGAGCGCCACTGGCCAGCAAGTCTCCTGCCGGGCCCAGAATGACAACACCGGCGATATCCAATTCACCTGCGATTAGCGCCGAAGAAGTCGGGGCCGCGCTTGCGTAAATGTTCACCGCGCTGACCAGACCACGCTGCGTGCCCCACATGCTCGATCCGTCATAATTGGCATAGAGTGTTTCTAATGCATATGCCGTAGCCGAACCCGGCGTCGGATTGACAACACCTAAGCGCTTTCCTTTCAGCTTTTCCGACGTAAACGCGCCCTTCCACGTCTTCAGATCCGCAACGAGAGCCGAGTCGGTTCGCGACGGAGAGAACATGAAACCGAAGGGGGCGGCACCTACGCGGTATGCACCCGCGCCCGGCTTGGCCGCAGTGGAAAACCGTGCGTCGGCGACGGAGCGGTAAGCCTCGCACCAGCCCCGCTTGAACATCGGCATGAAACCCGCCTCGGGCGACATGAAGAGATCGACCTGGTTAAGTCCGGCCTGCTTTTCCGCCTCGAATCGCGCCAGCAACTGCCCCGCAGGCAATTGCACGTAATCAATCTTTACAAACGGGACCGCTTTCTTGAACGCATCGAATTGACCCTGGCCCATCTGGCCGGCGTAAAGTGTGACTGTCCCCTCCTTTTTCGCCGCCTCCACGATTTCAGCCGCAAGTCCTGGAATGAACTTGGCCGCCGCCGCCGCTTCGGACGAAACTTGTGCGTGCGCGATACTATTTAACGCCACTCCAGCCATCAACACGGCGCCGCTCACTGAAATAAATCCACTCATCTGCGCTTCCCTCCAATGGTTGGTTCTTTAGTTATCTGTTTGCAATTCTGATGTTGCGACATTCTGATTCGGTTTATCAGCACGCACGAAGGTGGCCCGCGCCATGTCGATCTCGACAAAACATGGATCACCCGGCTTAAACCCGGTGGCCCGATAATGCGCGTTGAGGACAACCCCGGACGCGATCAACTTGACCACGTACTCGGTGTGGGAGCCGACATATAGGGCTTCGAGGACCTCGCCGGGGAAGCTCCAATTCGCGTTCGCCGAGGAACTGCCGACGATTGAGATGTCCTCCGGCCGCGCAGCAAGCAGCCCGGCACCGTGCGCTAAATCGTCCGCCGACGCGCCCGCTGCCGTGAAAGCGTTCATACCAATCGTAAGGGCGCTAGCGAGCCGGTCCGTCGCGGCATCGGGTCTCGCGCTGACCGGAATAACGTTCGCTTGACCGACAAATCGAGCAACATATTCATACTGCGGTCGGCGATACACCTCGTCTGCCGTGCCAAACTGCAAGATTTTTCCGTTGTGCATAACGCCAATTTGATCACACAGCGCCATGGCTTCGCGCTGATCGTGCGTGACGTAAACGGCGGTCGCACCCAAGCGCCGCAACAAGCCTTTAAGCTCGATCCTGAGTTCGTTTCGAAGTTTGACATCCAGATTGCTCAGGGGTTCGTCAAAAAGCAGAAGCGGCGGACGGGGCGCGATGGCACGGGCAACGGATACGCGCTGCTGTTGCCCGCCCGAGAGCTCAGACGGATAACGGCTGTGAAAGGCATCGAGGCCGACGGCAGAAAGCGCCTCACGCGTCCGTTTTGCTTGGGTGTTGCTGTCGAGGCCGCAATATTTAAGCGGCAGACCGACGTTCTCGGCGACCGTGAGGTGCGGCCACAGGGCATAGGATTGGAACACCATGCCGAGGCCCCGCTTTTCCGTCTTTACATTAAGCCCTCGATCGTCCGAAAAAACTTCTCGGCCGTCGATCCGAATTGAACCCGAGGTCGGTTGCTCAAGTCCGGCGATACAGCGAAGTGTTGTCGTTTTTCCGCAGCCGCTCGCGCCGAGCAAACCGACGATCTCCCCCGTATCGATCCCCAGGCTTACGCCGCCGACCGCAACGAACGATCCGAAATTTTTTCGCAACTGCTGGACGTCAACGGCCAGTGAAGTCTCACTCACCGCGCTCTCCTATCCAGAAAGGT
This sequence comes from Caenispirillum bisanense, assembly GCA_945906455.1. GTDB lineage: Bacteria > Pseudomonadota > Alphaproteobacteria > Rhodospirillales > Rhodospirillaceae > SHVO01. The sequence continues at coordinate 7,362 of CAMDRB010000098.1, forward strand.
GTCTGCCGGCACCAAACAATCGGTTCCCCAGCGCCACTGCAATCACCCCGAACGTGGCCAGCAGAGCCGCGCCTGCGAACACAACAGACTGTTTTCCGCCCATTGCATTGGAGAAGATAAGAACCGCCGTCGTTATCGATCGGCCTGTGTAGAGGAAAATGCTCATGCCCGCTTCGACCGAAACGTATAGGGCCATCATCAGCCAAGCTGAGGCAATTGTTGGGCGAAGCGGCGGTACAATGATGCGACAGAAGCGTGAAATCACCGGAATTCCGCCGACTCGCGCAGCCTCCTCCATTTCGGCGCCAAGCTGTATCATGCCGCCGTTGATGATATTGAGAGCCACCGGCATGAAACATGCAAATTGCGCTAGATAGATCATGTAGAGACTGCCGTAGAACCACGTCCCCGCCGGCCCGAGGCTCAAGACGTACCACAAGAGCCCAAGCGCGAATGCAAGGGCCGGAATCGCTCGAGGCAATAGCGCGACTGCCTCAAGCATTCGCGCGATGGGTGTGCGCGAGCGAACGACATAGGCAAGCGCGGTCGCCAGCAATGTTGTCATCGCAGCCCCGATGATCGATAAAATCAGGGTGTTCTGAGTAGCGCGCATCGCGCTGTCGTCAGACATAAACAGCTCAAAATTTCTGAAGCTGAGCCGGTCAAATGCGATCTCTGGAGTGAGAAACGGCGTGAAGGCGCCGTAGGCCAGAGCCAGGTAGGGGAGCACAACGCCCGCCAGCAGATAGATAACGACGAACGCGAGCGCGACCCACTTCATTGGACCCAGCAATATCGATACCGGACGGAATCCCTTGCCGGAAACGGTGACGAAGCGAGCTGGCCGCCTTAAGACCCACTGGTAGAGCGCCAGCATGACGAACGTAAAAATAAGAAGCAGCGTGCCAACGGCGGCCGCAGTCGGAGGCGCTGTCGGCGATTCGATCATCGCTTGATAGGCCATGAACTGGAGGCTTTCGACCCGAGCGGTCGGACCCAGCAGGGTAACGACCGCGAACTGACCGATTCCCAAAGTGAAAACCAACAGGGCCGCCGCGGCGAGGGCCGGAGTCAAGAGCGGCGCAACCACGCGCATTAAGCTACTGACCATCGGGATCGCGGCCACCCGCGCTGATTCCAGAACCGAACCGTCGATCGATCGGAAGGCGCCCCGTGTCGCCAGGTACGCCACGGGAACGAAATAGAGGACTGATATCCAGATCATCCCCTTGATCGTGTAGATATTGAATGGCGCAACGCCGAATGCGCTGCGCAACGCGCTATTGAACACCCCAGCATGGGGGGCGGCCAGAATTGTCCATGCGATGGTGGTCAATAATGGCGAGAAAACAAGGGGAAGAAGCTGGATCTGGCACAAAAGCTTGATGTTCGGAACATCGGTTTGTACGTCGAGCCACGCAAAAAACGCCCCGATCGGCACCGCAACCAGCGTCGTAACCCCGGCGATCAACAACGTGTTCCCGATCGCCGGCCAAGATTGAGGCGACAGAAGGTTTACCCACGCATTCAGCGAGAGCGTCGTATCGAGAGAACTTGGCGTCCCGCTCAGTACTGAGGTCAAAACGACCAAAATAACCGGCGGGACCACCAGCAAGCCTAACGCGACAAGCCAAATCAAAGGCGCGGGAGAACTCAAGCTGGCCAACAACCGCAGGCGGCCAGCGAGATCGACGGAAATTGTGCCAGCATGAACCATCGCGCGCTCCGTTGAGCGAGCCAAACGAACTTTGCTTAGTGCTGCTGCGGCGCGCCTTCCTGATCTTCAAGAGAGAACAGGCTCTCCACTTTGATGACGTCCTGAATGGCCTTACGGCCCTCTTCGAACCCGGACAGATCGCAAGTTCCGGTATCGCGTATTTCGTGCAGAAGCCTGTTCACGGCGATCGTCGAGGCGACAATAAACGCAAGCGGGTACAGAATAATATTGTAGCCCATGCTTTGCACATCGCGGATCGAAAGCTCTGGAATGGTGGTCCGGTCGCCGCCGGCGCTGTCGGATTTTTCCTTAAGTTTCATGCCGCTCGTGCCGGCCAGCCATGCCATGGGCAGTCCCGGCACGGCTTCGCGAATTTTATGAGCCTCGTCAGGATCAAACACCATCGGCAAAAGGGCTTCGGCGCCCGCCTCAGCGAATGCATTGCATCGGCGGATCGCTTCGTCGAGCCCGCCTCCTTCGGCGCCCCATGCATCGGTTCGCGCAACGATGAAGAAGTTCTTATCCGTGCGCGCCGCCATCGCGGCCTTCAGTTTGTGCACGGCTTCCTTGATTGGGACGATGTATTTCTTGCCAACATGATATCCCAAGCGCTTCGGAAACAACTGGTCTTCGATGTGGAACCCCGCGATCCCAGCCATTTCGCATTCGTGGACAGTCCGTGCAGCATGGGTCGCATCGCCGCCACCAGTATGACCATCCATCCACACCGGCACATTGACGCTACGGGCGACCCGCTCGGCCACCGCGATTTGTTCGGTCATCGTGAGCAGGGGTTCTGTGATGGCCGTGTGCGCGCCGGTCGTCCAGCCGCCGACATAAACACTTTTGAAACCGGCCGCTTCGGCCAAACGGCCCGTCAACGGATCGAAGATGCCCGGGGAAACCACCGGATCGGGGCCTGCCAGTAACTGCCGGAACCGTTTTGTCGCGTCGGTGCCTCGCATTCCTTCATCCCCCAAGAGTAAGGTTTTTCAAAATCAGCCTAATTGCGGCGCGCGGCAAACGTCAAGGATTGTATCCAAAATTTCTATTTATGGCCTTTTAGGGCCTTACCACCCTTCAATTTCAGGAAGGTCTGAGTTTTCATCCGTCCATATCTCCCAGAGGCATGGGATCGGCAGGGCG
>CAMDRB010000099.1 GCA_945906455.1 Caenispirillum bisanense
AATTAGGCTATAGCTTGGAACGGTGCCGGACGTTCTGGCACGGCAGGAGTGCGGCCGGGGGCGGCGCAATGGGGAACCTCTTCGCGGAACTGAAACGACGACACATATACCGGGTGGCGGCGGCGTATGCCGTCGTGGCGTGGGTGCTCATTCAGCTGGTGGCCAACATCACACCCATGCTCAATCTGCCAGGCTGGGTGGGAACGGCCGTCCTTATTCTGCTACTTGCCGGCTTTCCAGTTGCGCTCCTTTTTGCTTGGATAAGCCAGCTTGCGCCTGCGGACGGAGCGACAACGCGAGCGGCGGCCGGAAAACTTGATTGGCTCCTCGTCGGCGCGCTCGTCGTCGTGATCGCGCTGGTGTCCTATCAGCAGTTCGCGCCCACGCCCGGCGCGACAACGGCTCAGCAATCCGCTCCCGCCAACGACTCACCCAGCACGGGCGTGATTTCCATCGCGGTGCTGCCGTTTGTAAATCTTTCGTCCGACCCCGAGCAGGAGTTTTTCTCCGATGGGATGACCGAGGAGATCACCTCTGCGCTGGCGAAGGTTCAAAGTTTGCGTGTGGTCGGGCGCACCTCGGCGTTCGAGTTCAAAGGTCAGAACAAGGACCTGCGCGCCATTGGCCAGGCCCTTGGCACAACGCACCTTCTCGAAGGCTCGGTGCGCAAATCCGGCAGCCGCGTGCGCATCACCGCCCAGCTCATCCGGGCGGACGATGGTACGCATCTCTGGACCGAAAACTACGACCGCGAACTGACAGACATATTTGCGACGCAAGATGATATTGCCCAAGCCATCGCCGGAGCGTTGCGGGTGCCGCTCGGTTTGAAGCAGGGCGAGACGCTGGTTGCCAGCCGCAACATCAGTCCCGAGAGTTATCAGGACTATCTCCGCGCCAAGCCGCTGGCGAGGGGTACGGTTACGGATCGGGCGCAGGCGACCGCCATGTTGGAAAAGGTGGTCGCGCGCGACCCCAGTTACGCACCGGCCTGGGCACTATTGGCTCAGGCTTATATCGGGCAAGGAGCCGGAGCCAATAACCCAGCACTAAATCGCCTCAGTATTGAGGACCAACGCAAGTTTCTTCAGTCGGTCCGAGACAAGGCGGAAAAAGCCGCACGCGAAGCTATCCGCCTCGATCCACGCAGCGCGCTTGGTTACGGCGTGCTGGCTCGCTCGACATCGCGGCAGCGCAAGTATGCTGCTGCCGACGATCTCTTTAAACAGGCGCTGGCGCTTGACCCGAACGAGCCGGACACGCTGTACAATTGGTTGCAAACACTAGGTGGGGAGGGGCGGAATAAGGAACAGTTGAGCGTCCTTGAAAAGCTGCGAACGCTGGAACCTAACGTCCCGCAATACAACCGACATTTCGTCTCCGTCATGATAGTCAACGGGCGGAACGAAGAGGCTCTCGAGATCGCGAAATCGATCCCTAACAGCAACATCGATCTTGCAGCGGCCTATGCGGCGGCGGGACGGTTTGGCGAGGCGGCGGACACGCTGCTACTCATTCCGGTAGACGATCCGAGCCGGCCCTTCGCGGCAGACGCCGCGCGACTTCTGCGCTCTGCTCCGGCGAAGGCCAAGTCACCCGAAGCTCTCCCAGCACTGGGCAATCTTAACTTCGTCTACGCCTATGTCGGTGATTTCAGTCCCATATTGGACAGCTTCGAGAGCAGCCTCGCAGCTCTTGGCGGGATAGATATTCAACAATGGTCGCCCGCATATGCGCCAATGCGCAAAACGGAGCGCTTCAAGGATTATTTGCGTAAGTCCGGCCTTGTAGATTACTGGCGCGCGCGCGGCTGGCCCGACATCTGCCATCCCGTCGGCGCCGACGATCTTGCGTGTGAGTAATTAGGGTGTGAGTAATTACGCGCTTAGGCTTTCAGCAGCGCGTCTAATTCGTCCTTCTTCGCGAGCACGTCGGTGAACGCCGGTTTCGGGCCGGTGTAGCCCATGATGCCGAGCAGCTCGTCGGTCGGTATCCGGCCCTCTTTACTGAGAAACGTGCATTTCAGGATGGTGATGGCGGCCGTGTCGCCGCCGGCCAGGACCTTATGCTCGAGATAAATCCAGCGCTCGTCCCAGGAGACCACGCGCGAGGTGACGGCGAATTTCTGGAAGGGCCTGATCGGCCGGCGAAAGCGAATGCTGGAGAAACTCAAGACCGGGTAGAGGCCGGCGGCGCGCACCCGGCCCCAGGCGCCGTTGCGGATCATGAAGTCGATGCGCGAGAGATCCATGAAGCTGTGATACCGGCTGTTGGTCATGTGCATGTTCATGTCCAAATCCGTCGGCAGGCACCAGAACGTCATGTGGCTTTCGCCCATGATGTCGCGCCTTGAGCCCAAGCGGGCAGTGATGATCATCCAGATCAGGCGGAAGATGAGGTTCACGAGACCCAAGTCCCTTTCTCGTCATTCTTGGCCCGTAGGGCCGAGAATCCAGGCTTTTTGTCCAGCGCTTCAACTTCGAACCAATCGGGCGACTTGGCAACGGCAAAAGGCAAATGGCTCAGACAATCTCCGCAAATAGGTCGCGCCACTCGGGATTGTCTTTCTCAATTGTTTTGAGCTTTTTCTGTCTCGGCCAATGTTTGACGGCTTTCTCACGTGCAATGGCTACGGCGGCTTCGCCGCAATTTTCGAAATAGACTAAATTCTTCACGCCATACTTCTTGGTAAAGCCATCGACGACACCTTCTTTGTGCTGATGCACGCGCGCAACGAGGTCACTGGTAACGCCGGTGTACAGCGTGCCATTGCGTTTGCTGGCGAGGATATAGACGTAGAAGGTCTTTTCCATTCTGGAGGTGACAAACCAGAAAGCGCTGGATTCTCGGCCCGCTTGCGCGGGCCAAGAATGACAAAAAAACGCTACGCCGCCACCGCCGCGTCGAACAGTTCGTCTTCCAAATCCATGATGGTGTCGCCGCCGGCCATGATCGAGGACAGCAACGAGCTGGTGATCGGCATCAGCTTGTGCATGTAGAACCTGGCGGTCTTGATCTTGCCTTTGTAGAAGCCGGTGGGGTCGTCGTTCGCTTTGGCCAGCGCGAGCTTGGCCATGCGCGCCCACATGTAGCCGACCGATACGTAACTCAGGATCTTCAAGAGGTCGCTGGCGGCGGCGCCGGCCTCGTTGGGATTGCTCATGCCTTTTTGCGCGATCTGGCCGACGGCCTGCTGCAGGCGGCCAAAACCCTTGGCCAGTTCCATGACGATCTCCTCCATTTGGGGATCGGCGGCATTGTCCTCGATGAACTGCTGCACCGGATGGAAGAAGGCGCGCATGTATCGCCCGTAGTGCGCGGTCATCTTGCGGCCCACCAGGTCGAGCGCCTGGATGCCGTTGGTGCCCTCGTAGATCTGCGTGATGCGCGCGTCGCGCACGAACTGCTCCATGCCGTGTTCGCGGATGTAGCCGTGGCCGCCGAAAATCTGCACGCCGAGGTTGGCGTTGTCGAAGCCGGCATCGGTGCCGAAGGCTTTGACCACCGGCGTCAGGAACTGGATGAGATCGTCGTGCTCCAGGCGTTCGGCTTCGGTTGCGGCTTTTTCGGCCCGGTCCTGGCTCATCGATACCCACATCACCAAGGCGCGGATGCCTTCGGTCAGCGCCTTCATGGTCAGCAAGTTCTTGCGTACGTCGGGATGAACGATCAGCGAGTCCGCGGGCTTTTCAGGGCTGACGGTGCCGCGCAAGCTGCGGCCTTGCAGGCGCTCGCGGGCGTAAAGCAGCGCGCCCTGATAGGCGACTTCGGAAAGGCCGAGGCCTTGCACGCCCACACCTAAACGCGCCGTGTTCATCATCGCGAACATGCTGCGCATGCCTTTGTGTTTCTCGCCCACCAGCCAGCCCTTGGCGTTGTCGAAGTTGATGACGCAGGTGCTTGAGGCCTTGATGCCCATCTTGTGTTCGATCGAGCCGCAGGAGGCGCCGTTCCTGGGCCCGACGCTGCCGTCGGGCTTGGGCAGGAATTTCGGGCTGATGAAAAGGCTGATGCCTTTAATGCCCGGCGGTGCGTCGGGCAGGCGCGCGAGCACCAGATGCACGATGTTCTCGGTGAGGTCATGCTCGCCGGCCGAGATAAAGATTTTGGTGCCGGTCAAGTTGTAGCTGCCGTCGGGCTGTGGGTCCGCTTTGGTGCGCACCAGGCCCAAATCCGTGCCGCACTGGGGCTCGGTCAGGCACATGGTGCCCGACCAGGTGCCGTCGGTGAACTTCGGCAGATAAAGCTGTTTCTGTTCATCGGTGCCGTAAAGCTTGAGCGCGTTGTAGGCGCCGTGGGTCAGGCCCGGGTACGTGCCGAAGGCCATATTGGCCGAGCAAATCATTTCCTCGACCAGCATGTTGACCGACTTGGGCGCGCCCTGGCCGCCGTATTCGGTATGGGCGCCTAAGCCGGTCCAGCCGCCGGCGATGAACTGGTTGTATGCCTCCTTGAAGCCCTTGGGCGTGCGCACGACGCCGTTTTCGAAGGTGCAGCCTTCCTCGTCGCCGGAGCGGTTCAAAGGGAACAGCACTTCCTTCGATATCTTGGCGGCCTCTTCGAGCACCGCGTCGACGACGTCGGGCGAGAAATCGGCGTAGCCCGGAAGGTTCGCGAGGCCGTCGCCATCGAACAGCTCGCGGTAGACGAACTTCATGTCGCGCAAGGGTGCCGAGTAGATTGCCATGACAGTCTCTCCTTAATTCCTGAGCGGCTTGCCGGTATCGAGCATGACTTCCATGCGCGCCAGCGTCGCCGTGTTCTTGGCGAGTTCCATGAAGGCCTGGCGCTCGAGTTTGAGGATGTCCTTCTCGGTGATGGTCTCGGTGTGATCGGTATTGCCACCGGTCAGCACTTTCGCCAAGGCCAGCGAAACCACTTCGTCGTGGGGCGTGAGCTTGCCCGCGAGCTTGAAGCCTTCGAGAGCGACTTTCAGCGCAGCGACGCCGCCCTCGCCGGGAAGCGAGATGGTCTGCTCCTTGGGCGGCGTATAGTTCTCGGCGAGCGCGAGCACTTTGGCCTTGGCGTCGGCCAGCAAGCGGTCGCGGTTCATAGAAATCGTGTCGGCGGGCCGCAAAATTCCCATCTCCTTGGCCTCGAAGGCCGACTTCGCCACTTGCGCCGTGCCGATGAGTTCAAAGGCTTTAGCGACCGCCGGGATCGGGCCCTTGGGCAGTTTCGGATCGGCCTTCAAGCGCAACAGCATTTCCTTGCAGCCGCCCCAGCCGGGGATCACGCCGACACCGACTTCGACGAGGCCGGTGTAAGTTTCGGCATGGGCTTGGATGGCGTCGGAGTGCAGAAGGATTTCGCAGCCGCCGCCGAGCGCCATGCCGATCGGCGCCGAGACCACGGGGAAGGGTGCCAGCTTCAAGGCTTGGTAGGTCTTCTGGCCATCCTCGATCTGGCTTTCCACTTCGCTCCACACCGCGATGTTGGCGGCGAACAGCAAGAGCCCGATGTTGGCGCCGACCGAGAAGTTGGGCCCCTCGTTGTGGACGACCAGGCCTTTCCACTTCTTGTCGCTCTTGATGAGCTTCATCGTGTCCTTGTAGGCGGCCATGGTCAGGGGATCGAGACTGTTGGCGCGTGAGGTGAACTCAAGGCACAAAACGCCGTCGCCGATATCCCAGACTTTGGCCGAAGGATTCTTGATGACCGGTTTGCCGGCGCGTTTGACGTCTGCGAGCTTCAAGACGCCGGGCGCGCGCACGACATCGGTGTAGTCGCCCTTGACGGTGAGGAACTGCAGCTTGCCGTTTTCGGTGCGGTAAAAGCCGCCTTTGTCTGCGGCGAGCTTCACCAACGCCGGCACGGCCATCTTTTCGGCGGTGAGTTTGTCGGCGAACCACTTGGCGCCCAGCTGATCGATAATCTCGAATGGCCCTAGGTTCCAGCCGTACCCGTCTTTCATGGCCTCATCGACATCGGTGATGGTGTCGGCGATCTCCGGCACCAAGGAGGCGGTATAACAAAGCCCCCCACTCGCCACGCGCCAGGCATACTGGCCGCCCCGGTCGGGGTGCTCGACCACGGCTTTCAGGCCGCCCTTTTTTGATGCGCCCAGGCTATCAAGCTGCGCCTTGGCGCTCGGCTCATAGGTCGCGGACTTGAGGTTGATGCTTTCCTTGATGCGGGCGGCGCCGTCCTTGCGCAGGCGATAGAACCCGCTCACGCCCTTGCGGCCGATCCAGCCGTTCTTGAGCATGGTTGTGACCACCGGCGGCTCGCCGGCAATGGCCATGTAGGCGTCGTTCTTGGGCAGCAGCGAGAGCATCGATTTGGCCAGGTGCGGCATCAGGTCGAGGCCGATGAGGTCGAGAAGGCCGAAGACGCCGGTCTTGGGAATACCGAAGGGCCGCGAGCCGATAGCATCGGCCTCGTCGATGGTCAGGCCGAGCTTCAAGGCCTCGACCACGGCGTTCTGCATCCAGTAGATGCCGATGCGGTTGCCGATGAAACCGGGCGTGTCCTTGCAGATCACCACGCCCTTGCCGAGACGTACGTCGCCGAAATCGCGGACCAAAGCGACCGCGTCCTTGCGGGTTTTGGGCCCGGCGACGATTTCCAAGAGACGCATGTAGCGCGGCGGATTGAAGAAGTGGGTGATGATGAAATCCGGCACCATCTCGGCGGGCATGCCGGCGGCCAGTTCGGCCAAGGGGATGGTCGACGTGTTGCTCGAGACCACCGAACCCTTTTTGCGGTTGGCCTGGACCTTCTTGTAAAGGTCTTGCTTGATGTCGAGGCGTTCGATGACCGCCTCGATGATCCAGTCGCAGTCGCTAAGCAGACCGAGGTTATCCTCGATATTACCGGTGGTAATCATTGAGGCGTTGCGCTTGGACATGAACGGCGCCGGGTCGGTCTTGAGCAACTTCGCGACCGCGCCTTCGGCGATGGCATTGCGATTGCCGCCGGCTTTTGGAACGATGTCGAGCAGGACGCAAGGAATCCCTGCGTTGGTGACGTGGGCTGCGATGCCGGCGCCCATGACTCCCGCGCCGATCACCGCGACTTTCTTAATTTCGGCCATGTCGAGTGCCCCTCACATCGCTTCAAGGATGGTGGCGATGCCCTGGCCGCCGCCGATGCACTGGGTCGCCAGCGCATATTTTTTCTTCTCGCGCTTCAGCAGCGCGGCCGCCTTGCCGGTGATGCGGGCGCCGGTCGCGCCCAGCGGATGTCCAAGAGCGATGGCGCCGCCGTCGATGTTGGTTTTCGACAAGTCCACGCCCAGATCCTTGACGACAGCCAGGCTTTGCGCGGCAAAGGCTTCGTTGAGCTCGATGATGTCGATCTGGTTGAGCTTGAGGCCGGCGCGGGCCAGGGCTTTCTGGGTGGCGCCGACCGGGCCGATGCCCATGATTTCCGGAGCGCAGCCGGAGACCGCGATCGAAAGAATGCGCGCGAGTGGGACCAGGCCGTGCTTCTTGGCGTATTCTTCGGTACAGACCAGCACCGCCGAGGCGCCGTCGGTCAAGGGCGACGAGGTCGCCGCGGTCACCGTGCCTTTTTCGCTGAAGGCGGGCTTGAGGCCGGCGAGGCCTTCCAGCGTGGAATCCGCCCGGATGCAGCCGTCGCTGTCGATCATGCCGCCGTCGCCCTTCACCGGGACGATCTCGTCCTTGAACTTGCCGGCGGCTTGCGCGGCGGCGGCGCGCTTGTGGCTTTCCACCGCGAATTCTTCCTGGGCCTTGCGCGAGATCTGATATTTCTCGGCCAGGTTCTCGGCGGTCTCGCCCATGCCGATATAGGCCTTGTGGCCGGCGCTGACGAGCGTCGGGTTGGGCATGGGATTGAAACCGCCCATGGTGATGCGGCTCATGCTCTCGATGCCCGCGCAGATGTAGGCCTCGCCGGCGCCCATCTTGATGGCGCCCGCAGCCTGGTGGACCGATTGCATCGAGGAGCCGCAAAAGCGGTTCACGGTCACGCCGCCGACGCTGATCGGCAGCCCGGCGAGGAACACGACGTTGCGCCCGACGTTGAGGCCCTGTTCGCCCTCGGGGAACGCACAACCCATGATCAAATCCTCGATGTGATCGGGATTGACCTTGGTCTTCGCAATCAGCCCCTTGATCACGGCACCCGCCAGGTCATCGGGGCGCGACTTGCGCAAGGCGCCCTTGTTGGCCAGATGGAAAGCGGAGCGCGTGTATCCCGCGATGACGATATTGCTCATTGGTTGGTCTCCCTATGACGGCCCATTTGCGCCGAGACGGCGCGTTTTGACCTTTTCAGCCTCACGCCGCTGGTGCGGCCGCGGCCGTCTCTTGCTTCAATTCCTTCTTGGATAGTTTTCCGATCAGCGATTTCGGCAGCTGGTCGCGGAATTCGTATTGCGCGGGCTGCTCGATCTTGGACACCTTATCCTTCATAAACTCGCGAATCTCGGCCTCGGTCAAGGTCATGCCGGCGCGCACCTTGATGTACGCCTTGGGCGCCTCGCCCCGGTAGGCGTCGGGTATGCCGATGACGGTAGTTTCCTCCACCGCCGGGTGCTGGTAAAGCGCCTCTTCCAGCACACGCGGATAGATCTTGTAGCCCGAGGCGTTGATCATATCCTTGATGCGGTCGACGATGAAAACGTAGCCTTCGTCGTCCATGTAGCCGACGTCGCCGGTGTGCAGCGCGCCGTTTTTCATGATATCGGCGGTTTCCTCGGGGCGGTTCCAATAGCCTTTCATGATCTGCGGTCCGCGCGCGCAGATCTCGCCCTTTTCGCCGACGCCAAGGACGCGGTCGTCCTCGAGCGATCTTATTTCGATGATCGTGCCGGGCATCGGTAAACCCACCGAGCCGGGTTTGTTCACGCCCATGGTCGGATTGGTGCAAATGACCGGCGAGGTCTCGCTCAAGCCGTAGCCCTCGACCACAACGCACTTGGTAATCGCCTCGAACGAACGCTTGACTTCCACCGGCAGCGGCGCGCCGCCCGAGATGCAGAGCTTGATCGAGGTGAGGTCAAAGTCCTTGACGTTTGGGGCGTTGTTGATGGCGGTGTAGATCGTCGGCACGGCCGGAAACACCGTCGGTTTCTTCTTAGCGATGTTTTTCAAGCAGTCCTTGAGATCGAAGCGCGGCATCATGATGATCTCGGCGCCGCAATCGATGCCCACCAGAAGAACCACGGTCATCGCGAAGACGTGGAAGAAGGGCAGGGCGGCGAGGAATCGTTCGTTGCCGCGGTCGGGATTTCCGAACCACGCGGCGACTTGGCGGGTGTTGGCGGCGATATTGGCGTGGGTCAGCATCGCGGCTTTGGGGACCCCGGTCGTGCCGCCGGTGTATTGCAAGACCGCCACGTCCTCCAGGGGATCGATGGCGACGGGCTTGGGCTCGCCGTTGTTGTCGGTCAGCGTATCCCACCAGATCTGGCGGTCGTCTTCTTCAACGTCGACCACGCTCGAACGCTTGAGCAGGTTGAACATCACCGCGGTGCCGAATGGCAAGGCCTCGGCCATCGAGCAGACGATCAATTTTCGCAACGGAGTGTTGTTGAGCAGCGTGCGCGCCTTCGGATAAATGGCGGCAAGGTCCATGGTTACCAAGAACGTGGCGCCGGAATCCTTGACCATGTTCTCGAGCTCGCGCGCGGCGTAGAGCGGGTTCATATTCACGACGGTGCCGCCGGCCATGAGCACGCCGAAGTAGGCCGCGACGTAGTAAGGCGTATTGGGCAGAAGCAGGCCGACGCGTGTGCCCTTGGTGACACCCAGTTTCTGAAAGCCTTGGGCCGCCTGGGCGGCGAGCCGGCCGGTCTCGGCATAGCTCCAGCGTTTGCCCATGAACTCCATGCACGGACGGTCGGGAAATTCGCCGACGGAATCGTTGAGCAGCTTGAAGACCGGGACCGCCGGAATCGCCATCGACCAGTCCGCGAACGGCGGATAACTCTTCAGCCAGGGATAGTTTGGTCGCGCGACCTTGGAAGCCGTCATCGTCCTGCCTCGGATCCGCCCCTCAGCCGGTTCCTGCGCCGGTGATCTCGCGTGCCAATCGCGCGTTTTGGGGCGGTTTCGGGAAAAATCCTAGTGGATCGAATCTAACACTTAGTGCCCGCGTTTGACTGCGGCGATGATTTTGTTTGGGTCTTTGGTCCAGGTAAAGGGTTTTGGCTTGGCGTTGATCTCGGCGAGGAATCTGTGAATAGCGGCTTTGAGGTCCTCGATAGATCGGAACACGCCGCGCTTGAGGGTGCGC
>CAMDRB010000100.1 GCA_945906455.1 Caenispirillum bisanense
CAGCCTCGGCTACCGACCGCCGGCCCCGGAAACCGCGACACCGCCATTACCGCCTTCCGGTTCCGCTACGCTCCACCTCCAGTCGGCAATGGCGAAGGAGGCAACAATGCACTAACATTCAACTTGGACCACTCAGTGGGGGCCGATCACTTGCGATAAATAATCCGCTGGGGAAAATCGTGTTTCAGGTTCTCAAATACCACTTCACCGCTTGTGCTTTTGACGAGCGGAAAATCGACGCTGCGTACACCCTTGAGAAACGGCGTATACGCGATCTTTCCGCCCTCTTCGACAATTGTGGCAAACTCAAAAAACGTCGTTTTACCGTCTTTCACCGTCTGGCTTGAGCCTTGAATCATTCCGGCCTTGGGCACCGTGTAACACTCACGATATTCTGGCGAAACGCCGGGGGCCGTCTTCCAGCAGCCGGACATGAAAATTAGTTCGCTGATGGCTACCTGTTGCGCTGCCACAGATCCGGAGGCGAGTGCGAAGGCGAAGGCGAGCATCACGATTTGAGGTGCGCGGTGCATGGCGAAATCTCCTTGCGGGCGCCGGGTTCCGGCGCGACCGCTTGCATTCTCAGCCACGGGGCCGGAGCCGTCCATCCCAATTTTCCCAGAAGTCGCCGCGCCCGCCCAATCCTCTGGGCGGTGGCTGGTATTCTCGGCAATGTGCCTTAGAATGTTTCGGCGTTGCCGGTCGCGCCGTTACAGAATTTCCTGCGATGCTTAGGTGAGTTGATGTCCCTTGTACTCAACATTCTGTGGTTGGTCTTTGGCGGCCTGCAAATGGCTATCGGTTGGCTGATCGCCTCGGCGATCATGGCCATCACCATTGTCTGCCTGCCGTGGACGCCGGCGGCCTTCCGCATCGCCGGCTATACCCTGTTGCCCTTTGGGCGCGAGGTCGAGAGTCGGAATGCCGGCGCGGTGAGTTTTATCGGCAATGTCATTTGGTTCGTTCTCGCGGGCTGGTGGCTGGCCCTTGGCCACCTGTTCGTCGCGGTGCTGCTCGCCGTGACCATCATCGGCCTGCCCTTCGCTTGGGCCCACCTGAAGCTGGCGCGGCTCAGCCTCGCGCCGGTGGGCACGGCCATCGTGCCCGCCGCCTGATGTGAGACGCCTGATTTGCAACGATGGGGTTTTCCTTTGCCCGTCTTTTTTGCTATTAATCTTTCTTGCTAATAATCGAGAGACCTGCCGCCAGCCTTAAGCCCCCCAGCCTTAAGCCCCTAGGAGCGCCGTGCGGAAATTCTTGATCCTTGTTCGCGGCCTCGCCCTCGTCATCGCCATTTTGGCAGGCGGGCTCTTGCTTCGCATGGCACTCGATTCCAGGGTTCAAGCCGCGGATTGGCGGACCGCCAGTACGGCGCCGGTGGGATGGGCTCCCGATCCCGGCGACTATGAACCTGCGATCGTTCAGGCCTACGCCGCCTCTACGGTCGGCTGGCGCGGGACCTTCGGCGATCATTGCTGGATCGCGGTCAAACCGGCCGGCGCTTCGCATTACCGGCGTTATGAAGTGATTGGTTTTAGATTGGCGCGGACCGGCTCGGCCGTGGTCGAGACCGATACACCGACGCCCGATCAAAGGTGGTACGGCTCGCCGCCGAAGCTCCTGCAAGATATTCGCGGCGCTGAGGCCGAGAAGATCATCGCCGCCCTGCCCGCCGCTGTCGCAGCCTACCCGTACCCCCGCGAATATCGGGTCTGGCCGGGTCCCAATAGCAATACGTTCATCGCCCACCTTGCCCGCGAGATCCCCGAGCTGCGCCTGGCCATGCCCGGCAAGGCCATCGGCAAGGACTATCTCACCGGAACCGTACTCGCGCGGGCGCCGAGCGGCACGGGCTTTCAGTTTTCCATCGCGGGCGTACTGGGCTTCTTGGTCGCCTGGCAGGAAGGTGTCGAGGTCAACGTGCTCGGTCTGGTGTTCGGCGCCGACCCCATGCACTTCGCCATTACGCTTCCCGGCGTGGGCCGCATTCCTGCAAGGTCCGATTGGACCGGCGGAAAGCATGACTCCGAGCAGCTGGATTAATTGTACCGCGCACAATGAGTCGGGTTCTTCGACACATTGAATTGCAGCAGGGTCCTGGGAGGGACAAGAACATGAAAACACAAAACCGGTTGTTTGGGCTATCCCTGGCATTTTTGCTGCTCGCGGGCCTAACGCTCGCGGGCGCCCCCGCATTTGCGCAAGGCGCCCAAAAAGGCGGCTTGGACGAAACCGGGCCTTATGATGTCGTTGTCGGCTGGTTCAAGCCGGGCATTGAGCGCTGGGACCAGCCGGTGATCGCCGTGGCTGTCGAAAACCCCAACCGCATTTTCATCGGCAACGCCGACCAGACCGCGACCCAGGCCAATGCGCCCATGCTCGGCGCCGACGGCGTGGTCCTCAAGGAGCGGAGCACCACCTCGACCAAGCCGAGGGCGGAAAAGACTCACGTCCACCAGATTATGGTGCTGAACGGCGACGGCAAGGTTATCGAGGATTGGAAACAATGGGACGAGCTGATCGTCATTCCACACAACATCGAGATCGACCCTTACGACCCCGAGCGCCATCTGTGGGTGGTCGACCGCGACGGCCAGCAGATTCTCAAATTCACCAACGACGGCAAGAAACTCGTCCTCAAGCTCGGCGAAAAGGGTGTGACCGGCACCGATCAAAACCATTTCAACCGGCCGGCGGGCTTGGCGTTCATGCCCGACGGCTCGTTCTATCTGGCCGACGGCTACACCAATTCCCGGATCGTCAAGTTCGACAAGAACGGCAAGTACCTGCTCGAATGGGGAACCAAGGGCTCGGGGCCCGGCCAGTTCAACCTGGTCCACTCGGTTTCCATCGACGAGCAAAAGCGAATTTACGCGTCCGACCGTAACAACAACCGCGTCCAGATCTTCGACGAGAATGGAAAATTCCTGGAAGAGTGGCCGAACGTGCGCAGCCCGACGCGCTTGGTCGTGACCGAGGATAAGTCGCTGTGGCTGGCGGCGGCGGCCGGGTACAACCGGATCGCCAAATTCGATCTCAACGGCAAGCTTTTGACCTACTGGGGCACGACCGGCGATGCGCCGGGCGCCATGGACAATCCGCACGCCTTCGCGCTCGACCAAAACGGGGCCTTGTATATCGCCGATGCCTGGAACAACCGCCTGCAGAAGTTCGTGCCCAAGCCGGGCGCCGACAAGGCGCGGCTGATCGCCAAGGAGTTCAGGTTCAAGAAATAATCGTACGAGGCCCGATTATTATTCGCGATAATTATTCGGCTCAGAAATCCGCGGCCATACGCACGCTATACCGCCGCGGCGGCAGAGCCATGAAATTTCCGGCGCTGCCGTTAACCGTCCAGCCGTATAGATTGGTGACGTTGCGAACGTCGAAGCGTAGCGACGCGCTCGCGCTCATCGCCTTGAAATCGTAGCGCGCGCCCAGATCGAGAACCGTCGCCGAAGGGATGCGAAAATTGTTGATCCGGTTGGCGTACTGCGAATCCTCGAAATTGACCTGGCCGTTCAGCGAAAACCCGCGCCAACCTGCCGGACCATAGTTCCCGTTCAGGCGGACGAGCACCGGCGTGCGGCCCGGCGGAACCGGCCCGATCAAGCCCTGATCGACCGTGAAGCCCGAAACCCGCGCCTGCAGAAGCTGTGTACCCACCACGACCTTTAAGCCCTCAATGGGCTGGCCGGACAGCGACATTTCAACGCCGCGATGGCGCAGCGCACCCACGCGCGTGAAAAAATTGGCGGCGTCGCGGTCGAAATAGGGCTTGCTCACTTCGAACACGCCGGCCACCAGCGTCAGCCCGGGCCGAAAGGCATAGCGAAGACCGGCGTCGATCTGTTCGGTCAGGCTCGCGGGCTGTGCTTCGCCGGCGTTGGAGGCGTTGAGCGGGGCGATTCCAGACTCCTCAAGCCCGCGGGTGTAGCCGGCGTAAAAGGTCAGGGTCTCGCTGAGATAAGCCGCGGCCGTGCCGTTGTAAAGCCAGGGCGAGCTGCGCGTGACGGCGTTCGGCCCAACCGGATAGTCGACGGAGCGGCGGTAGAAGGGTTTTTGCACTCCGGCGCTGATTTCGCCGACCGCCCGCCACTCGGCCACGTAAGCCGCACCGAGCGTTCCTTGCGACACGGAATCGCGGCTCTGGGGGCCGAAATTGAAAACCGGTTTTGGCAACGGAATGAGCACGCCGATCATCGCCGGTCCGAGTGCGACCGTAGTGTCGCCGCCGAAGGTGCGGGTCACGCTCCGGCCCTTGGCCGAAAAATGCACGGTATGGCGGAACGGCCCTGCGGCGAACACGCCCGAGGCCCGGGTCTCGCCCGAATAGGAACGCTGGATGGCCGATGGGTTGGCGCGCATCGAAAGATCGGCGATGCCATCCGGCTGGGTATTGCGGAAGAAGGCCGCGTAGTCCGACTTCATGCGAACGGCCGAGCGGAACACCGCCGTCTGAATGCGCCAGTTGTCGAATGCCGTGCTGCGCGCGATCGCGCCCACCGTCGACTGGGTGCGATGCCGGTCCTGGTGAAAATCCGGCCCGAAGAAGATGCTCCGGTCGATCTTCGGCGGCAGGTACGGCCCGCCGGTGAATATCAGCGACATGCCTTCGCCGTTGCCGCCGTCGCTCATTTGCGCGAACGAAATGACTTCCGTCTCGTCGTTCGGCCGCCAGTGCAGCATGCCCGCGGCTTCCACGTAGTAGAAAACCGTGTGGAAATCGAATTCCTTTTGGCCAGCGCCGACGCTCACCGACGCGCTGAGCCGGTCGGCGACTAGCGGGGTTTCCAAATCCGCCTGGGCGCCGAAGTGCGAGTTGTAAGGCCCCTGGAATGCGCTAAAGCTGGTCTGGGTTTTGTCGCGCGGCAATCGTAGCCGGACGTCGGCGATGCCGGTCGGCGCCGGGAAAGGGTAAGATTGCGCGCTCAAGCCGACGCGGATCGTCGTGCTGCCGAAGAGCTGATTGCCGTAGCCGACATTTCCCTGCTGATCGTAGTAGAGCCCTTCGATGCGCATGTTGCCGGCCTCGCGCGGGCTGAACCCCCGCGCCTCTTGGGCGCTGTAGATGCCGATGGTGTCGTTGCCGATGGATGTGCCGAAAGCGTCTTGCGCCGTGGTGACGACATTCTCCGATGCGCGCTGGGCGCCGGCCGGCGAGGCCGCAAGCAGGAGCGCAATGGTAAGGGCAAGGGTGGTAAGCGCGAGGCGCCCAGCGATGCGGCACGACGTCGCCGTCGCGCGTCTTGGTAATTCCATCGGGCAAATCCTGCGCGTCAAAGCAACGTCAAAAGTAACGTGTACGAAGCGACTTGCCAGAAATTCATCGATCGAGAAATAGCGCCCTGGAACACGGCCCCACTAACCATATTCTTTAAGGACTTTCCAGCCGGTTCGACAAATCCATTTCTCGGATTTAATCAAGGTTTTCGCGGTATCGACTGCCACTCGCGCGCGAGCTTTCCGGCCTCGGCGATTTGGGCGGCGGTCATCTTCTTGGCAATCGTGGCTCGGTTCGCCTCCGCGTCCTGATTGCCTTGAGCGGCGGCGATGCTCATCCATTTGTAGGCTTCAACGTTGTCTTCGGGAACGCCCTCGCCCTTGGCATACATCAAGCCAAGATTGTTCTGAGCCAGGGCATGGCCCTGGTCGGCGGCCTTGGCGTACCACTTGACCGCCGCGGCATCGTCCTCAGCCACGCCCTCGCCGAGGTCGTAGATCAAGCCGAGATTCCGCTGCGCCCTGGCATCGCCCTGCGCGGCGGCCTTGCCATACCACTTGAGGGCTTCGGCACTGCTCTCGGGGACGCCCTGGCCGTTGGCGTACATGAAACCGAGACTGAACTCGGCGCGCGCATTGCCCTGATCGGCGGCCCGGCGGTACCACGCGACGGCCTCGGCGGCGTCCGCGATCACGCCCTCGCCATTGGCATACATGAAGCCGAGCAGGGTCTGCGCTGCCGCATCGCCTTGATCCGCCAAGGGCCGGAACAGCCGGGCGGCCTTGGCGAAGTCACTGAGTTGGTAGGCCGCCATGCCATCTTCAAAGGGCCCGGCAGAGGCGACGCCTGTGAAACATAATGCCGTGACGCCTGTGAAACACAATGCCGTGAGACCGAGCAGGCGTTTGAGAATTCGCGTCATCGGGGGTCATTGTACCTGGTACGAATTTATTCGCGCTACCGGCGCTGGGCCGCGGTCTTATCGCGGATCGCTTTGAATTCCGCGCCGGGCTTCCATTCCGGCCAGGACCGGGAATCCGCGAGCTCGCGCCCAAGAGTGAGGGCCACGCCGATGTCCTCGACAATCCCGCTCATGTCCCAGCTCGGACTCCATTCGTCGCTCGGTTGGTGATAGCGGTTCTCGACGTAGTCCTTCCGCCGGGCCATGCCGGCCGCCTTGCCGCCCGTGACAAGATCGACCCCGGATTCGATCGAGACCGCCGGCACGCCGACACCGGCGAAGGGGAAATGGTCGGACCGGTAGAAATGGCCCTTCTCCGGCTCGGCATCGGGGCTGAGGGTGCGATTGCGCGATTTCAGAATCGCGCTGAGGCTATCCTCCAGGTCGACCTTGCTGCTGCCCGAGGTCGAGAGATCGTGCGCGCGGCCCGTCGGGCTTAGCGCGTCCATGTTGAGATCGGCGACCGTGGTTGCCAGGGGATAAAGCGGGTGGGCGGCGTAGTAGGCCGACCCGAGAAGCCCCTGCTCCTCGGCGGTCACGGCCAGGAACAGCACGGAACGCGCCGTCGGTGGCGACCGTCCAAAGGCATGCGCGAGCTCGAGCAGCGCCGCGATGCCGGTGGCGTTGTCAACCGCGCCGTTGTAGATGCGGTCGCCGCGCGCATCGGGCACGCCGATGCC
Source organism: Caenispirillum bisanense (assembly GCA_945906455.1). Classification (GTDB taxonomy): domain Bacteria; phylum Pseudomonadota; class Alphaproteobacteria; order Rhodospirillales; family Rhodospirillaceae; genus SHVO01. Next base: position 6,866 of record CAMDRB010000100.1, read on the forward strand.
GAGGTGGTCCCAGTGGGCGGAGTAAATCAGGGTCTCATCAGGCCGCGATGCTCCGACCCGCCGTCCAACGACATTGGCGCTGACGATCCGGCTGGACTGAACCGCGTAATCGGCGGAGAAACCCGCGCCCTTCAGCGCCACCGGGCGAAAATCCGCGCTTTGCGCCGCGCGCTTTGCCGCCTCGAAGTCCAGGCCCGCCGAGGTAAAGAGCGCGGCCGCGACATCGCGTTGAATCCAGCCCTGAAGCAAGGGATGTGCTGCGCTCGGCGCGTCGCGCACGATGTCGAATTCCGCACCGATGTTCGAATTCTTAACCGTCGCCCAGCCGTAGGCCGCCGGCTCGGTCTCATGCACGATCAACATTCCCAGCGCGCCCTGGCGCGCGGCCTCTTCATACTTATACGTCCAGCGCCCGTAGTAGGTCATGGCCCGGCCGCCAAAACAGCCCGCGCTCTTCTCCAGCTGCGGGCCCTCGAAATCGGGATCGTTGACCAGGACCACGGCGATCTTGCCGCGCAGGTCGACACCCTTGAAGTCGTCCCAACCGCACTCGGGCGCTTTTACGCCGTAGCCGACGTAGACCAGCGGCGCATCGACGATGGCAACGTGGCCGACGGGTGTGAGCGTCTGGACAACTACTTCCTCGCCCTGGGTGAAATTTTTCGTCGATCCGCCCACGGCGAGACTGAGCCTGACCGGCCCGGTGATTTCAAAGCGCGCGAGGGGTACGGCCTGAACCCACGAACCGTTCGGCCCTCCGGGCTGAAGACCGGCGGCGGCGAACTGCTTGGCGATGTAGTCGACGGTTTTGGCCTCAGCCGGCGTTGCCGGTCCGCGGCCTTCGAAGTCATCGCCGGAGATTGTTCGTATGGTCGCTGAAAGTCGCGCGGGATCGATCGGCGTTGAAAGCGGGGGCGGCGCATCTTGCGCGAGCGCAGGCGTCATCGAAGCGATCATCAGCAGCGCAGCGATCGTCCGCGTCATGGCAACCCTCCGAATAGACATTTAAAGGCGTACGGAATTACGGTGACAGTGCGCTAATTATCCTCCAACGGTAATTGAGTGCACTGTCACCGTAATACCAGAACTCCCAGCCGGTGCTACCGGCGATCAATTATCGGCAGCCACACCGACCACGATGAGAACCGCATAGTCTTGCTTGTTGCAACCCTCGATCGACGGCATATCGGCCCCTGGAGTCACCGGGTATCCGGTCCGCTTGGCATTGGCCGGCGAGCACGTATTGCTGCTCACCGCCGGCGTGTAGCGGGCGGAGCGGCATTTCAGGTGCGTCACGTCATAGATCGTTGCGCCGTCGCTAAGCTCCCACCGTTGCGCACCGTCCTTGTCCTTGGGATGAACGGTGAGCACGGCCGTCACCTCGCGGCTGCCCGTGACGATGTATTTTCCCGGAGGCAGCGGAAACTCCGGCGCCTCCATGATCAAGCCGTTCTCCTCCATCCACCAGTCGGCGTTGTCGAACTTCCACTTTGCTGGGGCGATATCACCGGCGGCGCGTAGTTGTTCATAGCGGTTCAGCCGCACACCGCGCGGGCCCGGATCGAGGGGCCACAAGCCCCACGCTTCCGCGCCGCTCCCGGAGACCGCACCCGGAGCGGCCAAGGCCGCGATGTACTGCGGCGAGACGCGCTTGAACTTGGTTTGGTCCTTACCTGCGGCGTGAGCCGGCTGTCCCAGGGCGGCCATCATCATGGACAATCCTATAGCCAGGAGTGCGCGGTTCATCGGACCCTCCGTTCTAGGCGTGGCTGCCAACCACACCCCACCGTGGGTTGGTTCTTTCTCGGGACTCTCGGAGTTCTCAAAAGCCTTGTCATGTTGGTAGCAGACCTGCGGCCATCCAGCCACCCCGCGAGCTTAGGAGGCCGCATTCTCCCAATTCTTATATGCTTCTGCCGTGAACTGTACGAAGTGACGTGAGCCCCTAAGGGCCCTCAAAAAATGTGTAGAATTACGTAATTCAAAGGACTTACTGCGTCACTTCGCAACGTATAAATCTAACGCGTCGAGCTTCGCGATCGGCAAGATATAGTCCGAAGCCCGGCTAACCGGCCCGGGACCGCAAATTTCCCCGTAAACCGTATGGAACACGGTTTTGGTGCCCCGCACCAAAGGCTGAAAAAAGAGATCTTTTTCGGTCGCGGGACTTGCCAGCATCACGATGTAGTCGGCGTTCGCCGCGAACAATAAATTCGTGAGTGCCCCGCCCTCGACACCCGCGATATGGGTGGCGCGAGAAAACAGTATGACCTGCTCTTCCATCGGTAGGGTTCCGGGATTCACGGGAACATAGCCTCTTGCCACGAACCAAGCTTCGACCTCGGGCTGATTGACCAGCTTGCGTCCGGTACTGTCTCCCTCGCGCCGAACAAAGAGCTTTAGCCCGCCAAGGTCCCGCAACGGGTTGGCGATTCCCGCATTGTGCAAGACAAACGGCAGGATAAGCTGTCGGCCTAATAGACCCGCGAGAAATCTCTCCGGCGCCAACGTATAGATGACGTCCTCAACGTCATGGATACCATTGACCACCCTGACGACGTCGACCTCCCGGCCGCCGGCCATGGTCGGTAATAATTTATATAAAAGGGACTCGGCTGCTGCTGGAAAGTCACGTGCCACAACTAACGGCACGCGCTCGCCTTTGACAAAACTTAGGAATAGAAGCCCGGGAAAATGGTAGGTAAAAAAATGGTAGTAGCTCACCGCGCCGTTTATGAACAATGCCCTTGCAATCTGTCCCTTGGCTTCGCCCGGATCAGCCAATACATCCCGGTATTTTGATTTTTCATACTCGAGAAAGCTTTTCGTAGACGTCTTGCCATTGGCAATGGGCAATGCGCATTCGGGCCTTACCAGGACCTGGCCGGTAAGGACTCTTATGGCGCGATGAGCAAGCGCGGGCGGGGTGTCATTTCCGGTTCCAAACAATTTGTCGGAAATGGCGATCCATTCGGCCTTGCCGCCTTCGAACAGTTCTAGAGCGTGTTGCGGTTTGACTGAATCTGGGGATTCCCTGAATGCTTGAATTGTGATTCAAGCTGACTGCTGGGTTTGGAGGCCAGCAGTCATGGCAAGACCCCTTTCAATGGATATCCGACAACGAGCGATCACGCCGCCTCGGGTGAGACCGTACGCGAGGTGGCGGCGGCGCTCGAGGTCGCGCCATCGAGCGTGGTGAAGTGGTCGGCCCGGCATCGGCAGCACGGCAGCGTCGCGCCTGAGCGGATGGGTGGACGCCGGCCGGTTTTGATTACCGGCAAAT
>CAMDRB010000101.1 GCA_945906455.1 Caenispirillum bisanense
TCTTTTACAGTCTGGCCGAAGCCAAGGTGCTGATCGAGGCTTGGCGGCGGCATTACAATACGATCCGCCCGCACAGCAGCCTCGGCTACCGACCGCCGGCCCCGGAAACCGCGACACCGCCATTACCGCCTTCCGGTTCCGCTACGCTCTACCTCCAGTCGGCAATGGCGAAGGAGGCAACAATGCACTGCTCCCCAGGTATCCGTGGAGATTGGACGCGGCAATGTGCCGACCACCGTCCAGCCCACCTTCTTCGAGCTCGAAGAAGCCCTCAACTCCATGACCGAATAGCTAACCACTTATTCTGCAAGGATATTTTTGGAGACCCCGCTAACCGGGGGCGCCGGCTAATGCCCGGCCGAATCCTCGCGTTCTCCCTCTTGGCGGCAATTGGTTGCGATTCGATACCACTTCTGCAACACTCCCCGTCCTGGCGCGTTGCTGGAGGCGAACACCCGTGCCCTCTGTCGAGGCCTGCGGGCGGAGGGAGAGACCTGGACGTGAATATGGTGTCGAGCCCCGGGCAATTCTGTAATCGATTACGGACAGCAATATCGATTCGCTTTTCCTCCTGCCCTTAAACATTATTCCCTTCGCAACCGAATCGCTCGCCCGCTCGCGCCTGATCAAGAACAGCCACCTCGTGGGGGTCATGGAACTTTTCGCCGACCGCGAAAGCGGGAGCGGTCAAATCGAAATCCGTGACTTACCTCAACACTTCAAGTGGGCGGAAGGCCCGTCCCACCCCGACTTCGCAATCCTCCTTCGTCTTGGACCGTTGCCGAGTTACGACGTCTTCAGCCTGCGTCGCTCGCTCCGCCAACATGGAATCCCGGTAAACAATTTCGCAGACCTCCGGCTTTCGGAAGAGAAAAACCGACAACTCACGAGCTACATGTCGAGATTTACGATGCCGCTGATTCGAGAAATTTACGGCGCCGAGAGTAATGGCATGACGCGCTTCGAGGATGTCGTTGGACTCTTCAAGGACCCCGACGTCAAGAAAGCCCTGACGCGCCTAAAGGTCATGGCCGAGAAACTCCAAATCTCCATCGACCAGATTCCTAAGTTCCTGGAGGATTATGGCGACATTTTCATGTCGCTTTCCTATTACAGCCAATGCCTCGATCGTGTGGCGCCGCTCATGGACGGCTTTTTGTATTCCATGCAAGACATGCGAAAGAGCATGCAGGTGCGCAACGACCGGCCGCTGCTCGCGGAGATGGACAAGGTCGGGAAGACGATTTCCGGACTGATCAGTTTTCTGAAGCGCACTTTTCAGGATTTTAGCGCCATGTCCGAGGACATGTGGCGCAATCTGACCGCGGCCAAATTCGAGCAGGTCAAAGCCTACATCGAAGAAACCCAGTTCAAAGTGGGTAGCGTGCTATGCGGCTTGACGGTGAAGATGAACGCCTGGGTGGTGCGATTTCCCAATCCGCATTCCGGCGGCCCAGGCGCGAAGGCCGAATTCATCATGACTGACATGCGCCACGGGCTGGCGGAAATTACCGCCATCGCTCGTGGCTAGGCTCGGCTAGGCTAGGCTCGGCCGATTTATTTCCTAGCCGTTCGAAACCTCGCGAGCCACGGGCTCCGTTCGCTCCCATTCCTCCTGCAGCGTCAGCCAATCGTGCTCGGCCGTCTTGAGATTCTTTTCCACTTGGCCGAGATGCTTCTGCAAGTCGAGCAGCCGCCCGATGTCTTTGCCGTAGGTTTTCGGGTCGGCCATGGATTGTCTGAGCTTCGCGCGATCGGATTCGAGCTGGGCGACCTGTTTTTCAGCCTGGGCCAGTCGCTTTTTTAGGGGGCTCAGCGCGCTACGCCGTTCGGCTGCCCGGCGGCGCTCATCCTTTTTGCTGGCAGTATCGCCGTTGCCATTGCTTCGGCCACGGTCCCTGTTCGCTGCCCCGTGGCCGAGAAGATGATTGCGGTAGTCTTCCATATCGCCGTCGAAGGGCCGTACCCGACCGCCTTCGACGAGCCAGAACCGGTCTACGGTCAATTCCAAAACGTGCGGATCGTGGCTAATCAGGACGACGGCGCCCTCGAAAGCATTGATGGCTTCGGCCAGGGCCTGCCGAGAATCCATGTCGAGGTGGTTCGTGGGTTCGTCCAGGAGCAGAATATGCGGCTTTGCAATTGTCATCAGGGCAAATAGCAGCCGCGCCTTCTCTCCCCCGGACAGACTTGCAATCGTGGTCAAGGCTTTTTGCTGGCCAAAGCCGAAACGACCCAGGTGGTTGCGTAGGCTTTGATCGGACTCTTCAGGGCGGCGACGTTGCATTTCGATTAGTGGGGTCGCGTTGAGGTCAAGCTCCTCGGCTTGGTGCTGCGCGAAATAACCAACCCGGAGCTTTCCCGATTTGGACACTTCGCCCGACAACTGCGCGAGACGCCCGGCCAGCAATTTGATCAGTGTCGACTTGCCGTTGCCGTTCGCACCGAGCAGCGCAATGCGGTCGTCGGTATCGAGCCGCAGCGAAAGGTTGCTAAGGACAGGCTTGCTGTTGTAGCCGATCGCCACTTTGTCCATGCTGTAAAGCGGCGGCGAAAGCTGCTCCGGCTCCGGGAACATAAAGCTAATGCTGCCTTCCTCGTGATGCTCGGCGATGGGCTGCATGCGTTCGAGCATTTTGAGCCGCGACTGCGCCTGCTTGGCCTTTGTCGCCTTGGCGCGGAAACGAGCGACAAAACTCTCAATCTCGGCGCGGCGCGCTTTTTTCTTGGCGCGCTGTTTTTCGTTCTGTTCAAGGCGCATGCGGCGCGTGGCCTCGAACCGGTCATATCCGCCGCGGTAGAGCGTCATCTTGCCGTTTTCAAGGTGAAGGATTTCATCGACGGCGCGGTTGAGCAATTCACGGTCATGGCTCACGAGCAATATCGTGCCCGGATAGTTACTAAGATAGTCCTCGAGCCAGAGCGTAGCCTCAAGATCGAGATGGTTCGTAGGCTCGTCGAGCAGAAGTAGTTCGGGCTGAATGAACAACAGGCCAGCCAGCGCCACACGCATCCGCCAGCCGCCTGAGTAATCATCGCAGGCCTTCTGCTGAGCACGCTCGTCGAAGCCAAGACCGGCTAGGATTACGGCCGCCCGGGCATTGGCGGTGTGGGCATCTTTATCGGCAAGGCGAGTATGGATCGCGGCAATTCGCGCTGAGTCAGCTGCCGACTCGGCCTCTGACAGGAGCGACACCAGCTCGGTATCGGCCGCCAGGACGGTGTCGATAAGGCTCTTGGGTCCGTGCGGAGCTTCCTGACTGGTGATTCCGACGCGCCAGCGCCGGGGAATGTCGATCGTGCCCTCGGCCGGCGAGAGCTCTCCGGTGATGAGCTTGAGCAACGTCGTCTTACCTGTGCCGTTACGGCCCACCAAACCCACGCGGTGCCCGGCATTGATGGCGACACCGGTGCTATCCAGCAATACGCGCGCGCCGATGCGGTAGGTAATATTGGAAATGTTCAACATGGCGGGTATTTATCACGACTGGGGGGATACGCAAATGCGCCGTGCTAGACCATTTCCCGGTTCGCTTGAGTCGGGAAATGGTCCAGATTCATATAGATAGCGCGCTTCCTATCGGAAAACCGGAAGGCCACTTTTCCGGGAAACGCGCTAACGGGACGGCGCCCCTGTCACGGTCGACGACCCCAGCCACTCCAACGCTCCCTGGCCCGCGCGGCGACCCGAGGCAAGACAGGCTGTCAGGAGATAGCCCCCGGTTGGAGCCTCCCAATCCAGCATTTCGCCCGCGCAAAACACGCCCGGCAGCGCCCGAAGCATGAGTTTGTCGTCCAAACCACTGAACATGACGCCGCCCGCGGTGCTAATGGCCTCGGCGAGTGGACGGGGAGCCGTCAGGGTAAGCGGCAATGCCTTGATCGCAGCGGCCAATCGCGCGGGGTCTTCCAGATCCGCCGCCGGCAGAAGCTCGCGCACCAATCCGGCCTTCACGCCGTCGATGCCAGCATATTTTCGCAAGTAATTGGCCAGAGAATTTTTTCCGCGAGGGCGCGAAAGCTCTTGGCCGAGCCGCGCGGAATCGCGCGCCGGCACGAGATCAAGACGGATCACGGCCTTGCCGTTTTTTGCGATCTCATCGCGCGCGCTTGCCGACAAGGCATAGATCAATCCGCCTTCGACCCCGGTCGCCGAAACGATAAATTCACCTTGGCGTCGCACTTGACCGCCGCTCGGTTCAAAGAATTGCGCAATCACCGGCTTGACCGGTTGGCCGGCGTAGCGCTCCTTAAAATGAGTACTCCAGGCAACATCGAACCCGCAATTCGCGGGCCGCAAGGATTCCAGAGAAACGCCCTGCCCGCGCAGCGTCTCGACCCAACTGCCATCAGAACCAAGTTGCGGCCAGCTTCCTCCCCCCAAGGCCAGGACTGTGGCCTCGGTGTGGACGGCGGCTGGCCCTGCCGGGGTCTCGAACCGAAGGTGTCGCGGGTCTGATCCAGCAAAGCCGCACCAGCGATGGCGCATGTGCAAGTTTAAGCCGCTCCGGCGCAGTCGGCGTAGCCAAGCCCGGAGCAGCGGGGCCGCCTTCATTTCCTTCGGGAACACGCGTCCCGATGTGCCGATAAATGTCTCGATGCCCAGGTCATGGACCCACGCCCGCAATGCTTCGGGTCCAAAGGCTAATAGCATTGCCTCCAACTCGACGCGATGCCGGCCGAAACGGGAAAGGAACAGCTCAAGGGGCTCGGCGTGCGTGATATTCAGGCCGCCCTTCCCGGCCAACAGAAATTTGCGGCCAACCGTCGGCATAGCATCGTAGAGATCGACACCAGCGCCGCCAGCAAGCAAGGTCTCGGCAGCCATGAGGCCGGCAGGCCCGCCGCCAACAACCGCCACTTGAATCGGCATGGACCTGGTTTCCAAAATTGATGCAGTTTCTGAGACTTAGAGTCCTTCCCGGCCCGAGGGGCCTGCGGGGAGCGTCTCCACGCCACTTTATGAGTAAGCCTTGACCATGTCCAAGGTGGACTCCAGGCCGATCCGGTCGAAATGGTCAGCCAGCCACTTGTCGGTTGTGGCAACACCGAGTTCATAGAGATATGTCAGAAATTTCCAATCGGCATTGGATTTCGATGCCGCGCCAAGGCGACTCATTTCCTCTTCAGCGACGATGATATGGAAGTTGACGCGGTGGAACGGCGTGTCATGCAATTTTCCCGCAGCAATGAGATTCGAAATCGTGGCGATCCCGCTCATTTCCCGCGCCATCGTGGAATTGAAACTAACTTCATTGATCCTGTTGATGATCTCGCGCGCCGTCGTCGGTACGTCCGGGCGATTCATGGGGTTAATTTGGACGATCAAGACGTCCTTGCTGACGCAGTCGTGTATGAGCGGCGAAATAGCCGGGTTGGCAAGATAGCCACCGTCCCAATACTGCTCTCCTTGAAATTCTACGGCGCGAAACATGAGAGGCAAACAGGCCGATGCAAGGAGAGCCTCGACATACATGTCCTCGGTACGAAATACCTTGAGCTTGCAGGTGCGCACGTTAGTCGCCGCGACGAAGAGTTTAATGTCCGAACGCCGGCGCAGCCCGGCAAAATCGACTTGTTCCAAAAGGATGTCGCGCAATGGGTTGAGGTTGAGCGGATTGAACTGATAGGGCGAGAACATACGGGTCATGAAATCTGCCATCATGAATTGTGGAGAGTCGTCCACATTCCATGATTTGTCGGCCTCCGGCATGAACCACGGCATCATCGAATGGCCCGAAGATATTAGCGCCCGGGCGCTAACCTCACTCCAGAAAGTCCTGAGGCTATCGATGGCGCCCTGCCGTCCACCCTTGATAAATCCGTCGGTGAACACCACGCCATTTATGGCGCCGGCGCTGGTCCCGCTGATCCCGTCGATAAAGATTCGCCCATCGCGCATCAGGCGGTCGAGCACGCCCCAGGTGAATGCGCCGTGAGCGCCACCACCCTGAAGCGCCAAATTGATACGTTTACGATCTTTTTTTTTGGGCGCAGTGGTCAATGCCGACGGCTCCACGTCATGGCCCAACTTGGTTGGCGATCTCGACCAAATTGGCGTCAGGATCTCTGATATAGACCGAGCGGATCGGCCCTGTCGCCCCCGTTCGACTGACCGGACCCAGCTCGATCGGAATTTCAAGTTTTCCAAGGTGGGCGATCACGTCGTTAAGCGGCACGGACGCGATCAAACAAAAGTCAGCTGAGCCTGGTTTGGGAGTTTCTGCCTTTGGTTCGAATTCGTGGCCTGCGAGATGCAAATTGATTTTCTGTGCGCCAAATCGCAGCGCTTTTCGCCCTTCGCCGAAGGTCTGCACTTCCATGCCGAGGACCCGCGCGTAGAAAGCGCACGTCGCATCGACATTGGCCACGGTCAAGACAAAATGGTCGATATGGTCAATGCGGATCACGTCTCATGCTCCTCAGTGGGCACTTACAACGCCATAATTCCGGCCGCCGATGCCCGGAGCTAAATTACTCTTTAGAATAAGCCTTCTAGGCAGATCAGGCTTGCGCCGCACTCACGTCACGTACTACAAAGCCGCGCGTGAAATGTAGCAGGTTAAAGGCCGGTTTTAAACCTAGCCATCACCCGCCGAGCGAAATTTCCGAATAATGGCGTTAGCGGTCCAGAAACGTTCCGGGCAGCAGCCCGGTCGGTGCTGAGATACCCGTGTCTCGCGACACATGCACGCGAGCGCCCAGACGGGTCGAATTCTGAGGGGCGAAAGATGAGGCGGTTGCGCTATTCGACGGCGATCCTGCTTGCCATGGCTGGCGGCTCCAATACGGCCCTTGCACAGCGTGCAGCCGACAACGCGGTCGCGTCGGCTCAGGACGCATTCGGCAATTCGGTCGGCAATGAAAATATCGGCCTGTATTCCGCCGGAAATGCCCGGGGATTCAGTCCGTCCGAGGCCGGCAACCTGCGCATCGAAGGTCTTTACTTCGACCAGCAGATCCAACTCGGAAACCGTCTTGTCCGCGGGTCCACAATCCGCGTTGGGCTCAGCGCCCAGTCTTATCCATTCCCCGCGCCTACCGGCATCGCCGACTTTCAACTTCGCCTGCCCGGGGAAAAGACCATTGTCAGCGCCGTGGGCACCTATAGTTCCGAAGGCACCTATCGCCTCGAGATCGATTCCCAGATTCCCATTTTGGCCGACAAGCTTGGGCTTACGATCGGCGCATCGGCCCACCATGACGTGTTCCCTCCAGGGAACACGTCTCGAACCTGGACGGCCGGTGGTATCTTCCGCTGGCGGCCGGCCGACAACGTTGAGATCACTCCGTTCTGGGCGCGCGATGAGAAAACCGACTGGGAGTCCAATACCGGCCGGTGGTTCCCCGCGGGCGCCACCCTGCCGCCAAAAATCAAACGCGGTGTTTATGTCTCCCAAGACTGGGCGGACTGGAGGCAATACGATTCAAATTTTGGCGTCCTGTCGCGCGTCGATCTTGAAAGCGAGTGGACGGTCCGTGCCGGAATTTTCCGTTCGCTATCTGACAAGCGGGCCAGCTTCATCAGTTTTTATCGCAACATCCGGCCCGACCTGAGCGCCAATCTGTCGATGATCGCCAATCCCCCCCAAAGCAACGGATCGTATTCGGGCGAGATAAGAGTATCGCGGGTATTCACCGAAGGCCCAAGGCGGCACACGCTCCACATGGCGGCGCGCGGCCGCGACACCACGCGCGTTTTTGGCGGCGGTCAGACGCTCGTTTTTGGGCCAGTCACCATGGGCGTGAACGTGCGGTTCCCTAAGCCGCCTCTCAATTTCACGCCGACCAGCCACGATGAGGTACGCCAAGGTACGGGCGGTGTGGCGTATGAGGGTCTTTGGAACGGTGTCGGTGAATTCAGCGCCGGACTGCAACGGACATATCTTAAGCGGGCCCTCGACCAACCGGGGTTAGCGCGGGCCAATTCAAGTGACAACCAGTGGATTTACAATGCCACGGCGGCGGCTTATCCGACCCGCGACCTCGCGGTTTACGCCAGCTATACACGCGGCCTGGAGGAATCGGGAATCGCGCCCGAGACGGCGTTAAACTACGGCGAACCGCAACCGGCAAGCATCACGCAACAGGTGGATGCCGGCTTGCGTTATGCGCTGAACGCGAATGTGCGGCTTGTCGCTGGCGTCTTCGAGGTCAAGAAGCCCTACCTTAACCGCAATACCGCCAACATCTACACGACTGTCGGCGACACGACGAACCGCGGCATTGAATTGTCAATTTCAGGTCCCGTCGCGCCGGGTTTGCGCCTCGTGGCCGGCGGGGTCTTCATCCGCTCGCGCGTTTCGGGCCTGACGGTTGACCAGGGACTCATCGGCCGTGTTCCTTCCGGCGAAACGCCCCGCTCCTTAAGGCTCAATCTGCAGTACGGTCCAGCGTCCTGGCGGGGCTTTTCGGTGGATTCCCAAATCGCCAACCAGGGCGCGATTTTCGCCGACAGGCTCAACACGTATAAGGTTCCGTCAAGCACGACCGTCGATTTGGGCGCGCGATATCAATTCAGCGTGTTTTCCGCGCCGGCGTCGATCCGCGTGCTGGCCACCAACGTCACGAACAACTATTCGTTCAACGTGGCCGGCAGCTCCGGCACATTCATGACCACCTTGCCCCGCCGGATTAGCGCGCGTCTTTCTGTGGATTACTAGAGCACGTCCCGGAAAAGTGGCTTCCGGTTTTCCGGTAGGGAGCGCGCCATTTATATGAATCTGGACCAAAAGCTGCGTTTGGCGGCTCGGAGTTGATCGCCCGGAGTTGATCGACAGGCTGACGTGAGCTAGAATCGTCGCTCAGATCGGCGGAGGTCATTTCGTATGCGTATCGCGACCCTTGCTCCCGTCTTCGGCGCCCTGCTCTCCTTGGCGGCTGGCTCAGCGATGGGAGCTTCCCAGACCAAGATTGAACATCCCGGCAATATCGCGCTGATCGAAGAAGCCGGCGGCCTCGCGTACCGCCATGCCGCCAGCGGGTTTAAGCTTTATATCTCCGACCGAGACACAGGCGGTAAATCAATGTGCAACGGCGGCTGCGCGCGAGCCTGGATTCCATTGGAAGTCGAAGGGGCGGATACCAAGCCCGTCGGCGATTGGCGGATCCTCGTGCGCGAGGACGGCACCCGGCAATGGGCCTATAAGGGCAAGCCGGTTTATTCGCTCTTCCATGACTCGGCTGAACGGCCCGTGGGCAACGGTGTCGAAGGCGTTTGGCACTTCCTCGTCCCTTAACCGAGCTGCTGCCCTTGCGCTTCCGGAGCGCGTTCAAGCGATCCCGCCCTAAATGACGAACGCCGCCTGGGTCTTTGTAGACCGAGGCGGCGTTGCCGATACTTAGATCTTGAAGCGTATTTTATGCCTACGTGAGGACCTCGGTAAAGGTCTTCGAGGTCTTGTTCGACTCTGTTCCCCAGGTGCCGATGGGAACGCCCACCGCCTGCATGACTGTCAGGCCGACGCGCGTGGCGGTATCGCCCTTGGCCGAGACGTGGATGCCCGTCTTCATGCGGCCGCCGGCGCTGCCGATGGTCATCATCGGGATGTTCTCGGTCGAGTGCGTACGGGCATAGCCGCTGTCCGTCGAGTACATGATGACCGAACGATCAAGCAGGTTTCGGTCGCCTTCCTTGAAGCCCTCGATTGTCTTCGCGAACTCAAGGAGGGATTCGACAACCTGATTGCTGAACCACTCGACGTTGACTTGATAACCCTTCTCGGCGTCGATCTGCTCTTCGTGCGTGTACATGTGGAAGGTCTGCTGCATGCCGGGCCGGCGCAGGTTCGACAGCGAGCCGCCGAAGTTGACGCTGGCGACTTGAGTCTGTCCGCAGGCAAAGGCATGCGCAATCAATTGAGCATGCAGTTTGTGATTGATCATGGCGTCGCCGATCACCAAGCCCATCGCACCCTGCTCGTCGATCTTCTTGGGAACCGTGCAAGCCGCGAGCGGTGCGGGTTTCTGCAGTTCCAGATCCAGGCGCTTCTCCAGCTCGCGCAGCGAGGTGAAGTATTCGTCGAGGCGCGCCTTGTCGGATGAGCCCAGCTGCTTAACCAA
>CAMDRB010000102.1 GCA_945906455.1 Caenispirillum bisanense
GCCGCGTCCGGAGTTTGCGGGCGGCGATCGCCGCCGCCGCCACATTGCCGCCGTGGCCGTTGAACAGCACCACGCGGCGGATGCCGGCCCGCGCGAGGCCTTCCGCGACCGCGACGATTTGGGCGATCAAGTGTTCCGGCTCGATGCTCAGCGTGCCCGAATGGTCGGCGTGTTCGGCCGAGGCGCCGAGCCACTGCAGCGGCAGGCGCACGAAAGTTGCCGCCCCGCTCTCTTCCTTTTCGGCGCGGTCGAGAAGACCCTCGACGATCAGCCCGTCGGTGCCGAGCGGCAGATGCGGGCCATGGCTTTCCACCGCCGCCAGCGGGATGATCGCCACGGCGTTTTCGGGCCATGCACGGCTTTGCGTCTGCTCGACGAACCGAATGAACATCGGTCTGAACTCCTAAGGCTTCTGGCCGGAACCTGTTGCCGGCGACAATGTCCCATCCGGGCGCGGCGTGAAAGCCCCAAGGAGACGCCCGCGCAAGCTATCCATGGGCCATGAGGGGCTGGTCTTGTCGGGCTCCATGCCGTCGGTCCACGTCCCCTCGTCAAGCGCCGCCAGTAGCTCGGGGTCGCGGGCGATAATATGAACCGGCACTTCGTGGTTGGCGTCCTCGCCGGCAATAAACGTCATCGGCTGGTGATCGCCGAGAATGATCACCAGCATATTGTCGCGCCCAAAGGTCGTCACAAACGACATCAGGGTTTGCAGGGTATAATCCACCGACAGGGCGTAATATTCCGCCACCCTTTTGGCGTCGCGCCAGATTTCGTTGGCGGTCTCGGGCGTGCGCGCGGTCGTGAACACGCTGCCATCGCCAACATCGGCCCAAGGCACCAGCTTCGGAATCGGCGCCCAGGGAATATGACTGGAGATCAGGGCGATCTCGGCCATGACCGGTGGGCGCTCCTTCGGCGCCAGCTCAAAATTGTGGAATGTCGCGAGCGTGTACTGATCTGGCATCGTCAAATAGTCAAATGACTCGCCCTTATAGGCGAGTTCCGGGGCCGAATAGATCTTGCCGTACTTGAAATAATCCGCCTCCGGCCAAGGCATGGTGATCTCGGGCATGACCGCGACCGTGCGCCACCCCGCGCCGTTAAAATCGCTGATCAGACTGGAGCGGCTGCTGCGAAGCAACTGGGCGTAGCGCTGCTGATTATTGACCCATAGGCCCGACACGGCCGTGCTATGAGCAAGGTAACTTTCGCCGCCGAAGGTTGGCGACGTCATCCAGGCGCTGCGCGCGCTGAATCCACCGGCCTTAAGGGCATCGGCGAACCGCCGCAAGTTGCCGCGCAGCAACGGGGAATGGGCCGGATTGTCGAGCGACGCGCGACCGTAGGATTCGACGAAGATCAGCAACACGTCGTTGCCTTTGAGTTTGGCGAGACGGCTCAGGGGCGGAAGGTTGCTGAAGGGGTCTTCAAGAAGCTCTGCACGAAACTGCGCGGCATCACGAAGCCCTTGTGAAATCGCGATCGCCTGATCACGGACAAACACCGTCGCGGCGGTCGTCGCGTAAGGCGAAAAGCCGAGCGCCGCAGCGAGGGCGGCGGCGGCGGCAATCGAGCGTCTGGCTGTGCGCGAGACATCTTGGACGAGGATCCCCGTGGCCCACGTAAGAGCGGTGACGATCATGGCGACGATCACGGCCACGACCAATACTGCGGCCGCGGCGGCGCCCATGCCGGCGGTCTTGCTGAGGGTGTCGAGCGCGGTGGGCACCATCAGCACATCGACCAGCGGCTCGAAGGGCCGATCGAATCCGAAATACGTCGCCATGTTGGCTATTTTGAATGGCAGCATCACGGCGAGCATTGCCACGACCGCGCCGCGCAACACCGCGCGCGACCTGCCTGCCAGGAGGACCAGGGCCGCGACGATCAGCGGCAGCTCCACCGGCAGACGCGACACTGCGGATAATTTTAAGTCGGTGATCCGCTCGGGCAGGATGAGCACGGCGGCCAACACCGCCAGCGCTCCGATCCATCTCAGCCCGCGCCGATAGCCTGTGCGGTCCTGACGCCCTGCGATGCCGCTGCCGTTCATGTTTCCGACTTGTGCCGATGAGCAGATTGAGACGCCGCGCCACGCAAGGCCCAGACCACATCTTGACCAAATGAATAGACCAGAAGAATGAAGGCGGCAAATGCCAGCAGCCCGCTCGCGGGTGAGGTAATGACCGGCGTCACTAGGAGTGTGAGCGCGGCGCTTTGAATGACGCAAATCGCCTGGCGGCGTAGCGACGGCGGTAATGGACGGGCCAAGGCCGGCCAAAGCCACCCGGCGACAACAAAGAGATAACGCAGCGTGCCGCCGATCAGCACCCAAGCGCCGGCTTTCTCAAGCGCGTGCGCGGCGATTGAAAGCAGTAAGATCAGCAACGCGTCGGTCTCCATGTCGAAGCGTGACCCAAAGGCCGACACCAGCCCCTGACGTCGCGCGAGCGGGCCATCGATGCCGTCAAGCGCGGCGGCGAGAGCGGCCACGGCGAAGAACGTCCATGCCGCAACCGGCGTGGGCGGCACGGCGGACTGCGCGATCTGGAGGGCAAAGCCGGCGAACAGGCAGGTCAGGATCAGGCGTGCCAAGGTAACGACATTGGCAGCGCCAACGCGGGCGTAGGGGTGATGGTCAGCGATGCGCGCGACGAAAATCAGGCCAGCGCCAAGGTAAAGTCCGAGTGCTACGGCCATCGCCGCGATGCCAAAGTCGGCGAGCAGTTCCGCGAGCCAAACCAGCACGGCCAGGGCGCCGGCGCCCGCAATGACGCTCGTCAAAGCTACACGCCTCAATGGCTGCCTGTCTGTGACCGCGAACGGCATTTTCAAATCGTCCCTTAAGTGCCCGATACACGCGCAGGATTTGGCCGGTTCGCGCGTTACAATAAAGATAGGTTTGGTAGACTGAATAGAGACTTAGAGTCAGTTACCATTTATCATGCACGCGGCCCCGATGAATACGGTTCGCGAGCCGCCCACATCAGCCGACACGCCCGCTATAGGGACCTGCGATGTACGAACCCGTTAAGCTCCCGCTCCACAAGGCAGCGCTTTCGAGCTTTGCCACAAGCCGCCGGCCGCGCTGGCTGATCGGTGCCCTCGCGGCCGTGATCGTCGCGGTCATGGCCGCGGGCGGCTGCCTGCTTTTGGGAGGGAGCGGATCCACGGCCACGGCCCTCACGCAACGGGTGGTCATCGGCAATGTCGAGGATGCGGTCACCGCCCTTGGCACACTTCAGCCTTTGCAATTTGTCGACGTCGGCACTCAGGTCTCGGGGCAATTGCGAATTCTGCACGTCGACTACGGCGCCGCCGTCAAGAAGGGGGACTTGCTGGCCGAGATCGATCCGACGATTTATCAATCGCGGGTCAACGCCGACGAGGCCCAGCTCTTAAACTTGGGCGCGCAGCTGGCGCAACGCCAGGCGCAAAGATCGCTGGCTGAACTCCAATTTGCGCGCCAGCAGGAGCTGTTGAAGGAAAACGCCACGAGCCAAGACGCCTTTGACAGCGCCAATGCAAATCTCAAGGTCGCGGTGGCGCAGATCGCGCAGCTCGAAGCTCAGCTCAAGCAGACTCAGTCCACGCTCAACGGCGACATGGCCAATCTGGGCTACACCAAGATCTACGCGCCCATGGACGGCACGGTGGTCAATCTGATTGCCAAACAGGGTCAGACCTTGAACGCGAATCAAACGGCGCCGATCGTGCTGCGCGTCGCCAATCTCAACACCATGACGGTCTGGGCGCAGGTCTCGGAAGCCGACGTGCCGAAGCTGACGGTTGGCATGGAAGCCTACTTCACGACGCTTGGCACATCCGAAAAGCGCCGCTACGGCAAATTGCGCAAGATCATTCCGACGCCGGACGTTGTGAACAATGTCGTTCTGTATAACTGCCTGTTCGACGTCGAGAACCCCGACGGCGATCTGCTGACTCAGATGAGCGCCCAGGTGTTCTTCGTTCTTGCCGCTGCCCGCGAGGTGACGGTGGTTCCGGTCACGGCCCTTCATCTCCCGAGCGCCGGCGAAGCCCCCGAGCGGCCGCGTGGCGAAGGCCGGAGGGGTGGAGCGGATGCAGGCCAAGGTCTCGCTCCGTTGCGCTACGCCGTGCATGTGGTCGAAAATGGCGATGTGGTGACACGCGAAATCACTGTCGGCGTCATGAACCGGATGGTGGCGGAAGTTAAATCCGGGCTCAACGCCGGCGAGGAAATCGCGCTCGACGGCGGCGTACAGCCGCGCACCGGCCAGCCGGCCTCCGGTAACAACCAGCGCGGCCGGCCGGGCGGAGGTCCGCGCATATGACCGCGCTCAGCAATCCCTGGCGCGACGCCCAGGCGTTTGCCGGCGCCCAATCGCCGCAGACCGGCGTGGCGCCAATCATCGCGTTACGCGATATCACCAAGACTTTTAGCCGTGGCGAAATCGGCGTGCGGGTGCTGAACGGCGTCTCGCTCGACATCTATCCCGGCGAATACATCGCCATTATGGGCGCATCGGGCTCAGGCAAGACAACCTTGATGAATCTACTCGGCTGTCTGGACCGGCCGACGTCGGGCAGTTACCTGTTCGCCGGCAGCGAAGTCGCCGATTTGGACGCCGATCAGCGTGCGCTCCTGCGGCGTAGCGCCTTCGGATTCATTTTCCAGCAGTACAACTTGCTCGCGGGCGCCTCGGCCGCCGAAAACGTCGAGGTGCCGGCGATCTATGCCGGGTTATCGCATGCCCAGCGCATTGAACGGGCCGAAGCCTTATTGACCGCGCTCGGTCTTGGCGATCGGCTCGATCATCGGCCCAATCAACTCTCCGGCGGCCAGCAGCAACGGGTTTCCGTGGCCCGCGCCCTCATGAACGGCGGCGCAGTTATCCTCGCCGACGAGCCCACCGGCGCTCTCGACAGCACGAGCGGCGAGGAAGTTATGAAGCTCCTGGCCGATCTCAATACGGCCGGCCACACCATTCTGATCATCACGCACGACCCCGCGGTCGCCCGGGGCGCGAAGCGTGTGGTTGAGATCAAGGATGGCCGCATTACCGCCGACACCGGCGCCGTACGGCCCGATGCCGCACGACTCAAGGTAATCATCCAGCCCGAGGGCGTGGGTCCGGCGCCAAATTTCGCGAGCGTTCCCGACGTCGTCGAGGCCGGCAAGATGGCGCTTGGGTCGCTTAGAAACAATTTCATGCGCACATTGCTGACGCTACTTGGCATCATTATCGGCGTGGCTTCGGTCGTGGCCATGCTGGCCATCGGCAACGGCGCCAAGCAGAAGGTGCTCGACGGCATTTCGGCCATGGGCACGGATCTTCTGCTGATCCGCCCCGGCGCGCCCAATCAACGCTTCGTTGGCGGGTTTCGCGCCTCGCTGGTTCCGGCCGATGCCGAGGCCATCGCCGAATTGCCCAACGTCGATCAGGCCGTGCCCGAATTTCCCGCCAACGTGACGGTTCGCTACGAAAAGAACGATGCTCAGACGCAAGTTGACGGCACGACGGCCGACTACACGCGCGCACGCGATTGGCCGGCGGCCGAAGGCGCCTTCTTCACCGATGCCGACGTCGCGGACTATGCGCCCGTGGTGGTGCTGGGCCAGACCGTCGTCAAAGCGCTCTTCACAAATGGCGAACAACCGCTCGGGAAGTACATCCTGGTCAATAACAATCCCTTTCAAGTGATCGGTGTCATGGCGGCGAAGGGCGCCAATAACAACGGCAACGATATGGACGACCAGATTTTCACGCCCATCACAACCGGCGCGCAACGAATTTACGGCCAGCGTTATGCGCGCTCGATCACCGTTGCGGTCCGTGACATTGAAAAGATGGCCGCGACCCAGGCCGCCATTACCCAATTGCTCATCTCCCGCCACAAGAACGAGGATTTTCAGATTCGCAACATGGTCTCGGTGCTCGAAACCGCCACCGAAACCCAAAATACGCTGACGATCCTCCTGGGCTCGATCGCGGCGATCTCGCTGCTCGTGGGCGGCATCGGGGTCATGAACATTATGCTGGTCAGCGTCACCGAGCGCACCCGCGAGATCGGCATCCGCATGGCGACCGGCGCGCGCAAGCTCAATATCTTGTTGCAGTTCAATACCGAGGCCTTAGTGGTTTGCGCCGTCGGCGGCGTGATCGGTGTTGGCGTCGGTATGGGCACGGCCTTGGCCTTCTCCTATTTCGGCAAACCGATACAATTTTCGCCGGGACCGATCTTTCTCGCCTTCTCCTGCGCTTTCATCACCGGCTTGGTGTTCGGCTACTTGCCCGCCCGCAAGGCCGCCAACCTTGACCCGGTTGTGGCGCTAGGCGCGGAATAGGCGGAGGGCAAGACATGCCGGCGTCAGCACTTCGCCTCGCTCATGTGATTCTCGCGGTCTTGAGTCTCGCCGCCTGCGCCGGCGTGACGGCGCCCAACGTCAATGTCCCGGACAGCTGGCAGGCGGCGGCCGGAAACACCGGGGCCGCCGGGGGTCCTGGAGCCGCGGCTCCTCCCGATGCCTTGTGGTGGCAGCGCTTTCAAAGTCCGGAGCTCGGCCGGCTGATCGTCGAGGCCACCGCCAACAATCATGATCTCAAGAGCGCCGTGTTCCGGGTGCTGCAATCGGAGTCGTCAGCCGTCGTCGCCGGCGCGGCGCTTTTTCCGTCGGTGTCGGCCGGGCTCGGCGCAAGCCGCAGCGTGCGCCAGGCGGGCGGCGGCCCGTCGACAACCAGCGTAGGTTATCAAGGGACCCTGCAGGCCTCATATCAACTCGATCTTTTTGGCGAGGCCCGGAATTCGGCGGCGTCGGCGGTCAAGCGCCTGGAATCGAGCCTTTACGACCGTGAGACGGTCACCATCACCTTGGTCTCCAATGTCATCACCGCCTACCTGCAGGTGCTCTCGGCCCGCGAGCGTCAGCAGTATGCCGCCGATCGACTGAGGAACGCCGAGGCGATCCTGCGGCTGTTGGAGACTCAACGTCGCGTCGGCACGTTGTCGGAGTTGGAGCTGGCACAGCAGCGCGCCGCCCTGGCCAATCAGCGGGCTGCCCTGCCCGCGCTCAGGTTGGCCGAGCAACAGTCCTTGCACGCCCTCGCGGTCTTGTTGGGCCGCAACCCCCAGGGGTTCGATGTCGAGGCCCGCATGCTCAGCGATCTGACTCTGCCGGAAGTGGCGGCCGGAATACCTTCGACGCTTTTGGTACGGCGGCCCGATCTGCGCCGCGCCGAATCCAATCTTAAGGCGGCAAGTTTTGATGTCGCCGCCGCGCGCGCAGCGCGCCTGCCCAGCATTCAACTGACCGGCTCGGGCGGCACATCATCGAATGCGCTAGCCGGCCTGTTCACGACCGGAACGTTTTTTTACAGCCTCGGCGCATCGGCATCGGAAGCCCTGTTTGCCGGCGGGCGGCTCCAGGCCCAAGAACAGGGGTCCCGCGCGCGCTATCGCGAAGTGGCGGAGAACTATCAGCAAGCTGTGATTTCGGCTTTCGGTGACGTCGAGGATGCCTTGGCCGCCGTCGGCCAGAACGGCCAGCAATACGACCTTGCCCGCGAGGCTTCGACCCAGGCCGATCTGGCCTACCGCCTCGCCGAATTGCGTTACCGCGCCGGCGCCGTGGACTTTCAGACCGTGCTCAATGCCCAGAACGGCGCTTTCCAGTCGCAAGAATCCTTGGTGCAAAGCCGCCTCTCACGGTTCACCGCCGTCATCGGCCTGACACTGGCGTTGGGCGGCGGCTGGGACGGTGCGACGCCCGAGGCGCCGCCGCTATCGGCCGTGTCCGCTTCATTCTAAGAAGGGAGACGCTTGATGTTCTCCACTAAAGCCAAAATGCCTAGCGCCAAAGACGCTCTGCCGGGGCGCGCCGATGCCATGCCGGTGCCGGAAAAACATTTCGTCAACGGCAACCGCCTGAAGGGGCCCTTCCCTGATGGCCTCGCCATCGCCATGTTCGGACTGGGATGTTTTTGGGGCGCGGAGAAATTGTTCTGGCAAATCCCCGGCGTCTATTCGACGCAAGTGGGGTACGCCGCCGGTCTCACGCCCAATCCTACCTACCGCGAAGTCTGCAGCGGCCTCACCGGACACAACGAAGTTGTGCGCATCCATTTCGACCCGGCCAAAGTGAGCTATGACACGCTGCTCAAGACATTCTGGGAGGGACACGATCCAACCCAGGGCATGCGCCAGGGCGGCGATGTCGGAACCCAATATCGTTCGGGCGTGTATGTATTCAGCGATGCCCAACGGCGCGCGGCCGAGGCCTCAAGAGCGGCTTATGAAAAGGCTCTCGCCGCCAAAGGCTTTGGTGCGATCACCACGGAAATCATCGCTGCGCCGGTATTTTATTATGCCGAGGACTATCACCAGCAGTACCTGGCCAAAAATCCCGGCGGCTATTGCGGCCACGGCGGCACGGCCATCGCCTGCCCGGCCTTCAACGTCGCGTAATTTTCCTAAAACAGGCGCACGGCGTTGACCGGCGGCAGGTTCGCCGACAGCAAGCTCCAGTCGTCGCCGCCGTTGTCCGACGTCCACACCGAGCCGGTGGTCGATCCCATGGCGAGACGCTCGCCGGTCGCGTCGACCGCCAGGCCGTGGCGGTAAACCAGATCGAAAGCATTGTCCTGAGGCAATCCCCGCCGCAGCACGTCGAAAGTCTTGCCGCCGTCCCTCGTGCGCTGCACCACCACCTTGCCGTCGGCCGGATAACGCTGTTCGTCCTTCACGGCCGGTACGAACCAAGCGGTAGAGGCGTCTTTCGGATGCACGGCGACGGCAAAGCCGAATCTGGATACCGGAGCCGTGTCGATTTCCTGCCAGCTCTTGAGATTGTCGGTGCAGCGGAAAATGCCGTTGTGGTGCTGAATCCAGTACACGTTCGGCGCCGCGGGACATTGCACCATGAGATGCGCATCCTGGACGTCGGGATCGAACTGCTGATCCGGCGGCATGAACTCCGCCCGGAGGCCGTGGCCGGCCACCCGCCAGCTCTGGCCGCCGTCCTCGGTGAGGGTCACGCCACCGCAGGATACCGCCACCGCCACTCGCTCCGATTTGCGCGGATCAACGCAGATGGAGTGCAGCGCCGTGTCGACGGTGCCGCCGCCCATCCATTTCGCTCGCGTCGGCAAATTCCACAAAGCTTCGTTTAAAGTCCAGGATGCGCCGTTGTCTGCTGAGTAAAACAAAGCCGCTGGGGCGGTGCCAAGCCACAACGCTCCCGGCCTGTCCCTCCCCGCCCATTCCATCGCCCAGATCGCCGATACGGCGGGCGCCTTGGCGTCCTTGTCGCCGCCTTCGATTTTTGGAAAACTCGGCACTGGCATTTCGGTCCAGCTGGCGCCGCCGTCGGTCGAGCGGTGCAGCTTGGTGCCGAAATGGCCGAGGTTCAGGCCCGCGAAAATCGTCCGGTTGTCGGGCGAGGCCAGCACCATGGTCACCGGCGAACCGATGAACGCGGTCGAGGCATGGCGCCATCCAGCCTTGGCGCCGCGTTCGTAAATCAGCAGTCCCTTGCGCGAGGCCACGTAAAGACGTTCAGCCATGACCTACATCCTCCCCTTGTCGTCGTCCGCGTCAGCCCCCGGACAAGGCCTGCATTATATAAAGTTCGCTGCCGGCGCCCAGCGGATGTTCGAGTGCGTCTTGCGTACATGGACGCCGTCGACAAAGACCGCGATATGAAGGCGCAGGCGGTCCTGGTCGTCGAGCACGTAACCGCGCAGCTGGGGATACTCGGCAAACACCGCCGCCAGCGCCTCCCCTACGCTGCCGCCGGACGCGTCCACGGCGCCGCCGGGCGCGACGCTTCTCAAGTGCGAGGTGAAAATGACCTTGGCCATGCCGCTTTTCCTGGAGGCCGTCCTTCCCGGCGCGCCGCAACCATGGACGAGTATAGGATGCTCCCCTAGTGGATCGAATCTAACACTTGGTGCCCGCGTTTGACTGCGGCGATGATTTTGTTTGGGTCTTTGGTCCAGGTAAAGGGTTTTGGCTTGGCGTTGATCTCGGCGAGGAATCTGTGAATAGCGGCTTTGAGGTCCTCGATAGATC
>CAMDRB010000103.1 GCA_945906455.1 Caenispirillum bisanense
CCGATCTATCGAGGACCTCAAAGCCGCTATTCACAGATTCCTCGCCGAGATCAACGCCAAGCCAAAACCCTTTACCTGGACCAAAGACCCAAACAAAATCATCGCCGCAGTCAAACGCGGGCACCAAGTGTTAGATTCGATCCACTAGATCTATAAATGTCCGCCCCGGCTAGGCCCGTACACATCGGGAATCCGGCCTTTGGGAGCGTATAGATAGCCAAAGCCCCCCCGAGCCACAAGTGGCAGAGGTCAAAGCGGGCAGCCCCGAAGAGGGTTTCGCGTCCGCCTCTCGGCGAATTATAGTGTACCCGATTAGAAATTCAGGACCCGCCGATGCCAGCAGCTTCACGAGTAGGGACTTCAACCGGCGCACGATCTTCGGCGGATCGGGACGAGATCGCCAAGTTCTCGGCCCTGGCCGATAGCTGGTGGGACCTCGGCGGGGCCTTCAGGCCCCTGCACAACTTCAATCCCTCGCGCATTCGCTTCGTGCGTGATCGTTTGGCGAACCATTTCGGGCGCGATCCGCTATCGGTGAAGCCTTTCGCCGGCCTGACGCTGCTCGACATTGGTTGCGGCGGCGGCTTGATCGCCGAGCCCATGGCGCGGCTGGGCTTTCGTGTGACCGGCATCGACGCTGCCGAGAAGAATGTCGGCGTTGCGCGGGTTCATGCGGCGCGATCCGAACTCGAAATTACCTATGAGTGCGCCACACCCGAGGAACTCCTAAGCCGTGACTGCCGCTACGACGTCGTGCTGGCACTCGAAGTGCTGGAGCACGTGAGCGATGTCGCGGCTTTTCTAAATTCCGCGGCAGGACTTTTAGCGCCCCAGGGCGCACTGGTCGCCGCGACCCTCAACCGAACCCTAAAAGCTCTGGCCTTGGCCAAGATCGGCGCTGAATACATCTTGCGCTGGGTTCCGGCGGGCACCCACGACTGGCGCAAATTCGTCCGGCCCAGCGAGCTGGCCGCCGGACTTCGCCAGGGCGGACTTACACTCACCGAACTCGCCGGCATGAGCTACGATCCGTTCACCGACAGTTGGCGCACCAGCAAGGACTTGGATGTGAACTATCTCGCCCTGGCGGTTCGGCGCTAAAACAAGCAGCCCGCTTTCGGAAATTCTATGCTTGCTCTAATTCGATTTCGAGCCCCGGGCCCAGGGGATGGCGCGAACCTCGATGCCCTCATCCAGGAGCGCGCGGGTTTCCTGTTCCGAGGCGTCGCCGTAAATGCCGCGCTTGCGCGACTCCCCATAATGGATACGCCGCGCTTCCTCGGGAAACTTTGTGCCAACGTGATCGAAATTCTTCTCAATGACCTGACGCAATTGGTTGAAGGCCTCGGTGGCTTTTTCCATTGCGGCGACGAGCTCGGCCTTCTTGGCTACGGGCGCGTCATCCAGCGATATGGATTTGCCAATGCGCGGCGCCATGGGCGCCTTTTGGACTTTGGTGCTGCCGCACACCGGACAAGCGACCTGCCCAGCCTTAATGAGCTTCTCCACGGCGCCGCTGTTGCGGAACCAGGATTCAAAGCGGTGCTCCTCGGGGCAGGTCAGGTCGTACAGAATCATAATAATCTCATTTAAGTGTCATGCGACGATCTAAGGATAACACAACAAGGGATCAGTGAATTGTCGCGAATTCCGGATTTTAACCCCGCACGACCGGCGAAAACGCCGCGTTGAGGCGGAAGGCCGGGATCCTCGCCCGGGCGCGGGCGACTTCGGCGACGTCAATGGTCGCGATGATGATGCCGGGCTCGGTGCCGGCATCGGCCAGGATTTCGCCCCAAGGATTGATGATCAGCGCGTGACCAAAGGTCTTGCGGTCTCCAGCATGGATGCCGGTCTGCGCCGGCGCGAAAACAAAGCAGCCGGTCTCGATGGCGCGCGCGCGCAGCAGCACGTGCCAGTGGGCCTCGCCGGTGCCGCTGGTGAAGGCCGCCGGTACGGTCAGGAAATCGGCGCCGGCTTGGGCGAGATGACGGAAGAGATGTGGGAAACGCAAGTCGTAACAAATCGTGAGGCCAAGGCACCCCCAGGGCAGACCGACGGCAACCGCCTGCGTGCCTGCGGCAAAGGTGCCGCTTTCCATGTAGCGCTCGCCGTTACCGAGGTCGACGTCGAACATGTGGATCTTGTCGTAGTGCGCGGCGACGGCGCCGTCGGGACCGAGCACATAGCTCCGGTTGGCGACTTTGCCGCCGGGCAACAGCACCGCGAGGCTGCCGCAGTGCAGCCAGACGCCGAGGTCCTTGGCCAACGCCCGGAAGGCTATGAGCGCGGCGTGACGCTCCTCGGTCATGGCCTTGGCGGTGACGTTGAAGCGGCCCCATTCCATCATGCTGACGTTCTCAGGCATCAATACCAGATCGGCGCCGTCTTTCGCCGCGCGGCGCGCCATGTCCGAGGCCACGGCGATATTGTCCGCCATGTCGGTGGAGGCATTAACTTGCAAGCACGCCGCTTTGAATGTCGCCGGTTTGCTCATCACTCGTCCGTCCCCAGGAGGGGATCGAGCTTACCCTGGGAGTCCAGTTCATAGAGTTCGTCGCAGCCGCCGATGTGGCGGTCGTCGATGAAAATCTGCGGCACGGTCTGGCGGCCCCCGGACCGGGCGGTCATTTGCTGGCGCTGCGCACCGTCGGCGAAAACGTCAATTTCCTCGAAGACCGCGCCCTTGCGCTGCAGAAGCTGCTTGGCCCGATGACAGTAGCCGCAGATCGGCGAGGTATAGATTTCGATTCGAGCCACGAGTAAAACCATACTTGAGCGCGGGTGAACGGTGAGCGTAGGACAGCCCGGATAGTAATCACGCGCCGTATGGGACGACAACGATAGACATGCCAGTCGACCAACACGCTGGGGCGATTTCGAGGATCATCCTGCTCACCGGGGAGGTGGAAGCCCCGGTGCTCGCGGACATCCTGCGTCTTCACAATCCGGCGCTGAAGATTACCGCGGTCACGACGTCGGCCGGCCTGGCCGAAGCTTGCGCGTCGGCAACGGCCGGCACGCGCCTTTTGTCATTCTGCTCGGCGGTCATCGTCCCCGGCGAGCTGCTCGCAGCCCTACCCGGCCCCTCCTATAACTTCCACCCCGGACCGCCCGAGCGCCCCGGGCGCTATCCTTCGATATTCGCGCTCTTTGAGGGCGATACGCGGTTCGGCATCACCGTCCACGAGATGCTGGCCAGTGTCGATTCAGGCGCCATCATCGCGGCCGAGTGGTTCGACGTTCCCGCCCCTAGCCCGACACCCGAGACGGACCTGGAAGCGTTGGATCATCTGACGCTGATGCATCTTCTGGCGAGCTTTCGCAGGCTGGCACGGGATCTTGCCCTCAAGCCCGAGCCGTTGCGTCGCCAGATGATTGGCTGGCAAGGGCGCAAAACCACCAAGGCGGACTGCGACGCCCTATGCGCCACGACGCCCAATATGAGCGCCGGCGAAGTTGCCCGTCGGCGCCGCGCCTGCGGCCCTTATCTGCTTCGGAAAATCCAGGCGAACCAAGGCGGCGTTTAGAGTGGCTTAACGGCGCGCCCGACGATCAGGCGGACATCGCGCCAGGACTCGGCACCCGCGCCAGCACCAGTACATCGACCGCGGTCGCACCCGCATTGAGGAGCGCGCGCGCGCAGGCGTCGGCGGTAGCCCCCGTCGTCAACACGTCATCGATCAGCAGCACGCGTCGGCCGGCGATCGCGGATAAACGGTGCGCTGCGAAGGCGCGGGCGACATTGCGCCGCCGCGCCGTGCGATCGAGACGGCCCTGGCTGGGCGTCGATCGGGTGCGCTGAAGCGCATCGGGAACCACAGGTTTATCGGCGAGCCTGCCGAGCGCATTGGCGAGCAGCGCCGCCTGATTATAAGTGCGCAGGAAGAACCGCCAGCGATGTAAAGGCACGGGCACCAGCACATCGCAGCGGGCGATCTGTTCCGCACCGGCCCGATGCAGCCACCGCGCCAGATGCACGGCAGCGTCCGTGCGGTCCGCGTGTTTGAGCTTCAGCACCAGGGCCCGGCTGTGAGAATCATAAATAAATGCGGCGCGCGCCTGTTCGAAGGCCGGCCGATCCCTGAGGCAGGTACCGCAGACCAGGTCTTCGATGACCGGGCTTTCCAGAGGAATGCCACAACACGTACAGCTGGGCGGGGTGATGAAGGTAAAACGGGCGAAACACGTGCTGCACAAACTCCCCGTGCTATCGACGATGGCATTGCAGGCGAGGCAGCGCGGCGGCAACAACGAATCCAGGATCAGCCGCGAGCCGCTGCGCACCAGTGAGCGCGCGGCCGCGGGAAGGTGCTCAAGCATGGCGCCGGCCTGTTCCAGCTGTTCCTCGAAAAATGCCAAATTTCTTTGGCAGACGGTAGCTTCCAGCGCGGGAAGCGGCAATTGCGTATTTGTCCAGTGCTTCAAGCCGCCTCCCGAAAGTGCCATAAGGTGGCATGGACAGCATGCGGGTTTTTGACCGGGATTTGGTGCGCCGCCATCGCGAACGCGCGGCCCCGGAGCTTTCACAAAACGATTTCCTGCTGCGCGAAGCCGCCGAGCGCTTGACCGACCGGCTGCTGGATGTCGCGATCACCTTCCCCATGGCCTTGGATCTGGGCTGCCATACCGGACAAGTGGCCGACGCCCTCGGTCGGTCCGCCGCCGCCCGGTCCAAGATCGGCACACTGGTCCAGGCCGACCTCTCAGCGAAGATGGCGGGCCTCGCACGGCGTAATTCCGGTGGCGCGACCGCCGTAGCCGATGAAGAGTTCCTGCCGTTCGCCGATAACGCGCTGGATTTGGTCCTCAGCAATCTCTCGCTCCATTGGGTCAACGATCTGCCGGGGGCCTTGTCCCAAATCCGCCGGGCGATCAAACCCAACGGGCTGTTTGTGGCGACGCTCTTCGGCGGCGAGACCTTGCGCGAACTGCGTACGGCTTTGTTGGAAGCCGAGGCCGAAACCACAGGAGGGGCCGGTCCCCGGGTCTCGCCGTTCACCGACGTCCGCGATGCGGGAAATCTGCTGACACGTGCCGGCTTTGCCTTGCCGGTCGTCGATGCCGAGAGCATCACCGTAACCTATGCCGACATGTTCAAACTGATGGCGGACTTGCGGGCCATGGCCGAAACCAATGCCGTGATCGAACGCCGAAAAGCGCCGACGCGCCGCGAAACTTTCCTCCGGGCCGCCGAAATTTACCGCTCAAAGTTCACCGACGGCCGTGGCCGCCTCTCGGCGACGTTTCAGATCATCACCATGACCGCCTGGGCGCCCCATGCCTCGCAGCAGAAGCCGCTCAGGCCCGGCAGCGCCACGGCGCGTCTTGCCGATGCCTTGAAAACCAGTGAAGTGCAATTAGACGAGACCACGCCGTTTACCGCCCTGGGCGGCGGGACCAAGAAGCCATGAACTTCGAAACACCGCTGATCGAAGGTATTCTCATCAGCCGCTACAAGCGATTCTTCGCCGATGTGCGCTTGGCGTCGGGTGACGTGGTGACCGCGCACTGCGCCAACTCCGGCTCGATGCTGTCGGTGAAAGACGTTGGTGCGCGCGTCTGGCTGTCGCCAGCCACCAACCCAGAGCGGAAGCTGCGCTACACCTGGGAGATCGTTGAGATTTTTGGCGGCCTTGTCGGCATCAATACCGCTCATCCCAATCGGATCGTGGCCGAGGCCATCGCAGCCGGGCAAATCCAAGAACTCAAAGGCTATGGATCGCTCAAACGCGAACAGAAATACGGCAAGAACTCCCGGATCGATATTCTGCTCGGGGACCCCGACCGGCGGACCCGAAGATCGCCCTGCTACGTCGAGGTCAAGAACGTGACCATGAAGCGCAAGGCTGGCCCCGATCAGCCCGCCGAATTTCCCGATTCGGTGACCGAACGTGGGGCCAAGCATTTGGTGGAAATGACCGATATGGTCAACGCCGGGGCCCGCGCGGTGATGGTCTACCTGGTCCAGCGGCGTGACTGCCACCGCTTCGCCGTGGCCGCCGACATCGATCCCAACTATGCCAAAGGCTTAGCGCGGGCCATGGCCGCGGGCGTCGAGGCGGTCTGTTATGGTTGTGAGGTGACCCCCGATGCTATAACCATCGCCCAGGCCTTAAAAATTGAGCCGTTGACGTTGGCTTTACCAGATTGAGGCCATAAATTACGGCGTATTTCGTTTACCCCGGCCCGAAGCACAACGGATGAACTTGGCGATGAGAGAAGCAGCTTTAAAACGCCCTAAGGATGTCGAGATTCACGGCCCCGATGCCTTCGCCGCGATGCGCAAGTCCGGGCGGCTGACCGCCGAATTGCTCGACCACATCACCGCCTATGTGGTGCCCGGCGTCACCACCGGCGAGATCGACCGGCTGTGTTACGAGTTCCATACGGCCCACGGCGCGATTCCCGGCCCGCTGAACTATCGCGGCTTCCCGAAGTCGATTTGCACATCGGTCAACCACGTGGTTTGCCACGGCATTCCCGGAGACCGTACGTTGAAGGATGGCGATATCGTCAACATCGACGTCTCGCCGATTGTCGACGGCTGGTTCGGCGATTCAAGCCGCACCTTTCTGGTCGGCGACGTCAAGCTCAAGGCCCGCCTGCTGGTGGAAGTCACTTACGAAGCGATGATGCGCGGCATCGGCGCGGTCAGGCCGGGCGCAACGCTGGGCGATATCGGTCACGCGATTCAAAGTTTTGCCGAGAGTCAGCGCTTCTCGGTCGTGCGCGATTTCTGCGGTCACGGCATCGGCCGTGTCTTTCACCAAGCCCCCAATGTCATGCACTTCGGCGAAGCCGGCACAGGCATGATCCTGGAGCCGGGCATGATTTTCACCGTTGAGCCGATGATCAATGCCGGCCGCGCTGAAACCAAGATCCTCGACGACGGCTGGACAGCGGTCACCCGCGACAAGTCACTGTCGGCGCAATTCGAGCACACTGTGGGCGTCACCGAAACCGGCGTGGAAATCTTCACGCTCTCGCCCAAAGGCCACACCTGCCCGCCTTACAAGCTGTAAAGGATACGCGGCCGTAAAGTGTACGCGCCCGCCCGCGATTTCTCGCAGGCGGGCGAATTTGCGCACGGTCGGATCGCTTAGGCGCCGCGAATCTTATTCCAGCGCTGGGTAAGCTCCTTGTACTTGTCGGTATGCATGACTTTGTCGACGGTCTCCTGGGGCAGGCGTTCCATTTTCGGGAATTGGCCGTTGGCCTTCAGGCTCAGGATCATGTCCTGATAAAGTTTCATGGCCGGTTGATAGACCTGCACGGCCTGGATGGCGATTTTCATCTTGGTATTGCGCGACGGATTGACCGGCAGGTTGAGGCAGACCACCGAAATGCCAATCGCGTCGGCGATCTGGTTGACCTGTTCGACCTTGACGCCCGTCGGGAAGAAGGCGTCGGCGCCGGCTGCGGCATAGGCTTTGCCGCGACGGATCGACTCGTTGAGGTCGCCCTGCGGCGAGAACAATCCCATGCTGTCGGAGCGCGCGATGATGGTGAAATTGGGGTCGGCCTTGGCTTCCTTGGCCGCCTGGAGGCGCAAGGCCATTTCCTCGACCGGCATCAGGCTGCTGGTGCCCGCACCCTGGTGTTTGGGATTGCGCGTATCCTCGACGTGCAGGGCAGCAATGCCGGCGCGTTGATATTCCTTGGTATGACGATAGACAGTGAGCGCGGTTTCGCCCAACTGGTCGCTGTCGACGATCGCCGGAATGTCGACGCCCGAAGCGATATGCCCGCCGACCTTTATCAATTCACTGATACTGACGATGCCGTAGTCTTCAAAGCCGAGGTGCATGGCCGAGATCATATTGCCGCCGGAGTAGATCGCCTCGAAGCCGTTAATCTCGGCCAGGCGCGCGGCGAAAATGCTGTGGGCCTCGGGCACAACGGTCAGCCCGGGACGCTGCAGAAGCGCGCGGAATTTCTCGGTTGCCGTCAGCGGCCGTGCGACGGTGGCGGGAGCTGCGCCCGAAGCAACGCCGGGCACAACGGCGGCGGCAAGCGTGCCGGTCAAGACCGCGCCCGCCTGGATGAAATCACGGCGTGAAGCACTCTTTTTTCCGGCGTTTGATGTTTTCGTCGGTCGATCCATGTAAATTCTCCCGTTCCTGTGTTGATGACGTAATGGCGTTAGTTCAATTCGATGACGATGGCGCGGGCCGTACCTTTGACCAGGTCCTCGGTATGGAGCCGGCCGCTCGATTGGAATCTCGCCGCCCCATAGGTGTGTTCGGCGAGGGTTTTTTCGCCGTTCGGGGCGATCGATTGCAGCGTGCCATTAGCGAGATACACCACGACCACGTCCTTGGTATGAAAGTGCGTCGGCGGCGGCATCCCCTGGGTCCAGGTATAATCCCAGGCGACGATGCGGGCGTTCTCAAGGACCTTCTTCACGGCCGGACGCGGAAAGGCATCGGGGTAGCCCGAGGTATTCGCCAAGGGCGCGACTTTGCCTTCCTTCAGCTCGAAGGCGACCAGTTTTGGCGCCGAGGCGTTGCGCGGGGCGCCCTTTGGCAGGAAATCGAGCTTGCCGCTGGAAATGTCGACGGTGACGGCGTCGAGCGCGGCATCGACGGGAAGCGGCGCCCCGACGGCACCCGTGACCTCGCGGATGGTCACCCGCGCGTTCTCGAACACGAGTTTGCCGGCGCCGTCGGCCGCTCCGGCCGTGCCCGTGAATAGTAAACACGTCATCGCCATCGCGGCGCGCCAATAAGCCTGATGTTTCATGAGCGATCTCCCTTTCCTCGACACCGTAACTCTAGCCCAAAGCACGTCGGGTGATGTAGCCTGATCTTGGAAAAGGGGAGGGTGCCATGAGAAATCCGTTGGCGGTTGCGGTCGCTTTGGTATTCGCGGCATGGTCGGGAGCCGGCGCTGTCGAGGCCGCCGGCACATCGGCGGACCAGGGGCCGCCCTTATGGGCCTGGGGATTCACCTCGCCCGATGACGGCGTTCGCGCTGCCCCGCCCGCGCCCACGCCGGCGACGGCGACGCCACCGGCTAACCCTCGGCAGCATAAGATTCCGGGATCGAAATTCTCCTTCACCCAGGCCCAAGTCTCCAACCGCTATGCGCCCGCCGACTGGTTTCCCGAAGATCACCCGGTCATGCCCGAGATCGTCGCCAAGGGCCGTGAGTCGGCCAACCCGCAGATCTACGCGTGCGGTTTGTGCCATATGCCCAACGGCAAGGGCCGCCCGGAGAACGCCAACGTCACCGGGCTCACATACGAATACTTCATGCAGCAGCTGAAGGATTTCAAGAACGGCAAGCGGACAACCTCGGACAAACGCAAGACCAATACCGACCTAATGACCGGTTTCGCCAAGGCCATGACCGACGCCGAGATGGAAATCGCCGCCAGATACTTCACTTCGATCCCGTCGACACCTTGGGTGAAGGTGATCGAGAGCGCGACCGCGCCCAAGACCTTGGCCCGCGGCGGCGTGTTCCTGACCCTGACCGGGCCCGAGGCCGGAACCGAGCCGTTGGGACAGCGCATCATCGAGACGCCCATCAGCGCCGAGGACTTCGAGGTCTTGCGCCACCCGCGCTCGGGCTTCATTGCCTATGTACCGATCGGCAGCGTCAAGAAGGGTGAAACGCTGGTGCGCACCGGCGGCGGCAAGACCACCGCCTGCACGGTCTGCCATGGCGTGGACCTGAAGGGCCTGGGCCCGGTGCCGACACTGGCCGGGCGTTCGCCGAGTTATCTCGCGCGCCAGCTTTATGACATGCAGCATGGCAATCGAACGGGCGCCTGGAGCCCGTTGATGGCGCCGGTGCTTTCCAGCCTGAATAACGACGATTTTCTGTTGATTTCCGCCTACTTGGCGTCGCTCGAGCCGTAACGCTCGGGCGGTTCCGCCCTAAGAACCGGCGACTGCCCCACTGCCCCACCCCTAGAGCGGTTTGCATTTAGGTAGCTGCGTAACCTAAGTTGCGGATGTAGTTGCTGCATTCGGCTGGCGTGACGGCGTCGAGCGCAT
>CAMDRB010000104.1 GCA_945906455.1 Caenispirillum bisanense
TTCGACGATTGCCGCCGGGACAATGGCAGCCGATGTGGTAGATTTCTTCATGGCGTTGCTCTCCTTTGTGGATCCAACACCCCGAGCCTACAGGCTCAAGGCGGGCAACGCCTGCTCTCCCCTTTTCAACATCAGTCGGGACATCCCCCTTGCTCTAGCAGGGACATGTCCGGGAGCCACCCGCAGCCGGACATGCCAACGACCAAGAGGCCACGACCATGAATTCGCCCAGCCCGGTTCCTGCCGGCCCAATTCCTGCCAGCCTAATTGCTGTACGCCCGCCGAAAATGAGGGAGTCCAATCCATGATCGCGTGCGTAACTCTGCTTCGCCCGCTCATGGGGCTGATGCTTGGTTTGGCGGTTTTGATGAGCTATTTCACCGAGCCCTTCGACACCCGGGCCGCTGGCCACAAGCCGAAGTGCGTGGCAGCCTGCCCTGGCAAGGACTTCAGCGCCCTAGCCGGCACCCCCAACGCGGGGCCACGGTACCGCGAGGCCCTGCCGAGAATGTTATACTGAAGATTGATTGAACGAACGCCGACGACCGCCTCCCCCTTCATCCAGTGACACAGCGAACGCCGTCCGAAGGAGAAAACAACCATGTCGAAACTCGCATCGCCGCTCCGCGCTTTGACCGCCCTGATCCTCGGGATAACCGTTTTCACGGCCGCTTTCGTGTTCACGGCCTCGTTAGCGCCGGCGCATTCCGCCCTGGCCGCTGACGTCGATGGCGCTTCGTCCCGTCACTTCGCAACCCGCTCGGGCTTGCATTTTTACGCCGGCGACGAGGTCACGGTGACCGCGCCCGCCGACACGGTGTTCGCGGCCGGCGGGTCGATCGCCGTTGAATCCAAGGACGTGGCCGAGATCATCGCCGCCGGCGGCGAAGTGAATCTCGCCGACGTTGTCACCAACCGCATCATCGCCGCGGGCGGTGACGTCACTATCGGCGGCGCCATCACCAAGAGCCTGATCGCGGCCGGCGGCGAAATTACCGTGCGTCCGGGCTCCAAGATCGGCGGCGACGTGATACTTGCCGGCGGCGAAGTAAACTTCGACGGCGACGTGGGCGGCGATTTCATCGCCAGCGGCGGTAGCCTCACCGTCAGCGGCCGTATTGCCGGCGATGCGACCTTGCGGGCGGGCGAGATCGTCTTGCGGCCCGGGACAAAGATTGCCGGAAACCTCAATTACCGCAGCGAGGACGAATTGACGATACCCGAAGGCGTGACGGTCGCCGGCACGGTGACGCGCTTGGCGGGCGACGACAGCTGGGAGATGGATTTCAGTATCGGCAATATCGTCGCCGGCATCTTGCTGGCGCTGCTCGCCGGCATCGTCGCCCTGTTCATTTTCTCCAGTGCCGTACTCGCGCTGTTCTCACGGCAAATCGACCAGGCCTCGCGCATCGTCTCCGAACAGCCGCTGCAAAGCCTCGGTCTCGGCGTGTTGCTGGTGATCGCCTTGCCGGTCACCGTGCTCATCCTCATGATCACCATCGTCGGCATTCCGCTTGGCCTGTTCACGCTGGCGGTCGGCGGGATCCTCGGCGGGCTGGGCATTGTCGTTGCCGCCTATTGGATAGGCATGAAGCTTCGCCGTGTCGCCGCCGGTGACGGGACCAAGCCGCGCTTTCTTGTCCTCCTGGGCTGGACGCTCCTCGGCCTCGTGCTGTTCTGCCTGGTCGGGCTGATGCCGATCGTTGGCAATCTCGCGCAGTTCTTCGCGCTGGTCACGGGCTTTGGCGCCTTTGTCCTGGCCATGCTCGGCGGCAACCCGCCGCGCGGGCAGGAAAGCGCCGTGTGAGGTAAGCAGTCGTTAACCCGCGACGCCGCGACCCTGCGGCTAGGGTCGCGCGCGCCGATCCCACCCCTGCAGTGAGGTGCAAACAATGCCGACCAAGCACAACTCCACGCGACATTGGCTGCGCGCTGCTGCGGCTGCGGCCGCGGTCTCGATTGCGTGGTCCGTGGCGACGCCGGCCGGCGAAAACGGCGAACTCATGAAAGCGATCGTCTATCACACGTACGGATTGGCCGACGTCCTTCGTCTTGAAGAAACCGCCAAGCCGGTTCCGGGGGACAATCAGGTCCTGGTCAAAGTTCGCGCGGCCTCCGTCAATCCTTTGGACTGGCACTACATGAGAGGTACGCCCTACGTCATGCGCCTGGCAGGGACCGGGCTGCGCAAGCCCAATGACCCGCGGATGGGCGTCGACGTGGCGGGCGAGGTTGAAACGGTCGGGCGCAATGTTACGCAATTCAAGCCCGGTGACGCGGTATTCGGCACCGGTGCCGGCGCCTTCTCCGAGTATGTGGCTGCCTCAGAAAACAGACTCGTGCTGAAACCCGAGAATATTTCGTTCGAACAGGCCGCAGCAGTGCCGGTGGCGGCCCTTACCGCGTTGCAGGGTCTGCGCGACCAAGGCCGAATTCAGCCGGGACAAAAGGTCTTGATCAATGGCGCCTCGGGCGGTGTGGGCACTTTCGCCGTGCAGATCGCCAAGTCCTTCGGCGCCGAGGTTACGGGCGTATGCAGTACACGCAATGTGGAGCTGGTCCGATCGCTCGGCGCCGACCGGGTCATCGACTATACCCAGGATGATTTCACCAAAGGCGATCAGCGATACGACTTAATATTGGACAACGTCGGGAACCGGTCGTTGTCGGCCATCAGGCGCGTGATGAATCCCAAGGGCATCTACGTATTGGTCGGCGGGGGCGGGCCAGACGACGGTCGGTGGTTGGGTCCCCTTGCGCGCGGGATCAAGACGCTCATGCTGTCGCCGTTCGTGAGCCAAGACCTGGTGATGTTCATGGCGACCATAAACAAAGACGATCTGACCACGTTGAAAGAGCTGATGGAGACCAACCGGGTCACACCGGTCCTTGATAGAACGTACCCTTTGCGTGAGACCGCCACGGCGATCCGCTATCTGGAGGAAGGCCGCGCCCGCGGAAAGGTCATCATAACCATGGAACAGGACGATTAAGCGGCATGGACGGGACGGGCCCATCGGCCCAATTTCCGCCAAATACGCTGGCGTTATTAACGCCGGCCCCGCTCTACCGCCGCCCCGCCAAATCGTGTAGCGTGACGGTCTAGGATTAGGCCGGGGAGTGGGCCGCGCGGTCCAGTATCAGTACGTTTCCACCTAATCGTTGCGTTCACGCGAGCTTAGGGAGTGAAGCAATATGACCAAGGAATTTGGCCGCAGGCGGGTTCTTCGCGCCATGATGGGCGGAACCGCGATCACGGTTGGCTTGCCGCTTCTCGACTGTTTCCTCAATACCAACGGCACGGCCTTGGCCGACGAAGCGCCCTTGCCGCTCAACTACGTCTCCTGGTTTCAGGGCTTGGCGTTCGCGCCTGGGTTCTGGGAACCGAAGATAGTTGGGCCGGGCTATGACATGAACTTCTGCCTGCGCGCGCTTGCGCCCATGAAGGACAAAATCAATATCTTCAGCGGCATGAAAGCCTATCTCGACGGCCATGCCGCCGGCGGCCACAACGGCGGCCCGCAATGCATTCTGCAAGGCGGTGTTGACGATCTGTCACTGGCGGCTCCAACCATCGACCAAATTGTCGCCGACGCGGTCGGGACAAAAACGCGGTTCCGCTCCTTAGAGGTTTCGTGTGACGGATCCGCCGAGAGCTTTAGCCGCCGCAACGCCAGCACGAACAATCCTTCCGAGCCTTCGCCTTTGGCTCTGTATGCGAGAATCTTCGGACCCGATTTCAAGGACCCGAACGCCGCCGACTTCAAGCCCGACCCACAGGTCATGGCGCGCAGGAGCGTGCTCTCGGTTGTGCGAGACCAGCGCGAAACCCTGGCCAAGCAGTTAGGCGTTTCCGACCGCGCCCGGCTCGATGAATATTTCACGTCGCTGCGCGATCTCGAACAGCGGCTGGATCTGGAGCTGCAGAAGCCGGCGCCGCTCGCGGCCTGCAAGGTTCCGGGCAAGTTTGACGAACAAGCCACGCCTGGCCTGCTGATTGGCGACGCCATGGCCAATCACCGGCTGTTCACCGGCTTGCTGGTGCATGCGCTGGCCTGCGGCCAGACCCAAGTCGCCAGTGTCAACTTCGCCGGCTCGCTCTCGAACCTGCGCCGGCCCGGCATGCAGCAGACCTTCCACATGTACACCCACGAAGAAAACCTCGACCCGGAGAAGGGCTATCAGCTCAACGTCGAGTGGTTCAGCAATCAGGTCGCCGAGTCCCTATTCGAATTCGCGCGCGCTTTCGCGAACTTCCGCGAGGGTGACGGCACGCTGCTCGACCGCTCCTTGATTATGTACGCGACCGATCTAGGTTACGCCCGAACCCATTCCCGCGAGAACATTCCCTTGATGACCATTGGCAATGCCGGCGGCCGGCTGAAATCCGGCGTCCATGTCTCGGCCAAGGGCGACAGCGTGACCCGCGTCGGACTGACGGTGATGCAGGCTATGGGTGTGTCGATCGGTACATGGGGAACCGAGTCGAACCAGACCTCAAAGACGATCACCGAAGTGCTGGCTTAGGGCGCCCTCCGCGAAAGCCTGCGCGCGGGATAATTAGGGTCGGAGTAAAATTCCGCTCGCGGTTCGTGCCTTTCGTCCGCACTGGCGCGCGGGTTTTTACTCCGACCCTAATTATCGTCACCGCCGGATCAATCTGGAGTCATCCCGCACTAGGTCGGTATCGCCGCTTAGGCCCCCAATTTGTCGGCGAGGTCGTGCAGGCTGTCCGCCGCGATATCGACCGGCGTTTCCGGAACCGACACGGCCGTCCTCGCGCCGAACTCATCGGGCCTCGCAACGCTGGCCGTGCCGAGGCCGAGGGCGGCGGCGCTCGCCAAATCGCGTGAATGCGAGGCCGCGCAGACCATCATGCACTGGCTGGGCGCGAGGTCGAGGGCTTCGGTGGCGGCGAGATAGACCCGCGGCTTTGGTTTGTAGTCACCGGCTATCTCGGCGCCGAGGATGGCATCAAAGCGCAAGTTGTTGCGCCGAGCGAGGTCGGCCAGCAGCGAGATATTACCGTTCGACACCGGAGCCAACAGGAAATGGCGACCCAGCCGGGCGAGGCCGGAGGTCACGTCCGGCCAACCGTCGAGCCGATGCCAGGCGCGGTTGAGGCTGCGCAAAACATCCTCGGTCACGTCCGCGATGCCAAAGCGCGGCAAGATGCGCTCGAGCATCCGCCGGTGCAGAATATCAAGCTTGGTAAAGGCCATGCGGCCCGAACGGATTTCCTCCATGGCCGGGTCATATTCGGTGCGCCACGCATCGGCAAACACCAGCCAATCGAGTGCGTAACCCCGCGGTTTGAGGTGCGCTTCGGCCTCGCGGGCGACGCCGGTGCGCCAGTCGACCAGCGTGCCGAAAACGTCGAAGAATAACGCCCGGAGGTCGCAGCGGCTAAATGTCACCGTAACTCCTCTCCCGGAACTCCTGCCATCAACGGGGCGCTGTCGCGGGTCGATGAGCCTTGAGGAATGTGCGCACGCGGTTGATCGTCCGGGCCTTCAGTTCCGGGGGGTT
This sequence comes from Caenispirillum bisanense, assembly GCA_945906455.1. Classification (GTDB taxonomy): domain Bacteria; phylum Pseudomonadota; class Alphaproteobacteria; order Rhodospirillales; family Rhodospirillaceae; genus SHVO01. The sequence continues at coordinate 5,530 of CAMDRB010000104.1, forward strand.
GTTCCAGGGGTAAACCGTCACCTCGGCATTCGGCGCCAATGACGCGATGTCGACGGACGCTTGGTAGGCGTGCGCTTCGGTGTCGTCGGGAAGCACCAGCATTGGAGTCTGGCACGCGCGTACAAAGTCGCGTGACACGCTGTACACAAAGTCGGGCCGGACGCGGTAAAGGTTGTGGAGGTACTTCTCAATTGTTTCCATCGGTACCTGGGGTTGGCGCTTGCGGTACTCGGCCGCCCAACCATCCCGGCTGATATCGTATAGTACATTCGGCTTCTCGGTCCGGTGGCCGACGGGCTGGCTCAGGACGCCCGCGACAACGCGGTCCGGGGCCCGCTCCATCAGCTTCAGTGCAAACGAGCCACCGATGCAATTGCCGAAGAAGAAGAACTGACGGATGCCGAGATGGTCCATCAGCCCCAACTGGTCGTCGGCGAACGCGCCCCACGGATCGTCGACCGGGATCGGGCCCGTGGACTCGCCGCCATTCGCGTTGCGCTGGTCCATCGTGATGCAGCGGAAATCGTTCTTGAAAACATCCATCACATTGATAACTGCGTTCGGCCAATTGGCGAGCCGCGAGTTCAGACCCCCGCCTGGAGTGGCGAGCAACGGAAAGCCGGAGCCGATCTCCTGGTAGCGGATACGGACGTTTCCTTTCTCATAGAACGAGGTGTTGACTTCTCCCGCTCCGGCCTGTTGAGCGATCGCGCGCGGCGCGGCGGCCATCGCCGTCACGGCTGCGCCCATTGCAAGGACATCGCGTCTAATCGGAGCCATATTTAGCGTCCTCCCTGGTCACTGTTATCGCGGGCACACGGCCTCTTGATGTGGCGGAATCGACCGGCGCCGCTGGTGGTCATCAGGATAATCCAGCCCGAGCCTTCATCAAGAGGCATGATCTTGGTGACAGCCCCGGAAGCGGGGAGCAAGGCTTCCCCTTGCTAAAGCAGCCCCTCGCTCTTGAACGAAACGTGGCCGCCGCGGCTGACCACGACATGGTCATGGAGCGTGATGTTGACCGCCGCGACCGCATCGCGAACCTTGCGCGTCATCTCGATATCGGCGCGCGACGGCTTGGGGTCGCCCGAGGGGTGGTTGTGCACCATGATCACGGCGCTGGCGTTCAGCTCCAGGGCGCGTTTGACCACCTCGCGCGGGTAAACCGGCGTGTGGTCGACGGTGCCCCGCTGCTGTGCTTCGTCGGCAATAATCCTGTTCTTGCGGTCCAGGTAGAGGACGCGGAATTGCTCGATCGAGTCATAGGCGGCTTTCGCCGTCAAATATCCGATCAATGCCGTCCAAGACGAGATGACGTCCGCAGTATTCATCGCCGGGCGCAGGAGCCGCTGAACGGTTTCCTGGAGCGCTTTCAACGCAACGACGCTGATGGGTCCGATCCCCGGCACCCGCCGCAGGGTTTCAACGTCGGCCGAGACGATCTCCGATAAATCGTCGTTGAAGGTCTTGAGCAACGCCTTGGCGATCGACTTCGTGTCGACGCGCGGCTGGGCCATGGCGAGAATCATTTCCAGGAGCTCGTAGTCGGGCAGGGCGGAAGGCTCTTTCAGAAACCGCTCGCGCAGCCGGTCGCGGTGGCCGTGATTATCGGACTTTTTGGCCGCGGAGGTCGGCGGCCCTGGCGCCAACAGGGCGGGACTGGCGGCGTCGTTCATTTCTTGCCGTTTCCGCGCCATACTGTGCCGCCCCTGATCAATGGGCTAGTCTAGCAGGTGTTACGCGAGTGGGAACCCGGAGGTTCGTTACGGCAGTTCACCGACATTGCCGCGGCTAGGCAGTTAGGTGAGTTTTTATGGCGCTGGTGAGCTGGGATCACCAATTTTCTCCAAGCGTGATGGGTGTGGGGGAGCTGTCGGAATGGCGTTCGGGGTCTTTATCCATCGGGCCGATTCGATTTACGATGATAGCCCCGCCGAGCGCTACCAATTTCCGCGTCAGTACCTAGGGCGTGTCCAGGCTTGTGTTGGCGACTGGATTGTTTATTACGAGCCCCGAAGAATCGCTGGGACTCGCGGTTACTTCGCCGTGGCGAAAATTACGCAGGTCGTGCCTGATCCTAGCGCGGCTGGCATGTACTTCGCGATCATCGAGCCGGGAAGCTACCTCGATTTTGCGAATCCTGTTCCATTCTCCGGTGATGGTGAAGTCATCGAACAGGGGTTGCTGAACGCGGAAGGGGCCATTTCGGGGCGAGCACGGTCGGCTGTTCGCCCGATTTCCGCCCGAGATTTTAGCCGGATTGTCCAGATTGGATTGGCGCCGGACAATACGCTTCTGACGCGCGATCCAGCTCTGCAGTCCGGCCTCCAAGAAGATGTGCCCCCCTTCCTTTTCGAGCAGGAACGGATCCGCAAGGACTTCGTGAGCAATCGGATCGTTCGTGACCGGGTCTTCCGCCAAGTGGTGTTGAGCGCCTACGATTCGCGCTGCGCAATAACTGGGTTAAAGCTCATCAATGGGGGAGGCCGCGCGGAAGTTGTCGCCGCGCATATACGCCCTGTCGAAAAGAGCGGGCCCGATATTGTGAACAACGGCATCGCCTTGTCGGGAACCGTGCACTGGATGTTTGATCGAGGCCTCATTGGATTATCCGACGATCTGACAATACTGATTTCGCGACAGGTGAATGATCAGAGCGGCGTGAGGGCGATGATCAATGCGAGCGGGCATGCGCTCTCCCCGCGCCATTCGGCGCAGCGGCCGCACCCACATTTCTTGGAATGGCACCGAACGGAATGTTTTAAGAACTGATGTAAGCCTGTACGTCGGCAGCAATCAATTTTCTCTTGCGATCAAGGAAGTGCACGCGAAACTGCTCGATTTCCCCACGGGCCATGCGCGCCGATCTCTATGGCGCACATGCGACCTGAATTCACAAAGGCCGCACGGAAATAAGTGGAGTGCACCGTCACCGTAACTCCCACCGTAACTCCGTAACTCCGTACCTCTGATTACGCCCTCATCGTCCTGAAGGCGCTGCGCATCTCGCGTACAAAGATCTCCGGCTGCTCAAAGGCGGCGAAGTGCCCGCCGCGCTCGACCTCGTTCCAATAGAACAGATTGGGAAAAATGCGCTCTGCCCATTTTTTCGGACCGCCGCGCTCGGCCGGGAAAATGCTGTAAGCGATCGGGATGTCGAAGGTATCGCCCGGCGGCAGCGCGTCGATGCTTTCCCAATAGAGGCGGGCCGAGCTTGCGCCGGAGTTCGTGAACCAATAGAGCGAGATGTTGTCGAGCATCGCGTCCATGCTGAACGCGCTCTCGGGATTCCATTTTCCTGCGCTCCACGCGGCGTATTTCTCGTAGATCCAGGCGGCTTGACCGGCCGGCGAGTCCGCAAGGCCGTAGCCGAGCGTCTGCGGCCGTGTCGATTGCTGGATGCGATAGCCAAGCTCGCTCATCCATCTGGGCCGCGGCGGGCTGGGCGGCGCTGCGGGTTCCCCGGGCGGGGCCCAGTACAGCGGCCTATTGAGATGAAGGGCGGCCAGACCTTGCGGGCGTTGCGCGCCCATGAACAGGCAGAGCCGCGCACCCCAGTCGCCGCCTTGCGCGACATAGCGCGTGTACCCGAGACGCGTCATCAGCGTGTGCCAGGCGGTGGCCGTGCGTTCCATACCCCAGCCGGTGTGCGTGGGCTTGTCGGAGAAGCCGTAGCCTGGCAGCGAGGGGGCTACGACATGGAAAGCGTCCTCGGCCTTCCCGCCGAAAGCTTCGGGATCGGTGAGCGGGCGGATGACCTCGGCGAACTCGATGACCGAGCCCGGCCAGCCGTGGGTCATGATCATCGGCAGCGCGTTCGCGTGCTTCGAACGCGCATGAATGAAATGGATGCCGAGACCATCGATCTCGGTGCGGAACTGCGGGAAGAAATTGAGCTTGGCCTCGCAGCGCCGCCAATCGTATTTGTCGCGCCAGTAGGCCACGAGCGCTTGGATACGTGCGAGCGGCACGCCTTGCGACCAGTCATCAACCGGCTCGCGCTCGGGCCAGCGCATGGCGGCCAGCCGGCGCTTCAGGTCGTCGAGATCGGCCTGCGGAATGGCGATGGTGAAGGGCGTGATAAGTCCGCTACCGGCGGCGTTGGCCGAAGCAGCGGCGCTCAACACACCGGCGGCGGCGGCCAACTGGCCCCCGCGCGCGATGACGGCGCGGCGCGTAATGTCTTGGGCGAGATCTTGGCTGTCCGGCATGGCGTCCTCCCGCTTCCAGAATTACGGTGACGCTGCACTTAATTGCCCCGTCGCCAACTGGCACGACGTTTCGAGGATACAGTGGCCAACGTCATGCGCCTAGGGAACGTCTGAATAAGTAGCAGAAGGGACGAATTTGGTCATTTGCAGTCTCACGAATGTTGTGCGGATGGGGAAGATCAATCGCGGTGGAGGAGTTTTTCTGTCCTCGCGGCGTTCTGTGGGCTGGTCTGGC
>CAMDRB010000105.1 GCA_945906455.1 Caenispirillum bisanense
CGATCTATCGAGGACCTCAAAGCCGCTATTCACAGATTCCTCGCCGAGATCAACGCCAAGCCAAAACCCTTTACCTGGACCAAAGACCCAAACAAAATCATCGCCGCAGTCAAACGCGGGCACCAAGTGTTAGATTCGATCCACTAGTGGCCAAAACGTCGATGGTCAAAAAGGTTTAGGGAATTGGTTTACATGCGCTCAAGGCTTCTCGATCGACGTTACCTCTACAACTTGCGTTCGTTGCGCGCGTGTACGTCTGCGTGCGCCCTGATGGCGGTCGTAAGTTGGCCGGCTGCCGTACGCGCGCAAGAGGCCGCAGCCTCGGCAGCATTCGAGACGATCATCGTCACCGCCCGCAAACGCGAGGAAGACATCCAGACCGTCCCGATCGCCATTACGTCGTTCCGGGCCGCGGATCTCTTGGCCAAGAATGTCCAGACGCTCGCGGACCTCCGCTATGTCACGCCGTCGGTTTCGGTGCAGCCGGATACTTTTCGCCAGGATACGATCAACGTCACCATCCGAGGCTTGCGCAACTTTCCCAGCAGCGGCATCCAGTTCGATACCGCCGCGGCGGTCTATGTGAACGGCGTCTATCTCGCGCGGACGCAAGGGCTAACGGGCACGCTGTTCGACGTGGAAAGTATTCAGGTGCTGAAAGGGCCGCAGGGCACCCTGGTCGGGCGCAATGCCACCGGCGGCGCGATCCTTTTCACGACGCGGGAGCCGCAGCCGGAGTTTGGCGGTGACCTCGCGTTTACCGGCGGCGAGTATGGAAAGCGCGAGGCCCAAGGTGCGGTGAACCTGCCGCTCACCGACAAAGTGTTTGCCCGCGCAGCGCTGTCGTACAGCGAGTTCGGCGGTTATCTGCGGAACATCTTCCTCGATCCCGCGACCGGGGAGCGCAACGACACCGCTGGCCTCGGGTACCGCAAGACCGCCGGACTGTTTTCTCTGAAGTTCCAACCGGACGACACTCTCGATCTGACATTGCGCGGCGCTTTTGATGCCGAGCATCACACCGGATCTTCTTATCACTTGCTGAGCTATTTCGAAGGCACAGCGCCGTCCACGGGCGCTGTCGGCGCCACTGTGACGCCCGTGGCGCGACCGTCGATTTGCAACATTCCCATCACCTGCAATCAGTTCACGGACTTGAATGGTCGCACCATCGCGCCCTATTTCAGCGATCCTGCTGCGCGCACTGTCAACACCGATCCGCGAGCGTACAACGCGTTGCTCAACTCGCTCGCCCGCCAGGCCGGCGATTTCTGGACCGTGGATCAGGCCGTGAGCAATTACAATACCGGTCACTTCCAGTCGGTGTCGGGCACGGCCGACAAGAACTTCGGTGACATCAGCGTGCGCCTGCTCGGCGGCTACCGCTGGACGTCGACATCCGGCCAGGCGACGAGCCGCGGCGCGCCCTATCACAATACCCAATTTATCTATCTCGATCCCGATTACGATGCCGCCACCGCCGAACTCACGGTCAACGGTGCGCGAGGACCGGTGCAGTGGACGGCGGGCTCGTTTTATTTCCGCGAGTCGGCGAGCAATCAGGGCATCCTCAACTCGTTATTCTCCACCAATCATGTGCGTCCTCAGCCGGTTGCCGGGCGGCAAGTAACGCTGACGGATTCCTCCGGCAGCGACGGCGTGAACAGTAGCTACGCGAGCTATGCGCAGGCGACATACAACCTGCTTGCCGGGCTGCGGCTTACGGGCGGTGTGCGCTATACCGTCGACAAGCGCTGGGCTCATATCACTCAGACCAGCACGCGGTTTCCCGCGACCGCGACCACCACAGCCGCCGTGCCCAACAGTGTGTTCGATCCCGGCACTTATGTTCACAATGGCATCAGTTATTCCGGGGTGACGCGGTCCTGCGCCCTGACGGATGCCAATGGCACCTTGCGGCCGGTCGGCTCGTGTTTCTTCGACGTCGACGAGACCTTCGACGATCCGACTTGGACCTTTGCGTTGGACTATGATCTCACGCCGGAGACACTGCTCTACGTCACCACGCGGCGAGGTTACAAATCCGGCGCCATCAACAGCGGCGCGACCAACGCCGCTGTCACGGTGGCGCGGCCGGAGAAGGTGCAGGACTACGAAATCGGCCTCAAATCCGATTGGTCCTTGGGGCGCATGCCTATACGCACGAACTTCGCCGGCTATCTTACCGACTATCGGGACATCCAGGTCCAGATCGGGCTGCCGTATGTGGTTTTCGCCGTTGGACCGGGGGCAGGCGCCTGCACGCAGGCGACCTTCAACGCTGGCCAATGCACCGGGGCGACGACGGAGAACGTTACCCTGAACGCGCGCTCCGCACGGATTTACGGCGGCGAGTGGGACATCGCGATCAAACCGGTCCCGGATATCACGCTATCCTGGAACGGAAGCTACCTGAATGCCACGTACACCGACTTTACCTTCACGGCGCCGGCCGGTTATCTCCTACCGACGGCGGGCGCAAACTTGACCGGACATCCGTTTCCGCTGCCGGCGTGGACCATGTCCGCCGCCGCCACCTATGTTGTCGTCGGCGAGCGCCTCGGGCTTCCGGTCGGCGAGCTGTCGTTTACGGCGAACGCCTATTACCAGAGCCGGTTCAAGACTAGGATGACCAATTACCATCCTAGCCAGCAGGTCAGGGGCTACGCGCTCGCGAACCTGAGGCTGAACGTTGAGGACGTAGCAGCGAAAGGGGTCGCTATCGCCGCGACGGTGTCGAATCTCTTCAACCGGAAAGCCTGTCTCGCCGAGCCAGGGGGCACCGGCGCGGGCGGTGGTGCGGGTGTGCTCACCTCCACGCCGAACGCCACTTTCGGCACGCCGAACACCTCGGGCCTAGTCCAATGCGTTCCATTGCCGCCGCGCATGTTGGCAGTGACCATGCGCTACACGTTTTAAGTCGGCCAATTTGGCGTTACATTCCGCATCGGCCCTCGGCAAACGGCGGAAATCCGCAGTTTTCCGCAGGCGGATCGACGCTCTGTTGCAGTGCCAGACGAACCCCCAGAGCTGCGAAATTCGGCATCAATGCAGAGTTCGCATCGTGATACCAGGCATAGACCGAGCGACTATACCGATATACAATTTTTGATTGCCAGGAAACCTCGGGAGGAGTTGGTTATGAAAAGTAAGTCCTTTAAGCGAGCCTTATTGACCGCGCCGGCGCTGTTGGCTTTGGGTTTCGGTGCCGCCCCGACTTATGCCGCCTCGATCTCCGCAGATGTGTTGACCGGCGTTGTCACCAGCGCCAAAGGCCCCGAGGCCGGCGTGTGGGTTATCGCCGAAACCGAAGATTTGCCGACGCGCTTCATCAAGATCGTCGTCACCGATGATCAGGGGCGCTACCTTCTGCCGCAGTTGCCGAAGGCCAAATTTAAAGTGTGGGTGCGTGGCTACGGCCTTGTCGACTCAGCCCATGTCGATGCGGCCCCCGGCGGCAAGCTTGACCTGAAAGCCGTGATCGCCCCGAACGCGACTGCTGCTGCGCAATATTATCCCGCCAGCTACTGGCTCTCGCTGATGAACATTCCGGCGGCCGGTGAGTTCCCCGGAACCGGCCCCAGTGGCAACGGAATTCCGCCGAAGTTCAGAACGCAGCAGGAATATATCTCGCAGATCAAGAGCGACTGCATGCTCTGCCATCAGCTTGGCCACGAGGGTACGCGCCTGCTCGCCGACAATACCGTCGAAGGCTGGTTTGAGCGCTTGAAGGTCGCGCGTCCGCTCGGCGACACCGTCGTCGGCAACCACGGCCAGGGTGTGTCCATCAGCATGATGAACCGCATGACCGGTCTAGGCCCCCGCGGCCTCGCGATTTTCGCCGACTGGACTCAGCGAGCTGCCAAGGAACTGCCGCCGGCGCCGCCGCGCCCTGAAGGCGTCGAACGCAATCTCGTGCTGACGGTTTGGGACTTCGCCTTCGGCCACGCGCTGCACGACGAAATCACCACCGACAAACGCAACCCGACCGTCAACGCCAACGGTTTTGCATACGCCGTGGCGCCGACCACCGGTCACCTCGAGTATCTCGATCCCGTGAATCATGTCGCCGGCGAGATCAAGTTACCCGCGCTTCCCGGCAAAGACCAGATGAACGTTTATCCGCACAATCCGATGATCGACGGCAAAGGCCGGGTGTGGATCACCGACACCGGCCAGTACACGTTGCCCGAACCGCTGCCCCTGGAACAGCGTTCGGCATTCTGTGCCGATCCGAACAATAAATTCGCCAAGTATTATCCGATCAGCGGCTCAACCGGCGATAAACAGGTGCTGCTGTTCGATCCGGGCAGCGAAGGCATCAAGAGCATCCCGCACTGCTTCGGCGTGCATCATCTCGGGTTTGCATACGACAAAGAAGACAGCCTCTACTTCAGCGGCGACCGCGACATGGTCGGCTGGATCGCCACCAAAACCTTCGACGACACCAAAGACGCCGCCAAGTCGCAAGGCTGGTGCCCGATGGTGCTCGACACCAGCGAGAAGAACGCGTCGGCCGACATTGCCATCACGCCCGACCGCACCCAGTGGAACGCCCCGGTCAACCCGCTCGATCCGAAACCGGGTGATCCCACGAAAGACACGCGCTTAACCGGCGGCAGTTACGGCATGGACATCAATCCCGCCGACAACACCGTCTGGCTCGCACGCACCGGCATATTCCCGACCGGCATCATGCGCTTTGACCGCGGCGCCGCCCCGCCGGAAACCTGCAAGACCGAGTTCTATGAATCGCCCAAGGGCGCCGACGGCAAAATGACGGGCTTCGCCGCCAAAAGCGTCGGCATGGACTCAAAGGGCATAGCGTGGGTGAGCTTCAACAGCGGCCAGTTCGGCCGTTTCGAACGTAGCAAGTGCAAAGTGCTGCGCGGCCCGACGGCGACCGGCCAACACTGCCCCGAAGGCTGGTCGTTCTACACTCTGCCCGGCCCGAAGCTGGGAAACAGCAATGTTGCCACCGAGCACTTCTATCTGAACTGGGTAGACCTCTACGACACCTTCGGCCTGGGCAAGGACATTCCCATGGCGCCGGGATCAAATTCTGATTCCATCGTCGCAATGATGCCCGAAACCGGAAAATTCCTGCAATTCCGCGTGCCCTATCCGCGCGGCTTCTTTGGCCGCGGTCTCGATGGGCGCATCGACGATCCGAAGAGTGGCTGGAAAGGCAAGGGGCTGTGGGGCGCCTATGCCATGACGCCCGCCCACCATCAGGAGGGCGGCGACGAAGGCAAGGGCCCGCAGATGGTCCACTTCCAGCTGCGCTCGAACCCGCTCGAAGAATAATCCAAGCTTTAACTTGAAACGGAACCGGCCGCTGGGTGACCAGCGGCCGGTTTTCTTTTGCGGAAGTTTAGGCGATTAGCGCGTGAGTCCTGGGCGTGAGTTCTTGAGTTCTAGTTCTGGGGACACGATACTTAATAGGAGTTCTGGGGACACGATACTTAATTGACGCGCCCGTGACCTGCCCGGTTTCGTCAGGGGACCTCCCGGCGATCATAGGCGATGTTCTGCGGCCATCTTCGTGCCGAGAAATTCTCGCTACCAGTGCGATCGCCCTACGGCGTTGGCAAGACGAACGCGATCAGGGCCGAATCATCGGCCGATCCCGTACCGAGCAGCACGTATTGTCTGCCGTCCTTCGCCCGATAGGTCATGGGCGTGCTGCTCGCCTGACGCGCCAGCGCGATGCTCCAGACCTCCTTGCCGCTCGCCTTGTCGAAGGCAAAGAAGTCGTTGCCGGCGCCCACGAACACCAGGCCGCCTTTGGTCACCATGGAACCGTTGACGCCCCCGTTCCCGAGGCGGTCGGGCAATTGCACGCCCTTCAGCGCCGGGCTGTTGCGCAGCGCATTGGCGCCTTTGCCCAGCGGAACCTTCCACAGAATCTCGCCCGTGCGCATATCAACGGCGGTCAAGCCGCCATAAGGCGGTTTGGTCAGCTGCAATCCGCCGGCCATCTGCGTGCTTCCGCCGACGTTCTCATATCCCACATCCTGCCGATTGATTCCGGCGAAGGGGTTGCGGGTCGTTTTCGGATCGTAGGGTGCGAGCTTGAGGATGGCCGGCGTCGCCGACGTCCGCACGTAAAGCCGCTGGGTTTCAGGATCAAAGGCCCCGCCGCCCCAGTTGACCACGCCGCCCGGCCAGGCAAACACGCCCTTGAAGGTGGGCGGTGTATAGAGCGGGCCAAGGTCCAGCTGCTTCATGGCCTCCTGAGCTTGCGCCTTAATTTCCGGCGTCAGGTCATTCGCTTCCGCCAGCGTCACGCCTCCGTCTTTCCCCAGCATGCCGAGATATGCGGGTTTGCTGGGAATGGGCTGCGTCGGCCAGCTTTCTTCACCCGGTACGGTCGATTGCGGCACGGCTTTTTCTTCAATCGGCCATATCGGCTGACCGGTCACGCGATCAAATACAAAAGCCAGCCCCTGTTTCGTCAGCTGCGTGACCACATCGATCTGCTTGCCGTCTTTGGTGATCGTTGCCAGCATCGGCGCCGCCGGAAGGTTGTAATCCCACAGGCCATGATGCGTGATCTGGAAGTGCCACTTGCGCTGGCCCGTGTTGAGATCGAGACAGATCAGGGATTCGCCGAACAGCCCGGCGCCCGGACGCTTGCCGCCATAATAATTATTCGTCGGATTCCCGCCCGGCACGTAAAGCAGCTCGCGCTTCTCATCCACGGCAAACCCGGCCCATGCTTCGGCCGAGCCGTTGTCCTTCCACGAGTTCCTGAGCCAGGTGTCGTTGCCGAATTGACCCGGCAGCGGGATCATCCGGAAGCTCCACACCAGCTTGCCTGTTCTGGCATCGAAGGCGCGCACCGCGCTGGTCGGATCGGGTCCGTAGACTCTGTCGCCGCCGGCAGTCCCAAGGATGACCAGGTCTTTATAGACGGTCGGCGCCGAGTTGAATTCCACCAACTCAGGGTCGGCCTCGGGATCGAGGCCGGCGGTCGCGTCGGCAACGCCCTGGTTGCCGAAGGTCGTCACCGGCTTACCGGTTTCCGCATCCAGGCTGATCAACGTATTGCGCGAGGCGCTGAAAATCCTGAGCTGCCCGTTATCGCGCCATACGGCAACGCCCTTATGGCGGAATCCCCCGGCCAAGGTCGGCATGCCCTTTTCATAGGCGCGCGGATCGTAGATCCACTTTTCCTTACCGGTTTCGGCATCGAGCGCCACAATGCGGTTCATGTTGGTGGTCGTGTAGACCACGTTGTCGATCATAAGCGGGGTCGCGGCCAACGCGCCGGGGATGACCTTGTACTCCGGCATACTGCGGTCCGGCGACTTCCACTCCCACGCCTGAACCACGCGGTTCACGTTGCCGGCGTTGATGTCCTCAAGGGGTGAATGGCGCGTCACCTGCGGGCTGTTGGCCACATAGGGCCATTCGACCATGGGGCGCTCGGCCGCCGCGGCTGTCGCAACAGGAATGGTGAAGCCGATTGTCAAAGCGAGCGCCAAAGTAAGCAAGGCGCACGGCGCCGCGTGGCCAAGTGCTGCGCGTGGATAGCTAACGATTTTCATATGCCGTCCTCCCCCAAGGTGCCGTGTATACTATACGACGTATTGGCGGCCCTCGGGGAAGTCAAGGACGGCGGCATGCCAAGCCCTGGGGCCCTGCGCCGTGCCCAGGGTCATCTCTTTGTTAGAAAATGCAGATTTGCTCGGTCCCTTGACGGCATTTTTGACAATGCCTACGGTTCCAAAATGAAGCTCTTCGTTGGAACCCTTGCAAAGCACGCATCGGCAAGCGTGCTTATTGCCGCCGCTGCTGCCCTCGCGGCGGTACCGTCGCCGGCGCGGGCCGCGGATGTCGCTGCGGGCGAGAACGCCTTCATGCGTGTCTGTGCCATGTGTCATGCGCCGGACGCCCTTGGCGCCGACGGCCCACCACTCCTGCCGCTTAAACACGATGCCCCGGAATTTCTCAATATCACCCGCGCCGGTCGCGACATGATGCCGCCACTGCCGGCGGCGACCATCACTGACGACGAAATTAGGTCGGTCGTCCTTTATCTCGCCAGTCTCAAAGCCGACAAGTAGCATAGGTGGCGCCGGCGTCTCGGCGTGAAACCTTGGAAATTCCATACTTTCTGAGCTCTCATGACTTTCTTAGCTCCCTTCATGCTCTGGCTGCTCCTGGTGGTGCCGATCCTCATTGGCGTCTACGTCTACCTGTTGGGTCGCAGGAAACGTGCCGCGGTGCGTTACGCCAACCTCGCTCTGGTGAAACAGGCGATCGGTACTGGCACGGGGGTACGTCGTCACGTGCCGCCCGCGCTTGTCCTGATAGGTGTGGTGTTTGCACTCACGGCCACGGCGCGGCCCTCCAGCGTGTTTACGCTCAGCTCCGAACGTTCGCTTGTCGTCCTGGCGATGGATGTCTCGGTCAGTATGCGCGCCGTTGACGTCGCACCTGACCGCATCACGGCCGCCCGCGTCGCCGCAAAGGCCTTCATCGCGGATATGCCCGATACCATGCGGGTTGCCATAGTCGCTTTCGCCGGCAGCGCCATGCTCGCGCAGCCACCCACCACCGACCGCGATGCACTGAACGCCGCCATCGACGGCTTCGTCCTGCAGCGTGCAACGGCCATCGGCAGCGCGATCCTGATGTCGCTTGAAACCATCTTCCCTGGCGTGGACTTTGGCCAGCAGGCGCTGCCCGAATACCAGCGCTCGCGCGACGCCGCCAGCGCGCGCGCGCTCGATCAACCCGCACCGGCCGCCGCGGCAGCGCCCTTGGTCGTCGCGGCAGCGCCCTTGGCCATTATGCAGCCCGGGTCCTACAAGCAAGCGGCGATTATATTGCTGACGGACGGTCAGGCGACCGCGGGCCCGCATCCCGTCGCCGCCGCGCGCATGGCGGCGGAGCGAGGGGTGCGCGTCTTCACCGTCGGCCTCGGGACAGACGAAGGTGTCATCCCCAGCTGGAACGGCCAGTCCATCCAGGCCCAGTTTGACGAAGAAACCTTGAAAACAGTCGCCGACCTGACAGTCGGCAAATATTATCGTGCCGGCTCGGGGGCTGACTTGGCTGAGATATATCGTGAACTCACGACCCAACTCATCCAGGAACGCGAGCAAACCGAGGTCTCGTTCGCGTTCGCGGTGTTGGCGGCGCTCTTGATCGTTGGCGCGGGCGGACTATCGGTGCTGTGGTCAAATAGGCTCAGGTAAGGCCGGCGGAACGGCCTAACCAAGAAGCCCCACCAGATCCCGCAACGTATTTGTGTAATCTTCTCCGACTTCCATTGTTCATGGCATCGATGTATAGTTTCGGCTACGGGAGAGAACTCGGCACACGCCCTCGGGAGGGGCGGGTCGTTCGGACTGCGATCCGGGCCGAGGCGTTACAGTCGGTGGGGAGATAGCCGAGGATTTCACAAATTGCATCGCGAGGTCGCCAATTCGGCGCACCCAGTACGGCGCGCCATGCCGCGTGCGCGCGTGAGCACCTCGTGCTCCTGAAAAAGCAACAGCCGGAGAAATTTCGCAGGACTTAATCGTGTTCAACACTGGGGAGACTTTTCGATGACATCGATCACGACCTTCGTTCCCGTAAGCCGCCACCGTCGAAGCCGTTTGACCGCGCGCGCTCTGACAACAGTGAGTGCGATCGCGCTGCTAAGTTCATTTTATGCGTCGCAAGACGCCAGGGCCGCCGCGCCACAAACAGCCGACGGCGCGCTCGAAGAGCTGGTCGTCACCGGTTCGCGCATTATCCGTGAAGGCTACGAAGCGTCGACCCCTCTCTCGGTTGTCTCGACCGAGGCGCTACAGACCGCGCCCAACGGCAACATCGCGGCCTTCCTGAACACCATGCCGGTTTTCGCCGGCAGCACGCAGCCGCAAAGCTCGCAGAACTCGCTCGGACCCGGCGGCTCCG
>CAMDRB010000106.1 GCA_945906455.1 Caenispirillum bisanense
AAGCTCACCTTAGGCGTATCGGCGCAAGAACCATCGACGCGCTCTGGAAAGCAATCGGCGACATCTGCGACCTCTATACACAGGAAGAATGCTGGAACTATCTCAAAGCCGCCGGATATGCGCCCGATTAAAAGCGCGATGCTCTAGAACGCCCGCGAGATTTTCGCGACAAAGCGGTCGTCGGCGAGATTGCCGAGGAAGCTGACGTCGGAATCGTAGTACCTGGCATCGATATCGAACCAGTCGTAGACCTTCATGGTCGCGCCAATGTTCCAGTCGGTCTGACTCTTGAACCCTTGGGTCAACATCCAGTGGCCGGCACCGAGGCTGATGCTGAGTTTGTCGACGACCGGAATATTTACTACGGTGTTGAGGTAGAAGGCGTCTCCGGTGCCGCCAAAGTTGTCCGGCGTATAAGCCACGCCGGCCGTGACAGCGGCGATTCCAAGGTCATAGCCGGCCTTGCCATAGACTTCCCACAAGTCGTACTGCGCGGCGCTTGCTGCACCTGGGTACCAGTAGTACGTGAACCCGACGTCGTAGGAGAAATTATCGATCTTGCCGCCGTAGCCGCCGTAAAGATCGATCTCGGTCGTGGCTTTGTTGGCGTCGTTGAAATTCAACGACGACCCCCAGCCACCGAAATGAAGGCCGATGCCGCTGTCCCAATCAAGGCCGCCTTGAATTGCGGCATTGTTGCCGGTCTGTGTAACTCCCCGGAACACATAGTCGGTAACGATCGCGATATTGCCGGTCATTGCTCCAGGGAGCGGATTGAAACTCTCGGCGGCCCGTGCCGCAAACGGGGCCGTAAACGGGGCCGTAAACGGGGCCGCCGCAGAGATGGCAAAATATCGCGGTCTTGGTCATGATGTTCATTGCAGCGGTCTCCTTGTTCTTACGAGATGTGTTCTTACGAGATTCGGGGCTCTAAAATAGCGACTAGAGATAGACCACTCCTGGCCCGCCGGGTCGCGACGGCGGCGACCACGGGCTGTGATATATCGCCTGTCCTTAACGATCCGTCAAAATGTGCCGTAATACCTGAAGCGCCCGCTTAACGCCGGCGACCCGCTTATCGCCAGCGATACGTCGCGACCAGGCCGCCGCCGGCAGAGGGGCTATTGGGCGAAAAGCCGGCGACCCCGTAGAGATTGAGGGACCAGTCGTCGCTGAAGCGAAAATTCACGTAAGCCGAACCCTCTTGCCCCGCGGCCGCGGTTTTGATCGCGGCGCGGCGGACATCGTAAGACATGCCGGTCGTGACCAATTCGTTCCAAGTATATTGAAGGCCGACGGAGCCGTAGATCACGTCGCGCAAGGCAAATCCCTTGGGCTGTCCGGTAAAGCGGTAGCCGACACTCGCGAAAGGCATGAGGCTGCCCAGGGTTTTGGCGATATCCAGTTGGACTGCCCCGTCCCATGCGCCGGTGCCGAGCCCTTTCTTGAAACTGGCGGTCGGCGCTTTGGCGCGCGCCGTCAGATCGACATAGAGGCCATAGGTGGAAAGCCCTTCCAGGGCGTAGGTCGCAGAGAGATTGATATCGCCGAGACCGGAAGCGGCGCCGCCCGTGCGCACCCCCGCCGATCCGCCGCCGGTTCCATCGATCAAAAGCGCCGGACCGGATACCCGAAGCCATGGCGCTACGGCTTTGAGCGTCCATGGCCCTTTGGCAGCCTGAAGTGTCAATGGGACGTAGAGTATCTCCGTGCGCTTTGGGGCGCCGTAGAACCCGGAACTAACGTCGAAGCCGGAGCTCAGCCTGAATTGCCAGAAGGCGTCGGCGAATGAGTCCTGGGCAATGGCTCCGGTGCCGGAGAAGATCAGGAGCGCCGCAATACTTCCGACAAACGAGCGCATGGTCCCTCCAAGGGGCTAGCTTTTTGACAATGAGATCATCGCGATTTCACGACGAAGCTGCGCAATCAATTCCCCACACTCGGTAAGATGCCGCCCTTCGACGTCCAATATCGATGTGAAAGCCTTGGCCTTGAGGCTGAGCACGTCAATATCCTTGGCCGCGCCTTCGATACGCGCGGCGTCGAGGACAATGTCAATGAGGCGGTCGGCGGCGTGGAGGCGACCCCAAAGGTAATCGTTTTGCCGATAGGCAAGACAGAAGAACGCGCCGAAGTGATGAAACTGGATACCCTTTAGCGTGGCGGCCGCGCCGCCTTTGCGCAAGGTCTGAGCATCGTCGGGACTAAGTCGATCGACGCGAATCTCATCGAACTCGTCCAAGTCGCGCCAGTTGGTTATGGAAAACGTCAAGACATCCCAAACCGCGAAACCGATATAGTGCTCGATCAATTCGCGGCTGGCGGGAGCCGGAAGCGGTGCCGTGTCTCCGACGCCGCTGACCAAGGCCACCAGCAGTTGGTCGGTGCGGGTGTTTCCGGATTCCAGGGCGAGATCGTTTCCCAGGAGATCAAGGGTCTGGCCAATGGCGGTGGCGAACATCCGCGCCACGGTGGCAGGGTCGGTTGCCAGCGCGGGCTCGGTCACCGTCGCCTGGACAATGTCGCGCACCACCGCCTTCACGGCCTCAAGGACTTCGCGGCTCAGGCCTCCGGCTTGCTCTTCCCCTGCCGCGGCACGCGCGGTCATGGGCTGGAGCAGCGCGAGGGCGTCGTAAAGCCCGGCCTTGACACGGTCGAGGCTTTCAGACGTCAGTCCGCCAAAGTCCTCCTCGGCCAGGCGTGGGTAGAGCTGATTGACGGCGCGGACGACGAATCGCACCCGGCGCTGGCGATAGCGCACGTCGAACCGCAACAGGAACTTGACCCAGGTCGGCGGACCAACGGTCGCATCGGACGGTTTCCTGAGTTCGATTGCCGAAGGCGAAACCCCGCTTAGTTCCGCCCACTTCTGGATGACGGCGACAATACGAGCCGATTCCGCGGTGTCGCGATCGTAGCCGCAAATCTGGCCGACCAGACCGGCAGCATCCTCGATCACGGCAGTCAACTTAAGCCGAAGGTAGCCTTCATAGGCAAAGCCGGTCTCTTGGCGCACGCGGTTATTGGCAAGTTCGCGAAAACGGCCGATCTGTGCGCCCGTAACCGGGCCATCAAGAGCATCGCCGGCGACGGCGTCGGCCATGGCGCGGATATGGGACCGGGCGCTATCGACCACCAGCTGCAGGCGCCGAACTTCGGCGTTGTAGGTATTTACCCAAGCGAGATCGTCGTGGATCGGCTCGTTGCGCGGTATATCCGAGAGCGCGCCCTTCAACGTCGAGAAAAAACCCGGCACCCGCGACGCGGAACGACGATCACTGCCTTGCGGATGCGGGTCGATGTACAAGAGCCGGCGGTCAACTTGGCGATAGGCCGGCCGGCCGCGAATCGCGTCGATCGCCTTGGCGAAAGGCTTGTTATTGAGCACGCTGCCGTCGATGAACGAGGCCGACGCCGGGTTGACGTTTGCCAGCAGATAAGGCCGGAAATTGCGATAAAGGAAATCAACCCGCGATTGCCAGCCGAGACGGTGTTCGGCGATCAGGCGGTCGATCTCGCTGAACTGCATCGGCGGAAATGCGCCGGGGAAAGACGACGTGGCCCGCGAGGCGAACACCAGCGCCGGCAAATTTTCACGATTGAAATCGCTGTTCTCCTGGCCCTTGGGCCATTCGCGGTACGACAAGCGCAGCATCTGGCGATGCTCGCGATCCTGGATGATCGGCGGGTCATGGATCGGCGTGGCGGTGACGTAGCCGTGGAAATCCGTGACCGTGACAAACAGGTCGAGCTGCAGGCCGCTCGGAATGAGAGAGCTTCCCGGCCCAACCGGATCGCCCATACGTGAGAAGCCGTCGTAAAGCACGCGGGTCAGGTTGTAGCCGTCGAAGGGCGGTTTGAACCAGCGGGAGCGCAAGAACATCGAAAGCTTCTGCTTGAGCTCTTGGTTACCGCCGAGGTCTTTGCGGAACCGCCAGAGGAACAGCCAGACAAACGGCCGGAAGTACCACTTCCGCCATGGACCGGCCTTGACGTGCTGCGGCATCAATTCGGTGACGTCGGAGTTCTTGAGCCAGAAATCGCGCAAGGGGTCGATGTTGAGGTCGTGGGCCAAGGCGCGCGCCAGAATCACGCCGTTGATCCCGCCGGCGGAAGCTCCGGCAATGACATCGACGACGATGCGCAGGTCAAGGGTCTCGCCGATGACGCGTAAGAGCTCGAAGTAGGCCTGTTCGCTATCGGCCGGCTCGTCACGCGGCCTCGCCACGTCGGCGTAGGTCAGATTGGGTTGGCGGTGGTTGGTGAACGTGTGGAAATCGCGTGACGCGCGTACGAGCTTGAGGATTTCCTTGGTTACGCCGTGCATATAGACGGCCAGCGACACGCCGCCGTAACACACCAGGGCAAATCGTAGCTCTTTTTCCTTCACGCCAAGCCCCCAGTCCGCAACGCGGTCGCGCCGCCCGCTACAACCTTAGCGTAGGCGAAAGGGGCAGTGCATTACCAGAGTGGACGAGAATCCAAGGGCGAGGCGCGGCGTCTGGTGGACGGCCCTATTCGGCCGGCTGGTGACCGGAAGAATGGCCGCCCGAGCCGCCATGCCCGTGTGAACCGGCGGGGAAGGCTTTCTCGTATTCCTCAAGCTCGGCGGCGACCCGCCCGGGTGAGCCCGTACGACGGGCCAGCAGCATGTAGAAGACCGGAATAACCACGAGGGTCACGACCACGGCGAAGGCCACGCCGGTGAAAATCACCACGCCGATCGGGCGGCGGCTTTCAGACCCTGCCCCCGTGGCCAAAACCAGCGGTATCGCGCCCATGATGGTGGCGAGCGCGGTCATGACGATCGGCCTGAGGCGAACGAGCGACGCCTCGACCAGGGCTTCGCGGAAATCCCGCCCGGCATCGCGCAATTGGTTGGCGAATTCGACGATCAGAATGCCGTTCTTGGCTGCCAGCCCCACCAGCACGATCAGGCCGATTTGCGAGAACAGGTTGATGCTTTGCCCGAACAGCAACAGCCCCGTTAAAGCGCCGAAGACCGCGAGCGGCACGGTCATCATGATGACAATTGGATGAATGAAGCTTTCAAACTGGGCGGCGAGAACCAGAAACACCACAACCAGCGCCAGGGCGAAACTGAAATAAATCGCGCCGCTGTTATTCTTGAAATCCCCGGCCTCGCCACGCCAGGTCAGGACGGCGGTCGACGGCAGCTTTTCTTGCGCCACGCGTTCCACTTCCGTGATGATGTCACCAAGAATTACATCGGTGCGCGGGAAAAGATTGAGATTGATCGTGCGGCGGCGATCGAGGCGGTTGAAGCTGTCGGCATAGGACCCTTCCTCCAGAGTCACCAGACTGGAGAGCGGAATCAACGCACGGGTGGTGGCCGAGCGGACATAAATGTTGGAGACGTCGCCAGGGGTCGCCCGGTCCGAGTCCTGTGCCTGGAGAATGACATCGTATTCCTCGCCCTTATCGACGAAGGTGGTCACCCGCCGCGAGCCGAGCATGGCGGCAAGCGCATCACCGATGTCGCCGACCGACACGCCCAAGTCGGCGGCCCGCACCTGATCGATGCGAATGCGGATCTGCGGTTTGCCTTCGGTGAAGCTGTTGCGCACCTGGACAAACATCGGGTTGCCGCGCAGGCCCTCCATCATGGCGTCGCGCCAGACCCGAAGATCGTCATAAGTCGGACCGCTGATGGCGAGCTGCATGCCGCCGCCCATCATCCCGCCGCCGCCACGACCCTGTCCGGCCGGTAAATTCGCCGCGACCTGTGCGCCGGTGATTTGCTGAAGCTTCGGCGTGATTTCACGCACCAACTCAGCGGTGGAACGCTTGCGCACATCCCAGGGCGCCATCACCACCAGCCCGTTAGCGAAATTGCCGTTGCCGCCGATAAATTCCAACACCCTGACGATCTCGCCGCTTTCAAGATAGGGCTTGAGCATGTCGGTTGCCGCCTTGAGTTGGCGACCGGTATACGCGGCGTTGGAGCCTTCCGGCGAGCGGACCTGCAACTGAAAAAACCCGCGGTCCTCTCGCGGCGTGAACTCCTGCGGCAGGAGCAAAAACAGTCCGCCCGAGGCCGCAACAATCACCAAGAATCCGGTCACGACGATCTTGGGTGCATCGAGCGCGCGGTTGAGAATGCCTAGGTACGCGGCCTTCAGCTTCTCGAAGGCTTGGTCGGCCGCGTGGGCGAGCTTGCCGCTATCGAGCTTGAGGGTAAGGATCTTGCTGCACATCACCGGCGTCAGAGTGAGCGAGACGAACATCGAGAACACCACGGCCACGGCCATGGAGACCGCGAATTCCTTAAACAAGCTGCCGGCCGATCCTTGCAGCAACGCGACTGGCACGAAGGCCGCGACCAGGACCATGGTTGTCGACACCACCGCCATGCCCACCTGGCGCGCGCCGCGTTGGGCGGCGAGCAGCGGCGGCTCGCCCATCGTCATCCGACGGTGAATGTTCTCGACCATGATGATGGCGTCGTCCACGACCAGGCCGATCGCCAGCACCATGGCTAAGAGCGTCAGGATATTGATCGAGAACTGCGCCGGCCACAGCACAATCGACGTGGCAATCAGCGAAATCGGCACGGCGACCGCGGGGATGATGGCGGCGCGCAGCGTGCCCAAAAACAGGTAGATCACCAGCATGACCAGAACCGCCGAAAAAGCCACGGCGATGCTGACTTCTTTGATGGCGGTGGCGATGAATTCCGAACTGTCGGAATTGACGACCAGCTTTAGTCCGGGCGGCAGAATCGCCTGGATGTTCGCAACTTCGGCCGTCACCCGCTTGGCGACGTCGAGCGTTGATGCGCCGGGTTGTTTGACAACTTGCAGACCGAGGCCGGGCACGCCGTTGTTCCTGAACACCGAATGAACATCGACCGGCGCGAGTTCGACCTTCGCCACCTCGCCAAGACGGACGAGATAATTGTTCGCGCCGCGGGCGATCACAAGCTTGGAGAAATCATCTACGGTTTGGTAGGCGCGGATGGTCCGAAGCGTGAAGTTGCGGTCTGTGGATTCCACTTGCCCGGCACCCAGCTCGACGTTTTCACGCCTGAGCGCGGTGGAGATATCGGTGACAGTAAGGCCGCGCGCGGCCATGGCGCGCCGATCGAGCCAAACGCGCATGGCGCGCTGACGCTGGCCGTTGATCTGCACAAATGCGACGCCTTCAAGCGACGCGACGCGCGGCTGCAAGGTGATGATCGCGTAGTCGGCGAGCTCCATCTGCGTGCGCGAGCCCGAGAGCGCAAGGGTCATGATCGAGTCGGACTCGGAATCGGCCTTTTGAATGCTTGGCGGGTCGGCGTCTTCGGGCAGGCGCGAGGCCAGGCGACTGACCTGGTCGCGGATAT
The DNA here is from genome assembly GCA_945906455.1 of Caenispirillum bisanense. GTDB lineage: Bacteria > Pseudomonadota > Alphaproteobacteria > Rhodospirillales > Rhodospirillaceae > SHVO01. Next base: position 7,349 of record CAMDRB010000106.1, read on the forward strand.
CGTTGGCGGCGGTATCGATATTGTAGCCCTCGGCGAACTCGAGGTTGATCTGGCCGCGCCCGTCGCGGGAAAACGAGTTGACGGCGTGCACGCCTGGAATGCCGCTGATCTGGTCCTCGATGAGTTTGACGATCTTGGACTCGACCACTTCGGCCGAGGCGCCAGGATAATTAACGCCGACGTTCACAACCGGACGGTCGATATCGGGCGTCTCGCGCACCGGCAACCGAAAGAATGCGTAGAGGCCGAAGACGACGAGCAAGATACTCGCGACGGTAGCGACGACCGGACGCTTAATCGAGAAATCGGAGAGGACCATCTCACGAACCTTTTTCACGCACGGCAAAGCCGCGGCTGGGAAATGCGCCGAAGTGCCGGCGGTTAGCCGGGGTGGCGCACCGCATCGGACGGTTGAGCCGGCTGCTGGGTCAGTTCATTGACATTGACGACATTGACTCTGGCGCCATCACGCAAATCCAGGATGCCTTCTTTGACCACGATGTCGCCTGCCTGCAGGCCCTCGACCACTTCGACCGCGCCGGCGCGGCGGCGGCCAATCACGACCTTGAGGCGCTTCACCACGTTCTCCGGGCTGATCGTGAAGACGTACATCTGGTCGTTTTCAGGCAGGATCGCAATTTCGGGGACCATCAGCGACTCGCGCTGGTCCTTTATCAGTTGCACGACCATCAGCATGCCGGGCCGCAAGCGCAGATCCTCGTTGGCGATCACGGCGCGCACACCGACCGAGCGGGTGACGGGATCGACACGGCTGTCGACGGCGATGACGTGGCCCTTGAAGGTCTCGCCGGCGTAAGCGCTGGCCATGGCTTCGATGTCGAGCCCGGGCCGCAGCGCCGCCATGAAGGTCTCGGGAATGGCGAAGTCGAGCTTCACTTCGGAAATGTCGTCAAGTGTGGTGATGACCGCGCCGGGTGACACAAGGGCGCCGACGCTGATGCGCCGCGTGCCGACGATTCCGGGGAAGGGTGCTACAATGCGGCGGTCGCCGGAACGAACACGGGCCGCGGCGACGCTGGCCTCGGCCTTTTTTACCAGCGCGACGGTTTCATCAACCTTGGACTGCGAGACGTGCTGTTCGGCGACCAAGCCCATGGTGCGCTCGAGTGATTTCTTCTGCTGTTCAAGATTGGCCAGCTCGAGATTTAGCGCGGCGTCTTGTTCACCGGCGTCGATCGCCGCGATTTGATCGCCGCGCTTGAAGGTCTGACCGTCCTCGAAATCCAACGAGCGAATAATGCCCTGGGTCTTGGCGGTGATGGTCACGGACTCATTGGCGAAAAGCGTGCCGATGGCCTCGAGGCGGTCACCGAAAACTTCCTTTTCCACGGCGACGGCGACAACCGGCCGCACCATGCCCGGGCCGCCACGGCCACCGGGGCCGCCAGCCTGACGCGGCGCCGGCGAGCTGCCCTCGCCAAAATACATCCAGCCCCCCACAGCGACGCTGAGGGCGAGGCCGAGGGTGATGACGAGACTCCGTTTCGATAGTTCAAACGACATGACAAACCCAAAAGTGCTGATGGGGCAGAATTCCGAACAAATCCCAGCCTTTTCGCGAAAAAATAGCGCCGCAGCCTTTTAGCCTTGCTTGCAAGGCTCAAGGCGCCGGGCGCTGGCGGGCCAATCAAGGCCTCGGGCGCCACCATATATCAACATAATGGGCGGTTTGACAGGTCCGTCAGTTAAATTGACGGCAATGTGATGGTCTTCACGGAAGTGCCGTTAATAATGGTTAATCCCGTCGCTTCTATGGGAATAAGCCACCCGAAAGCCAAAAAACCCCGCCTTCCGGCGGGGTATAGTTGGGTAATGGAACTTCGGTAGTCTGTGTCTGAGCCGTCTTGGGCGTCGACACCCCCTCTTGTGACATACCCAACCGCCGCCGATACCTGCGAGAACTGACAGGTCGCGGGCTTTTTACCCTGTCTGTTCTGACAGGTAAGGCCGAGCGTCCATTCGAACGATTGCGTTCAGCGGTAGTGTTTGAAGTCCTCGGTCGCTTTGACAAGCGCTGCGCGGATCCCCGGTTCCATAGAGGAATGGCCGGCGTCGGCCACCACCCGATATTGGGCCCCGGCCCAGGCCCGTGCCAGCCGATCGGCGGTGGCGATCGGGCAGACCATATCGTAGCGGCCTTGAACGATGACTGCCGGGTGCTTGGCGAGCACGCCCAACCCGTCGATCAGCTGATCCGGCGCGAGGAAACCCCGGTGGACCATGAAGTGCGCTTCGATGCGGGCCATGGCGAGGGCACCGGCATAGTAGTGGCCGTTCCCAGAATCCGGGCGGCCGTTTCTGCCTGCGGGAATCAGCCGCGAACAGGCATTCTCATAGGCGCACCAAGCTACGGCAGCGGGCCGGTGCACGCGCGGATCGGCGTCGGTCAGGCGCTTATAGTAGGCCAGCAGCAGGTCTTGCTGCTCGGAGGGCGGAATATGGCTTGCGAACGCCCGTTGGGCCTCGGGGAAAACCCAGCCCATGCCGCTCGCGCGCCCATCGGCGGCCACGCCGCCGACAAACCAATCGATTT
>CAMDRB010000107.1 GCA_945906455.1 Caenispirillum bisanense
CGCCGCGTCGTCTTCGCGTACCGCTCGAAACCCGCCACCGCCAAAGTCAGCTGCTTCATAGGAGCAATTCCTTTGCTTCACACCCGCATCAGACTAAGAATCACAAGGACCCTGGCGTGTCGATGACTTATTCAGAGTGTCCCTAGATCTTGAATACGCCGCCCGGAGCAGCGCCCGACGCAGCCGCCGCGGGCGCGCCGGCCTTGCCCGCCGCCGGCGCAGGCGTTCCGGGTTTGGCGACCTTTTGCGAGGCCGATTCTTCAAGGGCGAAGACCTTGAACAGCTCGGGCGGGTTGGCGATGTTTTTCATCGGCAAGCGGCCCAAGGACACGAAGTGCGCGGGCACCTTGTTGCGCACGGCGTTGACAATGGCGTCGGATACCGCGATGCCGTCCGGGTCGGCCTTGGGTTCGATGCGCGCGGCGATATTGACGCCTTCGCCGAAAACGTCGGTGCCGGTGTGGATCACTTCGCCGATATGCAAGCCGATGCGAATGTGGAACTGGTCGTCGGCCGGCTTGCCCTTGTTGTAGTCGCCAATACCCTTCTGGCAATCCATCGCGCATTGCACGCCATTTTCCGCCGAGCGGAAGCGCACCATAAAGGCATCGCCGATGGTCTTGATGACCGTGCCGCGATTGCGCACGATCTGGTTGCGCATGATCTCGTTGTGGATGCCCAGTTTTTTCACCGTGGCCGCTTCGTTGGCGCCCATCTGCTTGGAATAACCGACGATGTCGGTAAACATGATGGCCGTGAGCTGGCGCTTCGGATCCTTTGCCGAGCCTTCCTCCATGCTCTCGAGTTCCTTGTCGCTCTTGCGGAACTTGTTCAAGAGCCGCAAGGGATTGATCGGGGCGAGCAGCCGGCCGAGACCCATCGTGACCAAGGCGACAATTAACGATTGCAGGATGCGCGACACGCCCCACACCCAGATGCAGGTAAACAGCGCGGCAAACCAGATGCTCTTGGCCGTCACCAGCCATCCGGCGGGCGTAAAGTCGACAACGAAACTCGACGTGAGAAAGAGCGAGTAGACTTGAATGGTGGTGTAGATGTAGAGCAGGGCGCAACCCAAGGTCTTGATTGGATTCCCGGAATAGAGTCGCAGGACGACAAGGACAACGAGGATGGCAAGATAGACCAATGACATCCGCGGCGAGTTGATCTGGATATCGATGGCGCCCGCAAACATGTTGAAGAGCCAGTCGGACAGAAATCCGCCGCTCTCCTGGGCCTGCTGAAGGTCCTTGGCCGCATCGCTGGCATATGAGGTAAACGGTTCGTCAGCCATAACGCTCATCCCCAATGTCTACGGCCAATCTGCCATAAGGCACCGTCCCGGCCGGACAATTCGAACCTTAGCGGAAAGGCCTCGCTATTGCCACACCTCCCGGGTCCGGGATGGCCTTAGCGAGGCGTCTATGGCATTGTTTACATAGGCGGGAACGGGCATGAACTTTGGACTTCGGCACAGGATTTCCTTGATTGGACCGCCGCTGGCGTTGGCGGGGCTTTTGGCAGCTTGCCAAGGAAACGCATCTTCTCCAGCAACTCCCGTGGGCGAGGCCCCACTTACGGCCGTAGCCCCCGCGGAGGCTTCCGCGGATACGGCTTTTGCCGCCTGGCTTGAGGGCGCCCGGGCCGATGCCGCCAAACGCGGCATTAAACCGGCAACCATCGCCGCGGCCCTGACCGACATTGCCCCGATCCCGCGAATTATCGAGCTGGACAACAGCCAGCCCGAATTCAGCAACACTTTCACGCGCTATTTGAATTCGGCGGTCAGCGACAAGCGGGTTGCGAACGGCCGGGCGCAGATGAAGAAACATGCCGCCCTACTCGCCGCCCTGGAAAAGCAATACGGCGTGCCGGGACGTTTTCTCGTCGCCTTCTGGGGATTGGAAAGCGATTTCGGCCGCGATAGCGGCAGCTTTCCGGTCGTGAATGCCCTGGCGACACTGGCCTACGACGGTCGCCGGGAAGCGTTTTTTCGCGACGAAATGCTGAAGGCCCTGGTGATCCTCGATCGCGGCCATATCACCCTGGCCAAGATGAAAGGATCGTGGGCGGGCGCCATGGGCCAGACCCAGTTCATGCCGTCGACCTTCCTCAGTTCTGCCATCGACCAGGATCGTAATGGCCAGGTCGACATTTGGGATAGTGTGCCTGACACCTTAGGTTCCGGCGCCAACTACCTGAAAAACCTCGGATGGGATGCTGCGCGCACGTGGGGTAGGGAGGTAAGAATCCCGGAGAGCTTCGATGTCAAACTCGCCAGCCTTGACGTCGATGCCAAGGAAAACATGAAGCCGCTCGCCGCCTGGGTGACGCTTGGCGTGCGGCGCGCCGACGGCGGACCCCTACCCACCGCGGACATTCCGGCCTCTCTCGTCCTGCCGGCGGGCGCCCGGGGGCCGGCGTTCCTGATCTACGATAATTACCGGATCATCTTGAAGTGGAACCGCTCGGCTTTCTACGCCATCGCCGTCGGGCATCTGGCCGACCGGCTCATCGGCGGCGGCGGCCTAAACGTCGCTGCCCGCGAAGGCGAGCCCTTGCGACGCGAGGACGTCGTAGCCTTACAAGAGGGGCTGGTGGCCTTGGGCTTACTCAAATCGGCTGATGGCGCCCTGGGTAGTGGCACCCGCCAGGCGATCCGGGCGTTCCAGAACGCCAATGGGTTGACGCCCGATGGCTACGCCAACCGGCAGCTCAAGGATACAATCAGGAGCCGGGCCGGTTTGGGCTAGCGGGGGGACGCTCCCGGCTGGTAATCTTGCCAGAAGCCAGCTGCTTCTCTACACTACAAAATCTTGTGCTTTGTCTTGGGGGTAGATACCAGCGGATGATCCCGTTCAAGCGGGCAATACGTAGCCTCGGGGTGTGCTCAGCTCTGGCGCTGGCCGCATGCGCGTCGCGCCCGGCGGTTCCCCCCGTGCTCGCCCCGCCCACCGAAACCGCCGCGACCGAGGCCGGCATCTATAAAGTCGGCAATCCCTATCAGGTCGAGGGCCTTTGGTACTATCCGGCCGAGGACTATGCCTACGTCCAGGAAGGCATTGCCTCCTGGTACGGCGCGGATTTTCACGGCAAGCGCACCGCCAACGGCGACCGCTACGACATGAACGAGCTGACGGCGGCGCATCCCACCCTGCCGATGCCGAGTTTGGTCAAAATCACCAATCTTGATAACGGCCAAGTCTTAAGCGTTACGGTCAATGACCGCGGTCCGTTTCATAGCCGGCGCATCATCGATGTTTCCCGCCGCGCCGCCCAGTTGCTGGGTTTTTACGAAGCCGGTACCGCCCGCGTCAGGGTCGAGATCGACCCCGAGGAAAGTCTCAATCTGAAAAACATCGCGCTCTTGAAACACCCTCCCGAGATGCCGAAAATCGCCGCCGCGCCGCGCGGCAGTGTGTCCGCGCTCGCGCTCGCGCCGCTGGCGGGATCGGGAGAGTCCACTGCCGTGCCGTCCGCGGCCGTCAAACCGGTGGCGATTCCCCGGCCCCCCTCGGCGGCTGCGACGACTAAGACCGCACCAGCAAAGCTACCGCCGCCAAACCGCGCCAGTCCACCAGTCGCAGCCAATAAGGCCGCGGCTTTCGGAATCTTCATCCAGGCCGGCGCCTTCGCCGACGTCAGCAATGCCCACAGGCTTGAACAGCAGCTTGCCGACCTCGGCCCTGTTCGTGTGCTTCCGACGGTTGTGAATAAGAAAAAACTTTTCCGGGTGCAGCTCGGTCCGTTGAGTGATGACGCGGCCGCCACGGCGCTCCTGGGAAAGGTCAAATCCTATGGCTACGCCGGCGCGAAAATCGTGCGTGAGTAGGGATACCGGGTCAAAAATCCGATGAAGCTCATTTTCACGCTTCTCCTTTGCACCACCCTCCTGGGCCTGGCCGGGCGACCTGCCGGTGCCATCGATATTAAAGCGCGTTCGTACATCCTGATGGATTTTCAAACCGGGACCGTGCTCGACGCCAAGGATGCCGACCGCCGGATGCCGCCATCCTCCATGAGCAAGTTGATGACGGCTTATCTGACGTTCGAGGCGTTGAAATCCGGCAAGCTCTCGCTGGACGATCAACTCACCGTCAGCCGCAGTGCATGGCAAATTGGCGGCGCCGCGACCGACGGATCCACCATGTTCCTCGACCCAAACTCGCGGGTAAAAGTCGAGGACTTGCTGCGCGGAATGATTATCCAGTCGGGCAACGACGCCTGCATCGTGCTGGCCGAAGGCCTCGCCGGAAGCGAGCAAGCCTTCGCCAAGGAAATGAACGCCAAAGCCAAGGAACTTGGGCTGACCGGCAGCAACTTCGTCAACTCAACCGGGTTACCCGACGATGCCCACTACATGACTCCGCGCGACCTCGCGATCTTGGCAAAAAACTTGATCACCGAGTTTCCTGAATATTACGCGCTCTACAGCGAAACTTCATTCACCTACAACAAGATTACTCAAGGAAACCGCAATCCGCTGCTCTACCGGGTTGGCAGCGGTGCGGACGGTCTCAAGACCGGGCATACCTCGGCCGCGGGCTACGGCCTTACGGCTTCGGCCACGCGCGGTGGCCGGCGCCTGATCCTTGTGTCAAACGGAATGGACAGTATCAGGGACCGCGACGAAGAAACCTCGAAGCTCCTGGACTGGGGATTTCGGGAGTTCACCAATCGCGAGCTTTTTAAGGCGGGTGAAGTTGTCACCGATGCCGAAGTCTGGCTCGGCGACGCGCCCAGCATTCCCCTGGTGATTACCCGGGACGTCACCATTACGGTGCCACGAGGAACGGGCCGGGTGCTCGATGTCAAAGTCGTTTACCAAGGGCCATTACCGGCGCCGATCGCGAAAGACGCCGAAATCGCCAAGGTCGTCATCGTCGCCCGGGATCTTCAGGCGATCGAAGTGCCCTTGCGCGCCGGAGCAGCCGTGGGCAGGCTGGGCTTTGTTGGCCGCCTAAAAGCCGCCGCCGAATATATCTTCCTCGGGCCACCGAGCTCGCCGGGCTCGGGCAAGTCCGTGACGGTTCCAGAGGCCGGCGCGCCGGCAGCCAAGCCGGCCAATTAAAATCAGCTCGGGCGCTTAAAGCTCGATTTGGGATTGTTCGTGCGGCTATCCAAGCGGGTATCCTGGGGCCACAGGGCATGAACCAAACAAGGCCTGAACCAAGCAAGGCATAAACCAAATCGTGGCCAAGGGCATTTTCATTTCGGTTGAAGGCGGCGAGGGTGGGGGCAAGACCAGCCAGATTCGAATGCTTGGCGAAAAGCTCACAAGCATGGGCCACGTCCCGCTGCTTACACGCGAGCCGGGCGGGACTCCCGGCGCCGAGGCCATCCGCAAACTCCTGGTGGAAAGCTCGAACGGGCACTGGGACGGTCTGACGGAGGCCTTGCTGCATACGGCTGCGCGCCGTGAGCACCTGGTAAACGCGGTGTGGCCGGCATTGGACGCGGGAAAGATCGTGATCTCCGACCGCTTCGCCGATTCGACGCTGGCCTACCAGGGTTACGCTCACGGCGTCGACAAGTCGGTGCTGGCGACGCTCTATTCGCTTGCCGCCGGTGATTTCAAGCCGCGCCTCACGGTGATACTCGATCTGCCGGTCGAGGTGGGCCTCGCCCGGGCGGCCGGCCGGGGCGGCAAGGAGTCACGCTATGAAAGCTTGGGGTGCCAATTTCATGAGCGCGTGCGCCAGGGTTTTTGTGAAATAGCCGCCGCCGACCCCGGGCGCTGCAAACTTATCGATGCCACCCAGGACATGGACACGATTCACCAGGCCATTCTGGCCGAGGTGATGAAAGTTCTGCCGGCGATCGCGTGAACGCTGGCAAATGAGAGACAAAAATCGTGCGTGACGCCGATCCCACTGAAATTCCTGAACCCCGCGGCAATGCCTTTCTCACCGGTCATGACGCGGCCGAGAGGGACTATCTCGACGCCTGGGCCAGCGGCCGGTTAGCCCACGCCTGGCTGATTTGCGGGCCGCGCGGCATCGGCAAAGCCACGCTGGCCTACCGCATGGCGCGCTATGCCCTGGCGCGAGGCGGCGGCCCAGGCGTTAAAAGTGAGGATGGCCCCGATATGTTCGGCGCTCCGGCGGCGTCTGCTTCCCTTGTGATGTCGGCGGAGGATCCGGTGTTCCGCCGCGTCGCTGCCCTGGGTCACGCTGATTTCCGGATCGTCGAACGCGGTTGGTCCGACAATAAGCAGACCAAGCGCAAGACCGTCATCGGCGTCGATGATGTCCGCGAGATCGGCGCCTTTATGTCGCTGACGCCGGCGGAAGGCGGCTGGCGAGCGGTGATCATCGATGCCGCCGACGAGATGAATGCCAATGCCGCCAATGCCGTGCTCAAGGTGCTGGAAGAGCCGCCGCGCCGCGCCCTTTTGTTACTGGTGGCACACAACCCCGACCGCCTGTTGCCCACCATCCGCTCGCGGTGCCGACGCCTTGACCTGCGGCCGCTGACGCAAGCCCAAGTGATCGCGCTCCTGGGCCGCTACCGGCCGGACTTAAAACCCGCTGATGTCTCGGCGCTCGCCGTACTCGCCGAGGGCTCCATCGGCCGGGCTCTGGAATTGGCGGAGGAGGGGGGTGTGGCGCTGTTCTCGGATCTCATGACCCTGCTTGCCGACGCACCCCACCTCAATGTCTCGCGGTTGCATGCCCTCTGCGACAAGGCGATCAAGGGCGATGCGTTCCGTACGCTCGCGGGACTCTTATCCTGGTGGCTCGCGCGCATGACCGCTCACGGTGCACGCGCCGATTTGGATGCATTCAATGAGATCGTTCCGGGCGAGCGCGCCTTGGCGCGCCGGTTGCTGGCATCGGCGACCCCCGCCGCCTGGGCCGAGGTCTGGGACAAGATCGGTCACCTTGCCCGGCGCACCGATGCCGTAAACCTCGACCGCAAGCGCAGCCTGATGCTGATGCTCATGACGGTGGAAGGCGCTGCCGCGCCGGGTAGGGCCGCCTGACGCCCTTTTCCGCCAGGCCGTAAGCGTCTATATCAGGGCCTGTTTTCAGTCCGCCCGGAGTGCCGCCAGTGACCAAGGCGTTCTACATCACGACGCCGATTTATTACGTCAATGGTGACCCGCACATCGGGCATGCCTACACCACCATTGCCTGCGATGTCCTGGCGCGGTTCAAGCGCTTGGATGGATACCGCGTCAAGTTTCTCACCGGCACCGACGAACACGGCCAGAAGGTCGCGAAAGCGGCGGCCGAGGAGGGCATTACTCCCATCGCTCTGTGCGACCGCAATTCCGGAAGATTCAGGGCGCTGGCAAAGGGACTCAACGCATCCAATGACGACTTTGTTCGCACGACGGAGGAACGCCACGTCACGTCGTGCCAGGCCTTCTGGCAGCGGCTAGAGGCCAACGGCCATATTTATCTCGACAAATACGCCGGCTGGTATGCGGTGCGTGACGAGGCTTTCTACGACGAGAGTGAGACTCGGCTGCAGCAATCTTCGCAGTTTATTGGCCAGGGCGGATTGATCAGCGGTGGGCCGGTCAGAGTAGCGGACTCAACCGGCGCACCGGTCGAGTGGGTGGAGGAAGAAAGTTATTTCTTCCCGTTGTCGAAATGGCAACAGCCGCTGCTCGATTTTTACGACGCCAATCCGGACTTCATCGCCCCCAAAAGTCGCTTCAACGAAATCTATAGCTTCGTAAAGGGCGGTCTCAAGGATCTGTCGATTTCGCGCACGACGTTTTCCTGGGGTGTGCCCGTGCCGGGAAACCCCAAACACGTCATGTACGTTTGGATCGATGCCCTGATCAATTACATCACGTCGCTGGGATTTCCCGACGAGAGCGGCGAGTTCAAGGACTTCTGGCCGAAGAACGATCCGGTGACGCTGCACATTATTGGCAAGGAAATAATTCGCTTTCACTGTGTCTACTGGCCGGCCTTCCTCATGGCGGCGGGGTTGCCGTTGCCGCGGCGCATCTTCGCCCATGGTTGGTGGACAAATTCCGGCGAGAAAATGTCCAAATCCTTGGGCAACGTCGTCGATCCTCACGATCTCGTGGCCAAATACGGCCTGGATCAGGTGCGCTACTTTCTGATGCGGGAAGTCCCCTTCGGCAACGACGGCGACTTCTCTGAATTGGCGGTGGTCGGCCGCATCAACGGTGACCTTGCCAATGCCTTCGGCAACCTGGCGCAGCGATTCCTGTCGTTCGTCGCCAAGAATCTAGAGGGCATACTGCCGGCCCCGGGCGCGTTCACGGACGCGGACCAGGACTTGCTGCGGGCCAGCCACGGCCTGCTCGCGCAATGCCGCGAGGCCATGGAGCGCCAGGCTTTCCATGACGCCATCGAATCCGTTTGGGTGGTCGTGCGCGCGGCCAATCTTTATGTCGACACACAAGCGCCCTGGAGTTTGCGCAAGACCGATCCGGCGCGCATGAACACGGTTCTCTATGTCTTGGCCGAAACCGTGCGCCATCTGGCGATTCTGATGCAGCCGTTCGTGCCGTCGTCGGCGGCGAAGATGCTCGACCAGTTGGCCGTGCCCGAGACGGAGCGCACCTTCGCCCATCTCGGCGAGGCCCATGCGCTCAAGGGCGGCACCCTCTTGCCGCCACCGGTCGGCGTTTTCCCGCGCTACGGCGATCCCAAAATAGGGAAGGGGACGTAAGCGTGGGACAGCCCTACTTCGTCGACAGCCACTGCCATCTGGATTACCCCGAGTTGGCAGTCGACGCCGCCGGGGTGGTGGCCCGCGCCGCCAACGCCGGGGTCGGACATATGCTGACCATCGGCACCAAGATCACCGCCTTCGACGGCGTCCTGGCCATGGCCGAGAGGTTTGCGAACGTCTCATGTTCCGTCGGTATTCACCCCCACGAAGCCGGGGTCCAGCCCGCCACCGACGTTGCGAAGCTCACCGCTCTCGCCGGCCATCCGAAGGTCGTGGCCTTTGGCGAAACCGGCCTCGACTTTTATTACGAGCACAGCCCGCGCGCCGACCAGGAACGCAGCTTTCGCGTTCACCTGGCCGCCGCCCGGGAACTTGGTCTTCCCGTGATTGTTCATACCCGCGATGCCGACACCGAGACCGCCGCGATTCTCAGCGAGGAGATGGCGAAGGGGCCCTTCACCGGCGTCATCCATTGCTTTAGCTCTGGCCATGAACTGGCTGCAAAAGCTGTTGAATTAGGACTATATATTTCCTTCTCCGGGATCGTGACTTTCAAGAAGGCCGATGCCCTGCGCGAGGTGGTCAAGACTGTCCCGATGGAGCGCATCCTGGTGGAGACCGACAGTCCCTACTTGGCGCCCATGCCCCATCGCGGCAAGACCAACGAACCGGCCTATGTCACCCACACGGCGGCGGTGGTCGCCACGCTCAAGGGCGTCACGCCTGAGCAATTGGCGGCGCAGACCACCGCCAATTTCTTTCGGCTGTTCGCCAAAGCCCAGGCGTCCTAGGAAGCTGGCCGGCTTAGGAAGATAGTTATCCCCGCAATTTACTGCCCCACTGCCCCAGTCCCTAGGCACAGGGGCAGTGGGGCAGTGAGATTGCTCTTGCCCTGAGCCGTGAAAAATATACGCCTTGAGTCGTGGTGTTCTTCAACGGCAGCGGCTTCCAAGGAAGGAAGGCGATGGATGACTCTTGTCTGAATGCCGCCAGGCCCGGCGGCTGAGGCGACGGGCGAGCCGGGCGAAGGCGCGGTGTCAGCTGCCCCACTGCCCCACCCCCCTAGAGCGTGTTGCGTTTAGATAGAACTATAGCCGGCCTCCCGGAAGTAATTTGAGCACTCGGTTGGAGTGATGGTGCCGAGCGTCGTTGCGAGCGCATCGTGAACTTCATCGACGCTGCGGCCCATGGCCTTTCGCATGGCAT
>CAMDRB010000108.1 GCA_945906455.1 Caenispirillum bisanense
CCCAATGGATTCTCTTTCTTAGATTTGATCCACTAGGGGGTGGGACAGTGGGACAGGCGCACTTGTGAGTTCCGGGAAGGGCTCACTCGTTGCAGGTCATGGCCTTGTCGGGCGCCTCGTGGAACATGATGGTCACCACGCGCCAGCCGCTGGCGGTTTTCCCCAGGACAAAGGTTTCGCTGCCGCGCGAATGCTCGGATCCGTCGGCGCGGTAGCGGTAATAAGTGCCGCTGGCCACGGCGGCGCTGGCGTTGAGCACGCACACCTTTGGATTGGGAAGTTCCGATTTCACCCAGCCGGTCTCGGCCATGCGTTTCATATTGGCCTCAGTCTGGGCGACTTGTTTGGCCGGGTCGTTCAAGGTCACGCCGCCGCCGCTCACCGAATAAGACGGCGAGGCGAACACGTTCTCGACGACAGCCTTGGCGTTGCGCTCGGTGTAATAGCGGCCGTAGGCGGTTACGACCCCGGTCACAGCGACCTTGATCTTGGCGACGTCATCTGCCGACATTCGGGCCGGCGGCTGTTGGGCCTGAACCGGCCCGGAGGCGAACGCGAACAGAAGCGCGATGGCGAACGGAATTGTACGGCTAATCATGGTGAGTCCTCACTCTTCGCGGGTGATGTCGTAGACCAGATTTTCCGGCGCCGGGCCAAAGGAGGCATGGGTCACCAAGCCGGTCTGGCCGACGCCCCGCTGCGACCAATCGCAGACGCCGCCGGGGAATGCCTTTTGCAGGCGCGCGAACTCGGCCGGCGCGAACTTCACCTTATAGTCGGCCGCCGCCACCGGCTTGAGCTGGCACTTGATGATATTGGCCGCGAGCGGCCCGCCGGCGACGTAACGCGGGAAGGCGTAGGACGGCAGCATCGCATTGCAGGAGGTGCCAGAGTCGCGGCCGAAGACCTGCTTTTCGCGGGTGAATTCGGTTGGGCTTTTCCAGCAGCCGTCGACCGCCTCGGCCGGCTTGGCGGCGATGGTCTTTTCACGCTGCGGGCGGTTGGAGGTGTCCTTGGCCGTGTTCTCCATCCAAGCGATGAACGTCGCCCAGGCGTTCTTGAAGGGCACCGGCTTGCCGCGCCACATGACGTGATTATCGGTATTGCCATTGGCCTGGGCCAGGCGCTCGCGCAGCGCGAAGTGAAACCACTGGTAATGGTAACCGCTGTCGTCGTTGTAATTGCCGGTCAGGTCGAAAATCGGAATTTGCGCCAAGCCGCCGTTGCCGCCGGTTTGCAGGCCCGACTTATAGGCGCGGCTGATGGCGCCTTGGTCGCCGGCGGCGCGGTTGGTGACATAATTGGCATCCTGATCGTAACCGCCGACGGCCTCGTTGAGATCGAGGAACTGGGCCGGGGTGATCACGCCGTCATTGAGCGCGCCCAGACCGTACTGGACACCGACGTTATCAAACGGGCGCTGGGCGAATCCGGTCTTGGGGTCGACGCCGTAGATGTTGCGGGCGGCGTCATAAACCGTGGGGCGGGCGCCGCGCGGGTTGTTCACGGGGTCGTAACGCAGCGCCTGGGGCACCACCGCGTTCCACACCGCCGGATTATAGCCCTCGATGTCGGCGCGGGCCGGCACCGGGTCGGTGCGTTGGCTTTGGTTGGCGGCGTCGACGAAGGCCTTCATGCCCTTGTAACCCGAGATCGCGACTTGTTGCGCCTCGGTCAATTTACCGGCCGCGGTCTTGGTAAAATAATGCGTCAGCAGATGTCCATCGGAGCCCGAGAAGGCGATGGCCAGCGGATCGGGGAAGGTGCAGGAGATCAAAACGCCGTCATAGAGACCGGGAATGGCGTCGGCCGGCTGGTGGCTGCCGTAGGAGCCTCCGGAGCAGCCGAGACTTACCGTATAAGTTGGCAGGCCGTAGGTCTCGACGAAATGTTCTTTGCCCATCATCGCGGTTTCGCCGGCGAGCACCGCATTGCAGCTCTGCGAGGCGTTCTGCAGCGTGTTGCCGTAGAGGCCATAGCCCTCTCCAAGGCGGTCGACGCTGAGCAGGGAGGCGTCCATGGTCTCCTGGATGCTGCTGCCGCCTGCCACACCTTGGTGGTACCAGCCGCCGGGACAGCCGGCGCCCTGGATGGCAATCAGGCGCTTGTTCCAGCCCTTGGGCGGCGCGCTCGGGCTCGGTGCCGGCTCAGTGGGATCGTGGAGGATGGCGCTTTGAAATATGCCGCGGTTGATGGTGCTGGTTTCATAGCGCACGATGAATTTCACCGTGGCGCCGGTGGTGGTGGTGGTCATGGCCACGTCGGTGGGAATCTCCGCCACGCTTTTCACCGGCTGGAGAACTTTTCCGCCCTTGGGCAAATAGAGATAGCTGATCTTGGTCGCCGCCATGCAGTCCTTGTCGAGGGACGGGCCGAACGGCGTCTCGTCGGTGAGCTGCATGGTGCCGCGGCCCATGAAAATCTTGAAGTTCGCGGTGGTGCAGACGAAGGGCGTCTGGTGGGGCCCCGAAATGATCGGGCCGCTGATCGGATAATTGGTGAGCGCCAAGGTTTTGCCGCTGGCGGCGATGGTGTTGGCGCCGAGCTTGAGGCCATCCACCACGCCGATGAGCGTGTTCGGCGCCGTTCCCGGCTTGAACGCCTTGCTGACATCGGCGCCGTTCAACGTGACCTTGGTGGCCGCGGCATCGCTTTGCGTGACTTGCACCAGCACATCGCCGCCGCTGACGCGGTCGGGGCGCGTCGATAAAGTCTTGATGTCGAGCACGGCAGCCTGCGCGACCGAGGCGCCGATTATCGCCGCGGCCATGACGGCAATGGTGCCCAAATTCCGACCCGAAACGCGCATGGACGAACCTCCCCTCCGACGGCAAAGCCGATCGACGCACTTACGGCTAATCTAGGCGGTTTTGCAGCCAGCGGGAATGGCTCTTAGCCTCTTTTCTCCAAGAGGCTGCGCAGCATCCAAGCGGTCTTTTCATGGACCTGGAGGCGCTGGGTGAGCAGATCGGCGGTCGGTTGGTCGTTGGCCTTGTCGACCACCGGCAAAATCGCGCGGGCGGTCTTGGCGACCTGTTCGTGGCCCTTAACGAGATTGCGGATCATCTGAGTGGCGGCGGGCACGCCCTCCTCCTCCTTGATGCTCGCCAGCTTGGCGAAGGCCTTATAAGTGCCGGGGGCTGGGTGCCCCAAAGTGCGGATGCGTTCGGCCACCAGATCGACCGCCAGCAAAAGCTCGTTATATTGCGCCTGAAACATCAGGTGCAGGGTCTGGAACATCGGCCCGGTGACGTTCCAATGGTAGTTGTGGGTCTTCAGATAGAGCACGTAGGTATCGGCCAAAAGGCACGAAAGGCCTTCGGCGATGGCCTTGCGGTCCTTCTTGTCGATGCCGATATCGATTTCCAGCGCCATGCCGCACCCTCCGTAAATTAGAATACTTCTAATCTAATCGATGCCCGCGCCGCTGTCAAACCGCCGGACCTAGACCCCGGTCAAGAGTCCGTGATCGAGGCGGACGGCGCGGTCCATACGCCCGGCCAAGGCCGGATTGTGGGTGGCGATGATCGCCGCCAGGCCGTGCTGTTTGGCCAGGCTGACCAACTGCGCGAAGACGCCGTCGGCGGTATCGGGATCGAGGTTTCCCGTGGGCTCATCGGCCAAAAGTACCGACGGGTTATTGGCAAGCGCCCGGGCAATGGCAACGCGCTGCTGTTCACCGCCCGAAAGCTGGCCCGGCCGATGACCGGCCCGCTCGCCCAGACCCATGGCCTCGAGCAGCGACATGGCCCGCGCTTTCGCCGCCGCGCGCGCCACGCCGGCGATCATCTGCGGTACGATGACGTTCTCGACCGCCGAGAACTCGGGCAGCAGGTGATGGAACTGGTAGACAAAACCCAAGCGGCTGCGGCGCAACTCAGTGCGCGTATTGTCGTCGAAGCCGCCGCAATTCTGGCCGCTGAAGCGGACTTCGCCGGCATCGGGACGCTCCAATAGGCCGGCGATGTGCAGCAGCGTCGATTTTCCCGAGCCCGAAGGCCCGACCAGGGCGACGATCTCGCCCCGCGCTAAGCTCAGGTCCGCACCGCGCAGGACATGCAATCCGCCGCCGCCCTGGCGGTAGGTACGGTGCACGGCCTCAAGTTGCAAAGCGGGTGCGTCATTCATAACGCAAGGCTTCCACGGGGTCCGTGCGTGCCGCGCGCCAGGAGGGGTAAAGGGTCGCGGCGAAGGAAAGCGCGAGCGCCATGACGACCACGGCCAAGGTTTCGTGCCAGTCCATCTTGGCGGGCATTTGGGTGAGATAATAAATCTCGGCCGAAAACAGTTCGGTTCCCAGCAAGCGCTCAAGAAAGCGGCGAACAGTTTCAATGTTGTCGCAAAAGGCCACGCCGAGCCCGAAACCGAGTGCCGTTCCGACGACTCCGACACCCGCGCCGGCCATGAAAAAGATGCGCATGATCATGCCGCGCGTGGCACCCATAGTGCGCAGGATGGCGATGTCGCGACCCTTGTCCTTGACCATCATGATCAAGCCCGAAATGATATTCAGCGCCGCCACCAGAATGATCAGCGTGAGGATCAGGAACATGACGTTGCGTTCAACTTGCAAAGCATTGAAGAACGGCACGTTGGTTTGTTCCCAGGAGAGCACCTGCACGCCGGGGCCGAGAACCTGCCCGGCCTGAAGCGCGATGGCGCGGGCACTGTCGGGGTTGTTGACCCTAATTTCCAAATTGGTCACCGACTCAGGATACTTGAAATAGATTTGCGCCAGCGCGAGCGGCATGAAGATGATCGACGAGTCGTACTCGCTCATGCCCATATTGAAGACGCCGGCCACCGGAAAGGCATGGGCCCGGGGTGCCGAGCCAAAGGCCGTAACATTGCCCTTGGGTGAGAGTAGCGTCAGCAGATCGCCGGCTTTGACGCCGAAGCGCTCAGCCATGCGCGAGCCGATCAGGATCCCCTCACCCTCAATATAAGGCGCTAAGGAGCCGTCCATGATGTGGTCGGACACCCAGGACATTTTATCGATGTCCTCATGACGCAAACCCCGCACCAGCGCCCCGGCGGAATTGCGCTCGCTGGTGACCAGAACTTGCCCCTCGACCGTGGGCGTGGCGCTAATGACGCCGGCGATTGCTTCAAGCTGCTTCACCTTGGCGTCATAGTCGAGCAGGGATTCCTTGACGGCGTAGACGTTGATGTGGCCGTTGACGCCTAATATGCGGTCGGTGATGTCGGCGCGAAATCCGTTCATCACCGCCATGACGATGATCAGCGTGGCAACGCCCAGCGCGATCCCCAGCAGCGAAAATCCGGCAATCACCGAGACCATGCCTTCCCGGCGCCGGGATTTCAGGAAGCGCGCCGCCACCATCCGCTCAAAGGCGCCGAAGATCATGACCCGCACGTCCCTACTAGATCGCGGTTAACTTGGCGACCGCGGCCTCGAAGCTGAGTTCTTCTTTGGCACCGGTGGCGCGCCGTTTCAGCTCGACGGTACCCTTGGCGACGCCCTTGGGTCCGACGACGATCTGCCACGGCAGACCGATCAGGTCCATGTCGGCGAATTTCACGCCGGCGCGATCATCGCGGTCGTCATAAAGCACGTCGCGGCCCTTAAGGCGCAGGGCATCGTCGATCTGCTTGCAGGCGGCGTCGCAGGCGCCATCGCCGACCTTCAAGTTGATTAGGCCGACATCGAAGGGGGCGACCGCGTCGGGCCAGACGATGCCGTGCTCGTCGTGGCTGGCCTCGATAATCGCCCCGACCAGACGCGAGACGCCAATGCCATAGGAGCCCATATAGACGGAGACGGCGTTGCCGTCCGAGCCGATGACACTGGCTTTCATGGGCTCCGAGTACTTCGTGCCGAAATGGAAGATGTGCCCGACCTCGATCCCTCGCGCGCTCACCAAGTCGGCACCGAGCGCCGCCGCGGCCACGGCATCGTGTTTGTCGTCGGTGGCGGCGTAGAGGCTAGTCCAGTCGTCGATGATCGGCTGGAGGTCGGCGTCGTAATCGACGTTCTCGGGCGCCGGTTTTTCGAGCAGCGCCTTGTGGCAGAACACCGCGCTTTCCCCGGTATCGGCCAGAACGATGAATTCGTGGCTGAGGTCGCCGCCGATGGGACCCGAGTCCGCCTTCATGGGGATGGCCTTGAGGCCGAGACGGGCGAAGGTCCGCAAGTAGGCAACAAACATCTGGTTGTAGGCATGCTTGGAGCGGGCGAAATCCATGTCGAAGGTATAGGCATCCTTCATCAGAAACTCACGGCCGCGCATCACCCCAAAGCGCGGGCGGACCTCGTCGCGGAACTTCCAGTGAATCTGGTAAAGGTTCTTGGGGAGGTCGCGGTAGCTCTTGATGCTGTTGCGAAAGATATCGGTGACCACTTCTTCGTGGGTCGGCCCATACAGCAT
This sequence comes from Caenispirillum bisanense, assembly GCA_945906455.1. GTDB lineage: Bacteria > Pseudomonadota > Alphaproteobacteria > Rhodospirillales > Rhodospirillaceae > SHVO01. The sequence goes on from CAMDRB010000108.1 coordinate 6,390, forward strand.
GTCGCGATCATGGCGGTCCTTGATGCGCAACATCTCCGGGCCGTAGTCGTCATAGCGACCGCTTTCCTTCCACAGCTCACCCGACTGGATGGTGGGCATGATGATTTCCTGAGCGCCGGCGGCGTTCTGCTCCTCGCGGACAATTTGGATAATCTTTTGCAAAACGCGGGTGCCCAGCGGCAGCCAGTTGTAGATGCCGGCGGCGTGCTGGCGGACCATGCCCGCACGCAGCATCAGGCGGTGGGAGACGATCTGGGCCTCGGTCGGAGTTTCCTTGAGGGTGGGCAGAAAAAAGCGCGAAAGCCGCATGGGAATCCTTTGACAGGCCGTGATGGGCGCAATGCCGCCGGACCATAAGCGAAGGCCGCTTAATAGGCAATAAACCGCGCCGAATCAGGCGGGATCTTCAGGGTTTTACCGATTCGGCGAGGCCCTTCCGGCACGCCTCGGCCAGCGCCAGTTCATCCTGCGGCGCGATCCGCTCGCCATCCCAGAAAGCGTCGTTGCCCTTAATCGTCAGGGTACCGATAGCGGCCTTGCCTTCAAACGGCAGGACCTTACGCGCGGGCGATGTCGGGCCGGGTACGCCCGCGGGTGACGGAGTCCGGCGAGCCTCGCGCCGGGCTAGACGGTCGGCCAGATCGATGCCGATTTGGATATGGATCTCTTCGGGGATTTTTAGATTGGAACCGCCGCCGAGATCGGCCGGTACCACGGGCTTACCGCGGACATCGACGCCCGGCTTGTAGGTCGCATCGTCGGCCGGGACGTGCTGTACCGGCTTCTTGCAGTCGGCCGAGGACAAGGCGAGGGTTTCGGCGTGAGCCGCCATTCCCAAACCCGCCGCGCACGCCGCGACGAAAACGTTCAACCACCGCGCCATGTCCGCCTCCTCTGGCTACGCCACTTCCTCGATTTCGACCAAAGTGCCGTTGAAATCCTTGGGATGGAGAAACAGCGTCGGCGTGCCGTGGGCGCCGGTCCTGGGTTCACCGTCGCCGAGCACGCGTTTGCCGCTGGCCTTGAGCTTGTCGCGCGCAGCCAAGATGTCGTCGACCTCGAAACTGAGGTGATGAATCCCGCCCGCCGGGTTGGTCTCAAGAAATTTCTTGATGGGAGAGTTTTCACCCAAGGGCTGGAGCAGTTCGATCTTGGTGTTGGGCAGCTCCACAAAGATCACGGTCACGCCGTGTTCGGGCATGGCGATCGGTACCGAGACCTTGGCGCCGAGCGTGTCGCGGTAATTGGCGGCGGCGGCGGCCACGTCGGGAACGGCGATGGCAACGTGATTGAGACGGCCGATCATGGAGTCCTCATGGAAGTCTTCGCGATAACAATGTTCGCAGATGATATAGGCGAACGCCCCGGGTTTTAAACCCTTATAATATGCACCTTCACCACCGGCTTGCGCTTGGGCGCGAAGGCCTTACGAATTGCTGAACGCACGGATTCCTCGACCACCACGTCGTCGCGCCGCGCCTTCTTGGGCAGGCGGTTCACGGCCGTATCCAGGACGAAACTCCAGCCCCGTTCCTTGCCTTCGAGCGGATCGGCCATACCGAGCACCGCGACCTGGGGTTCGCCCATGAGCTCGCCGTCCTCGTCGAGGGCCACGGTGGCAACGGCGGCGCCCTCGTAAAACATGCGCTTGCGATCACGCAGCATGGCACTGGCAAAAGGCACCACGGCGCCGTCCTCCCAGGCCAGGCGGCCGCTCCAGACTGTGCCCATGACCTTGGCCGTGCCCTTCTCGAATTTCACCGCCGAGCCGTTCTCGACCAAAACCGTGTGAGGAACCTGGCATTCCTTTGCCAGCGCCGCATGGGCGCGCATATGCATGGCCTCGCCGTGAACGGGGATGGCGATGCTCGGGCGAATCATCTGATACATGCGGCGCAGTTCCTCCCGCGCCGGATGCCCGGAGACATGGATGAAATGATCGCGGGTGGTCACGACCTCGACGCCAAGTTTCGCCAAGTGGTTCTGGACCTTGGCAATGGCCTTCTCATTGCCCGGGATGATGCGCGAGGAGAACACGACGACATCGCCTTCCTCCAGCGTTACATCCTGATGCTGACCGGAGGCAATCCGCATGAGCGCCGCCCGGCCCTCGCCCTGGCTTCCCGTACAGATATAGAGAACTTTGTCGCGCGGAAAGAATGCGGCCTCTTCAGGCTTGTAAAACGTCAGATCGGCCGCCAAGTAGCCCGTGCGGCGCGCGGTCTCGGCGATCCGCCACAATGATTGTCCGACCAAGGCCACCTCACGCCCATTAGCAGCGGCGGCCCGGCAGATCGATTCCAGGCGGGCGACGTTGGAGGCGAAACATCCCACAGCGATCCGCCCGGTATAGCGGCCAAACAGCTCGATCAGGCTGTCGCGCACATCACGCTCGGAACCCGCCTCGCCTTCGGAGAAGACGTTGGTGGAATCACCAATCAGGGCAAGCACGCCGGCGTCGCCGACGGCATTGAGGGCGGCGAAATCCGTCGGCTCGCCCACCAGTGGGTCGGGATCGAACTTCCAATCGCCGGTGTGAAAGATGGTGCCGTGGCGGGTGCGGATAGCCAGCGCGTTGGGCTCGGGAATCGAATGGGTCAGGGTAATGAAATCAACGCTAAACGGCCCGATGTCGGCGCGCCCGCCGAGCGGCACGACGATAACCGGCACTTGGCCGTCCAATCCGGCTTCCTTGAGTTTGTACTCCAAAAAGGCGGCGCAGAACGGCGTGGTGTAGACCGGGCACATGAGCTGCGGCCAGAGGTAGGCCACGGCCCCGACGTGATCCTCGTGGGCATGGGTGACGATCAGCCCTTTGAGCTCTTCACGCCGCTCGACGATAAAACTCGGATCGGCCATGACCACGTCGAGACCGGGAATGGTTTCGTCGCCGAAGGTGACGCCGAGATCGACCATCAACCACGCGCCGTCGCAGGCGAAGAGATTGAGGTTCATGCCGATTTCGCCGGCACCGCCGAGCGGCACGAACCACAAACCGTGATCCAGGCCTTTGGGGAAATCGGTGGTGGTGTCGTGGTGAGAGCTGCGGTTCATCAAATCAATCGCTGTTCCGTTTGTGGACCTGCTGAAGCCCGCGCAGGGTGAGGTCGGCGTCGGTATGTTCGATGACCGAGGTCGCTTGGGCGAACAGCGGCGCAAGGCCACCGGTCGCGACCACGGTCATGGCTTCTTTGCGTTCGGCCTTGATGCGGGTTACCAGACCCTCGATGAGGCCGATATAACCCCAGAACACGCCCGAGGTCATGGCGGCGACCGTGGTCGTGCCGATAACCGGTGCGTTGCCGGGATTTACGACGGGCAGGCGGGGCAGCTGCGCCGTAGCCATATGCAAAGCTTCCATGGAAAGATTGATCCCCGGCGC
>CAMDRB010000109.1 GCA_945906455.1 Caenispirillum bisanense
GTTGCTGCGCCGAGAGCAATGGGTTGGCGCAGTTGATGCTCCAGGTGCCGGCAAAAATGCCGCCGGGCGCGATCTGGTAGGTGGAAATATCGTCCATGAACATCGCGTCGGCGTAAACCTCGGCCCAGGGCGCGATTTCGTAGTGGCTGAAGGCACCCATGGTGTAGCGGTTGTCCGGGCGCTGGAAGTAATTGCTCGGGCCGAAGTTATAGACGTCGCGGGCGGCGACGCGCGGCCGGAAGGCCTGGGTCGATGGGGTCGTAACATCGACTATGAAGCTGCCGACGCGTGCCGGATAGGCCGTGCCCGAGCCGCCGCAGCTGGAAGCCGCGAAGCTGGTGCCCGAGTTGAGTGTACAGGCGCTATAGTCGCGGTTACCGGCCAGGACAGGCTTGAAATTGCGGTAGCCGATGTAGGCCGTGACGTTGCCCTTGCCGTCGGCGGAATTGGTGCCGAAGATCAACGTGGCTTCGCCGTTGCCGCCGTCCCAGACATTCTTTTTCGGCAGCGCGAACAGCTCTGGCGTGGGCGAGCCGGCGGCCTTGGCTGCGATGACTGCAGCAACTGGGTTGCCGTTGCTGTGTTGATAACTGCCGTACTGGCCGTCAAGCCGAACACCCTCGAAATCCCGGAGCATGACAAAGTTGACCACACCGGCCACGGCGTCGGCGCCGTAAACCGCCGAGGCGCCGCCGGTCAGAATGTCGACGCGCTGGACCAAGGCCGCCGGGATAAAGTTCAAGTCGGCGGAGAGCGAGGCGCCGGACGTGTTCGACGTGCCTGGCATCAACCGCCGGCCGTCGATCAGGACCATGGTGCGCGTCGCGCCCAGGCCGCGCAGGTTGACCGTGGCGGTGCCGGTTGAGCCGTTGGAAAGCTGTCCGCCCTGGGCCGCGAAGGCCTGGGGCAAGCTGTTGATCATGTCTTCGACGCGCGTAACGCCCTGGGACTTGAAGTCAGCGGCGCTGATCACGGTGTTCGGGCTGATGCTTTCGAGGTTCTGCTGCGGAATGCGCGAACCGGTGACGATAATTTCCTCGATCGAGGTCGGCGCGGCGGCGGTCTGGGCCGCGTTCGCGGGGAGGCTGGCGGCCGCGGAAATTGCCGCGGCACTGGTCAGCAACGCCGTCCGGAACGAACGACTCTTATGACTAATCATGAGTTTTCCCCTCGTTTGATGGCCCCTAGGCCAAGAGTTGGATGACTGCTCCTTCGGGGGCGCGACCGAAAACTTCGGCCAACCTGAGGCGGATTGCGACGCCGCAGGCAATTGCCCCCCTTGACACAATTGTAATTACTCGCCCGCGACCCCGTCAACGCGATTGAGTGTGCTGACGCGGGCTTTCGCGCTTGGCGAGATTTAGGCTAAAAGCTGTTGCAGAAGTGTCACTTAGCGTGACAAGCCCGGGGCCGGTTGGGTACCGTTTTGATAAGGTTACTGGGCGCTCCCCTGGGGCAACGAACCGACGGAGGTCAGCTGTGTTACGACTTATAATTGCGCGGTGATAATTAGGGTCAGAGTAAAATTAATAATTTTACTCTGACCCTAATTATTACGAAATTCGGGGGACCTTGCCGGCGGTGCGGGCATTGGCAGTATTTGATATCGACCTGTCATTGCGGACAGATCCTGATTTGGTGATCTTGGTCTCTGAAGAAGCGGTGCCGGCCCTGCCAAATATCCAAGAGGAGGCCACGTGTGTTCCTAGAGCCAAGCCAGCTTTTGCAAATCGGCCTCTTGGCCGCCCTGGCGGCGGCGGCAGTGTACGCAACGCCTTATGGCGCGATGGCGGGCGGTGAAGTTCTGTCGATGAGCGCCGCTGGAAAGACGGTTGGTCGAGGAAACCAGGCTGCCATTGTCCGTGCTTTGCAGCCGGGCTGGATTCGACTCCCTCCAGACCATGCGGCGCGCGTTTGGGCGTTGGTTGGGTGTCACGCCTGGCGAGTACGCGCTGCGGTTCAGTCAGGCCGAGGGCGTGTCGGCCTTCGCCGTCATTGGAAAGGCCGGCCGGCAAAGCCCGAACCGACGAGCGCAGCCTTGGCAACCTTAGAGCGCGAAAAATTCATTGCGCGCGTTCATCAGAGCGCTCACGGCCTCGCACTCGGATGGTGTGAGCAACGGATTCCAAATGTCCATAATCATGACGACCCGCGTCGCATCGGCGTCGTTCCAGGCTTCGTGTTCGATGGAATCGTCGAAGGCCCACGCCTCGCCCATCTTCCAGATGCGGGTTTCGTTGCCGACGCGGAACCCGGCCGGTCCCGGAAGAATCAGCGGCAGGTGAACGACCAAACGCGCATTGGTCGAACCGGTATGCGGCGGTATCCGAGTCCGGGCCTCCAAGGCTGAAAACATGACGGTCGGTGCAAAACTTGGGTGTCTCGCCAAAGGCAGGCGGTCGACGAGGGCCGAGGTCAATGGGCAGCGTCCGCACGCCTCTACTTGCTTCTGCCCGTCTTTCCACAAGAAAAACGAACTCCAGCGGCGCGAGTGATTCAACTCCTTCCACTGGTTGACCGGCGATCCGGGCGCAAAGTCGATGTAGGGCACGAATTGGTGCTCCAAGGTCGTGAGCACACTCTCCAGTTCGGCCCGGATCACATCGGTGGCCACCTCAAGTTCCGGGAACCATGGAAACAACGAACGTTCGAAGAAGGAAATCGCCGGCAGCCGAGGATAGGTGAGCAAGATCCCCTGTGAGTGATAGGCCTTTGCTTTACCCGAATAGATCTTGAGCCCCTCGTCGAAGCGCGATGCGGTGGCGGGATCCAGCCGACCACGGACACCGGCGGTCTTCGATTGCAGATAGACCTCCAGGGCATCGGCGGTTTCGGTCACGACTTCCCGCGCCCGGGCTATGGCGGGCCCGAGGCTGGCAGGCGATTCCGCTGGGCAGGTCGTAAGCGCGTTGTGATAGATGACCGACGCCGCACGCGCGCCCTCGGTTTGTTCCACGAGGGCGCCTTTCGAAAGCAGGGCGACAAAATGGTAAGGCTCCAGCGCCAGCGCCTCGTCAAGTGCCGCGATGGCCGCCGGCAGCTGACGGTTGAGACGAAGGGCCAGCGCCTTCTGGAGTTTCAGATCGATAACCCCGGGATTTTTCGATTCCGCCTGGCCGATCAGGCCGAGGGCGGCGGTCCCATCGCGACGCGCCAAAGCCTCCTCGATCTTTCGCTGGAGAGCGCTATCTCCTGTCATTACGGGTTTCCGACGAGTTGTATTCACATTGTATTCACGGTGCGCGGTGAATTGAGGGTATGCCGTAATCAAAGTCGATTGAAGGATGATGGTGCCGACGCGCGGAATTGAACCGCGGACCTACTGATTACGAATCAGTTGCTCTACCCCTGAGCTACGTCGGCGCCGTAGGAGATACTTGAACGCGGGCGGACCCAAGAACGCAACCCCCCGGCCAGAATCGGCGGCGGAACATAGGCGGTTCGCCCTATTGGCGCAAGATATGGCCGCGCCTCGGCGGGGCCGGCACAATTATAGCTGCAAAACCCCGCGCCCGGTGTCTTATCATTGTCCCATGACAAGTACCGTCCAGCCGCTAATGCCCGAGTCCCCCGGGACGATCCGCGCCGAGGTCGCCGTTGTCGGCGCCGGCCTGGTGGGCGCGAGCTTGGCCTGCGCCCTGGCCGGGCACGGCATCAAGGTCGCCCTCATCGACCGGCTCGATCCCTCCGCCATGGCCGCACCAAGTTTCGACGGGCGCGCCTACGCCGTTGCCTTGAGCGCCCAGCGATTCCTGGAGGCGGTCGGGATTTGGCAACATGTGGCCGGACACATAGAGCCGATCCGCGAGATCCGGGTCTCGGACGGCGATGCGCCGTTCTTTCTCCATTACGACCACGCCGACATCGGCGACGATCCCTTGGGCTTCATGGCCGAGAACCGGCACTTGCGCGCCGCCGTCGCCATCCGGATGCGGGCGCTGGCCGAGACGATAACTCTGGTCACGCCCGCCACCGTCGCCGACATGATTCAAGGTGTCGACGACATCACGCTTTGCCTCGACGACGGGCGCACGGTTACCGCTGCCCTGGCCATCAGCGCCGAGGGGCGCAACGCCAAGCTGCGCACGCTGGCGGGCATCGGCGTGACTGGATGGACGTATTCACAAGTGGCGATCGTCGCCACCATCGGCCACGCGCGCCCGCACGACGGCATCGCCCACGAGCGCTTCCTGCCGGCCGGGCCCTTCGCGATTCTGCCGCTGCCCGACGACAATGGCGTTCATCGCTCATCATTGGTGTGGACCGAGCGCGAGGACACCGCCGCCGGTTATCTCGCCCTCGCCGATGACGCGTTCCTCGCCGAGATCGCCGAGCGCGTCGGCGGATTTCTCGGCGACTTGTCGCTGCTCGGCCCGCGCTTCAGCCATCCCCTCGGTCTGCAGTTCGCCGCGCGTTACGGCCAAGGCCGCCTGGTGCTGGCGGGCGACGCCGCCCACGGCATCCACCCGATCGCCGGCCAAGGACTGAACTTGGGCTTTCGCGATGTCGCCGCGCTTACCCAAATCATTGTCGATACCAAGCAGCTTGGCTTGGATCTCGCCCACCCGGTGGGCGTCGCGCGCTACCAGCGCCTGCGGCGCGCCGACAATCTGCTGATGGCCGGGGTGACGGATGTTTTGAACCGCCTGTTCTCCAACGATATCGCGCCCATCCGCCTGATCCGCGACCTCGGCCTTGGTGCCGTCAACCGGATCCCGCCGCTCAAGCGGCTTTTCATGCGCGAGGCCATGGGCATCAGCGCTCCCCGGGTCGCGCCCCCGCCGCGTCCGATGACAGGTTCCAGGCCGGCATCCAAATAATTCGGTCGTGCTTTAAGGCTCGCGCGTGAGTCCGCGTGCCGCCAGCGCGTCCAGATATGACTGCCAGCGCACGGCTCGATCCCGGCCCAGCTCGTGCAAATAGCGCCAGGAATAAATGCCGGTGTCATGCAGATCGTCGAACGTCAGCCGCACGGCGTAGTTGCCCACGGGCTCGATATTGATGATGCCGACGCGATTGCGGCCGGGAACGATCTTCTTTTCGCTGGCGTTGTGCCCTTGCACTTCGGCCGATGGGCTTTCGACACGCAAGTATTCCGCCGGCAGGTCGAAGTGCTCGCCGCTGTCGAAGCTCACCCGCAGCATTTTCTTGGCGGGATCGTAATCGATCGCCGTCGGCCAGGGAGGCGAGGGCGATGCCGCCGTGCCGCCGTCGCTGGCGCTCATTCTTCCAGCCGGCGGGCTTCATCGGGCAACATGATCGGAATGCCGTCGCGCACCGGATAAGCAAGGCCAGCCTTGCGGCTGATCAGCTCGCCCGCGGCCCGGTCGTATTCCAGCGGTCCCTTGGTCAAGGGGCAAACCAGGATTTCCAGAAGCTTGGGATCGATGTCGCCGCCGGCGGTGGACATGGGTTCGTTCCTCGGATTAGAGGCTGGCTTGGTTATTGCTTGGTTATTGCTTCGGCCCGTCGTTTGCGCCGCCGACATCGAAGACGCCCATTTGCAAAAGCTTTATGAGCGCGTTGGCCCGTTCATTCATATTCCCGGCTTCGAGCAGAGCTTGTTTTTCGCGCGGGCCGAAGGGGCAGATCATGCACAGGGACGTCACCAGCGTTGTATCCGAGAGTCCCTTCAGGACCTCGATGCTGACGGGCATGGATTGGCTATCGATATAGGGCTTCAAGTACGCAAGAAGTTGTTGACGATCCAGCGTGAATTTCGGCAACGGATCCAGATCGTGCGCGAAATCATCGTAGGCCGCGCGCACACGCCGATAGCCGCCGTGCCCTTCAATCTCCCTGACCACGCGAAAGCGCGCGAGGCCCTTCAGCAGAATCAGCAAGCGCCCGTCCTCGGTTTCCTCGAAGGAGGCGATGCGCCCGGTACAGCCGATACCGAAGATCGCCGGCTCACTCTCCTGGGCGATATTGTTCGCGAGCGTCTTGGCTTTCGGCGTCTTGTCGTAGTCCGGCTGGATCATGCCAATAATGCGCTCGCACTTCAGGGCATCGAGGATCATGCTGAGGTAACGCGGCTCGAAGATGTTCAGCGGAAGACGGCCCCAAGGCAGCAGCAAGGCGCCGCTCAAGGGGAAGATCGCCAGGTCCTCGGGCAGGTCTTCGAAGCGGGTTTGAACCGGGCTGCGCATGGGCGGCTTATTTTATGAAAACAGAATCGCCGACAAGCGGCGCCGGCCGGAGGCGGTCAGCGGATCGGTCGGACCGAAGGCTTCAAAAAACTTTACTAATTGCTTGCGGGCGGCCTGTTCGTTCCAGGCGCGGTCGGCTTTGACCATCGCCAGCAGTTCGTCGACCGCACCGGCACGATCGCCGGCGCCGAAGCGCGCCATGGCCAGGTCGAGCCGTGCCTGCATGTCTTTCGGATCGGCGGCGACCTTGGCCTCCAATTGTTGAACCTCGGCGTTACCGGTATTGGCGGTCGCGGCCTTCAATTCAAGCGCGGCCTCGACGCCCTGGATGTCTGAGGTGTTTTTGATTTGCGCCGGCAGTTTGGCAATGAGTTCGCGCGCGACGTCGTCCTGGCCCAGGGCGAGATAACAGCGCAACGCACCGGTCAGCGCCTTCACGTGCGCGGGATCTTGGGCCAGCACTTCCTGATAGATCGCGAGTGCTTCGTCATTCACGCCGTCTTTCATCAAGGCATCGGCTTCGGCGAGAGCGTCGTCGATCGGCGAGCCGCCGCCGACCAGGCGTTCGATGAATTGTTTGATCTGGCTTTCGGGCAGCGCGCCCATAAAGCCGTCGGCCGGACGGCCGCCTTTGAAGCCATAGACCGCGGGAATCGATTGAACGCGAAATTGCGCGGCCAGTTCTTGATTTTCGTCGACATTGATCTTCACCAGCTTGACCTTGCCGGCATACTGCTTGACCAGACGTTCAATGATCGGCGTCAGCTGTTTGCAAGGGCCGCACCACGGCGCCCAAAAATCCACCACCACCGGCGTGGTCTGCGAGGCTTCGATGACATCGACCGCGAAACTGGCGGTGTCGGTGTCCTTGATAAGGTCGGCGGCCGAAGCGGCTTGGCCACCGGGTTGTCCAATCAACATGCAAACCTGTCCTGTCCTATTTTGGTCTTGGGGCGCGAGGCTGACGGCGGGGGAGGTCTCGGCGGCGCCACGCTCTCATCTACGCCACTACGTTACATGTGACTCTGGTCCACCCAAAGCAAGGGATTTCGGTCGCGGCCGGAGTTTGGCCGGGCCTCCAAGGCCTTGCAAAGGCAGGCCCGAAGCGCCCCCCGGCGGGGTCCTTCGCGCCCGTGCGCAGCCCTTGCAATGGGGCGCACAAACGCTATAGTCCCGCCCTTCCCGCGCCAAGGGTAGCTATGATTTCCTTCGGCGACGCCGTGAGCGGGCGTAGCTCAGTGGTAGAGCACAACCTTGCCAAGGTTGGGGTCGAGAGTTCGAATCTCTTCGCCCGCTCCATTCTTCCTGCGAAAAAGCCTCGCTTTTGTTAGTAAGCGGAGCGGACTTACAAAAGCTGGCGCCCCGCCGATGCCCGAGTGGGCGGAGGCGGGCTGCGCGCATCCATGTCATGGACGGCCCGGACTTTGGACGATAGCCTCGCTCGACGCGTGCCGCCCGAGGAATCCATGCCCCCCGAGAACCCCCCCGAGAACCCTGCAAATCCGGACCTACGCGCCCTAAATTTGAAAATCGCCGGGGCCTACGACCTGGTTCCCTACGATCCCGTGGCGATTCCGGCCGTCGACCCCGAGCGGGTATTTGGCCTCGCGGCACTTTATGGCGGCGCGCCTGAGGCGGCGGATTTTGACGTGCTCGATCTTGGCTGCGGCACCGGCAGCCAGCTCGATCGCATCGCGGCGCGAAACAACGGACGTCTCGTCGGAACCGATTTGTCGCGCTCGGCCTGCGAGCTCGCCCGGGCGCGCTGCGCGAAATACGGCGACCGCTGCCGGATTGTCAACGCCGACTTCCTTGATCTTGACGCCGCCGCGCTCGGCCAGTTCGATCTGATCTATAATATTGGCGTGCTTTATGTGACCCCGCCCGCCGTTCAAGAGCGCATCCTCGCATTGATCGCGGCTTGCCTGAAGCCCAAGGGCGTCGCCGTCATCAGCTACTATACCGGAATGATCGCTATGCTCACCGCCGGGGCCCACCAGATGCTAAGTGCCGCCGTCGATCCCACGGCTTCGCCTGACGTCCAAGTGCGCCAGGCGCGCACACGGCTTCAGGAAATCGGCGGGATTCTTACGCGCCAGCCCGGCGATCACAAAGTCACGCTGGCCGCGCTTCAACAGCTCTACGCGCGCAGCGACTCGATTCTCTTCCACGAAATGTTGAATCAAAATTTCACGGCGATTTTTACCTCTTCGCTGGATACCACCTTAGGCGCGCGCGGCGTGCACTTCCTCAATTGGATGATGGCCGAAAGGCTTGGAAATATTGCCTCGTCGCGTGGGCGTGCAACCCTTGCCGACGCCCAAGGCCTGGCCGGCGGCGGTTATTACTATGCGGCCTTCGGCAAGTGCGCCGCGTCACAAGGTGCGAATCCGGGTGTGGATCACGTGCGCTGGCAGACCGAGATCAAGCGAATCGGGACCGACGCCAAGAGCGGCCTCGGCGTGTTTCGAGATCCCGGATTGGGCGTGACCGCAACCGCCGGGAATCATATGACCGAGGCCATGCTCGAGGTTCTTGTGGAAGGACCCGCCATGTGGGCGCGGCTCCTTGAGGCCGCCGAGGCGAAGCGCGCGGGACGCGGTATTGCGCCGGGCGCCGCCGGCGCCTTGGAACAGGATTTCCTAGTGCTCTGGCAACACGGACTGGTCACACCGCTATGGACGCCACCTTCCTGACGTCTGCCGGCTCGTCAAAGGTTGGCGGTTGTTGTATGCCGTCCGCCTCCGCCCAGCAGCAACCCCTCGAGGAGACACATATAATGTCGATGTCCATGTATCAGGCCGGCGTCCCGGCCATACTGCAATATCTCGCGAACCTTTCGGCGATTCTCGACAAAGCCGCGGCCCACTGCGCGGGGCGCAAGATCGACCCCGCCGTCCTGATAAACTTCCGCCTGACCCCGGATATGTTGCCGTTCTCGCGCCAGATTCAAATCGCGTCCGACGTCGTCAAAGGCGGCGCAGCGCGGCTCGCCGGGGTTGAAGTGCCAAGTTTTCCCGACACCGAAGCAACATTTGACGATTTGAAGGCCCGCATCGCCAAGACCATCGCCTTCGTGAAAGGCGTCACGCCCGCGCAAATCGACGGAACCGAAGCCAAGGAGATCACGCTTAAATCGCCCAATGGCGAACTGAAATTCGCCGGCAGCCAGTATCTAACCGGCTTCGTGCTCCCGAACTTCTATTTCCACGTCACCATGGCCTACGCCATCCTGAGGCACTGCGGCGTTGAGATCGGCAAGAACGACTTTCTCGGCAGAACCTGAGCCGCCGACCGCGGCAATCCGGCCAGGCAAACCTTCGGGTAGGCTAGTCAGAGGGCGGTTTCAGGCCGCCCTTTTTCTAGACCGCTATCCGAGCATATTGAATCGCGATTGCGGTCTAGATTCTTGATGTGGTCGCATTTACTGCGGCGAACCGGTTCCCACTTCGCCGGATAATGCTCTAGGGACACTCTGAATAAGTCATCGACACGCCAGGGTCCTTGTGATTCTTAGTCTGATGCGGGTGTGAAGCAAAGGAATTGCTCCTATGAAGCAGCTGACTTTGGCGGTGGCGGGTTTCGAGCGGTACGCGAAGACGACGCGG
>CAMDRB010000110.1 GCA_945906455.1 Caenispirillum bisanense
CGGTGAACGTCCCTGGCTGGGTGAACTTGAGGATGCTATTGTCGGTCACGGCGTATCACTCCTTTGCTGGAGAAGTGGAGGCGTCGAACACCCCCACGATACGCCGCCTTACCCCGTCACGCCGTCACCAACTTCCGCGCATAGCTCGCATGAAAGCTTTCCGGCATGCTGCAATGAGGAAAGCGCTGGGTGATCGGATCGAAATAGGCGGGCGCGCGGCGCCACTCGTTGAAGTCACCCAACAATAGGGACGGCAAGGGTTCGGCCCCGTCGAGCGCGCTTAGTAGGCGTTTGACTTGCGCGCGGCGTTCCCACGGATTCAGCCCAAGGTGCAGATTGACCACCCGAAAGGCCTCCGCGCCGCTGCCAAACTCGACGAACATGGCGCAACGCGGCGGGTGGAGCGGTACTGAGAGGTCGATGGTCGTTGCCGCGCGGGCCGGCAGACGGCTTAGAATCGCATTGCCGAAATGGGCGTCGGGGTGATTGCGCGCCAGGCCTTGGTGCACCTCAAAGCCGGTCAGTTGGCCCAAGAGCTCAAATTGATCGACGCCGGCCTGGCCCCGATAATGCCAGCCGACCTCCTGTAGCGCCACCACATCAACACCGAGCGATAGGATCACCTCGGCGATGCGCGCGGGCGCGAAGCGCCGGTCGGTGCCGATCGCATAGTGGATGTTGTAGGTCGCGGCGACGATGGCGCTTAAGGGCGGCGTGGTCATTCTAATCGGTCAGCTCCGGTTCAACGCCTCACCGCCACAAATGGGTTGTATGATCGGGAATACAATGCGCCCCCACAGAACCAAGATGCGCTTCCGACGCCCGGCGGGTACCTCATGACCGAACCTGGGTCGGCCATCGGCTATGGGCTCGTCGCGATCGACATCGTGATCGCGCTTGGCGTTTCGGTGCATATCGCGCTCAACAAGCGCGACGATCGTGCGGCCGTCACCTGGCTCATGCTGGTTTGGCTTTCACCCTTTGTCGGCGCGACGCTTTATTGGTTGTTTGGCGTCAATCGAATTGCCCGCCGCGCGATCAAGCTGCGCGGCGTGAGGGGCGCCGTGAAATTTGCCGGGCGAGCGTTCGGGGGCACTCTCGCAGGCGGCCTTACCGGTGCGCCCTTCCGAGCCTATGAGGCCAGCTTGGTTGAGCGGTTCCACCAGGCGCCCTGGGCCGGCGGCAACCGAGTCCATCCGCTGCGCTCCGGCGACCTTGCATTCCCCGACATGTTGCGCGCAATCGGCGAGGCCAAAGCGTCGATCGCGCTCGCGACCTACATCTTCAACGACGATTCGATCGGCCGGCGCTTCGTCGACGCGCTGGCTGACGCCCAAGCACGCGGGGTCGAGGTTCGGGTTCTGATCGACGGGGTGGGCGCGCTCTATTCGGTGCCGCCCATCGCGTGGCGGCTCAGGCGCCGCGGCGTGCGTACCGAGCGCTTCCTCACGTCGATTCTGCCCTGGCGCATGACCTATCTCAATTTGCGCAATCACCGAAAGATTCTGGTGGTCGACGGCTGCATCGGTTTTCTCGGCGGCATGAACATCAAACGCGCTCACGTCCTCGCCGAGAACACGAGCCGTCCGACCAACGACATGCAGTTTCGTGTCGAAGGCCCGGCGGTTGCCGATCTGATGGCGGTGTTCGCAGCGGATTGGGCCTTCACCAGCGGCGAGACGCTGTCAGGTGAACTCTGGTTCCCCACGCTCGACGCGGCTGGCGGGACCGATCTGCGTTGCCTCGCGAGCGGACCCGACGAGGAAGTCGGTTCACTCCGGCGCACGCTTTTGGGTGTGCTGACCCAGGTGCGCACCCGATTGCGGATCGCGACGCCTTATTTTCTGCCCGACGATGAAATCACGAACCTGCTATCGGTTGCCGCGCTCAGGGGTGTCGAGGTCGACATCGTGCTCCCCGCAAAAAGCAATCAATTTTACATGAAATGGGCGGAGACCGCGACGTTTCCGAGGCTGCTCGCGGCCGGGTGCAGGATCTGGCTCGAGGCGCCGCCGTTCGATCACGTGAAGCTTGCGGTCGCTGATGACCAGTGGGCCCTGTTCGGCTCGTCGAACTGGGATGCGCGCAGTCTGCGGCTGAATTTCGAGATCGATACTGAGTGCATCGATGCCGACTTGGCGCGCGAGCTCGACAGACTGATCACCGCGAAAATCGCGCGTTCGCGCGCCGTGACGGTTGAAGGCTTGGCCGCGCGCGGCGTCGCTCGACGATTGCGCGACGGCTTTGCACGGCTGTTCAAGCCGTTCCTGTGAACGGTGAGGCGCGGCCCGGCCCATTGACCTTGACGGGCGATCGGCCGATCCTCATCGCCTCAGACGCCCGCATTGCATCAAGGGAGTTTCGCCATGGTCGAGCGCGCGACACCGATCACCCGTTTGGCGCCCGTTTCACCAACGACCGCGCCAGCCGCAACGATCGCCGAGGCCTATGCGGGGTTCGCCAATCGGCTGCGCTTTGTCGATTTGCCGGCCGCGACACGCGAGCGCGCCAAGCTTTTGATTCTGGATGCCATCGGGATCGCGTTCGCCTCGACGCAATATGATTTCGCGCACCGCACGCTCTCGGGCCTTCGCGCGCTGGCCGAGCCAAGCGAAGGCAATGCTGCCGTGATCGGGATGGCGCCCGGCCTGCCCTGGCGTGATGCGATCGTCGCCAATGGCGTGTTGGTGCATGGCCTCGATTTTGACGACACGCATGTCGAGGGTGTCGTGCATGCGACCGCGAGCGCGCTACCGTGCGCGCTAGGTCTAGCGAGCCGCCTCGATCTCGACGGGCGCGATTTGCTGCTCGCCTATGTCATCGCTGTCGAAATCGCCTGCCGGCTTGGCACCGCGGCCAAGGGTGGCTTCCATAAAGCGGGCTTCCACCCGACCGGTTTGCTGGGCGCGTTCTCATGCGCGGTTGGCGCCGGCAAACTCCTTGGCCTGACCGAGGCGCAAATCAGGCACGCCCAAGGCATCGCGCTTAGCCTCGGGTCTGGCACGCTCGAATTCCTGGAAGACGGTGCGTGGACCAAGCGCCTGCACCCGGGCTGGGCGGCGCTTTCAGGCGTCAGCGCGGCCATGCTGGCGAAGAGCGGGTTTGAAGGCGCGCGCCAGGCCTATGAAGGGCGCCATGGGCTTTACCGCGCTCATCTCGCCGCGTTGTTCGACGATTGCGATCTGAGCCTGGCGACCGCCGATCTGGGCGCCGTGTGGCAGACCGAGGCGGTCGCGGTGAAGCCGCTGCCCGCCTGCCATTTGACCCATGCCTCGGCCGACGCCGCGATGATCTTGAGCCGGACGCATGACCTGACGCCTGATCGGATTCAGCACGTCGAGGCGATCGTGCCGCGCGAGATCGTGCCCGTGGTGTGCGAGCCGGCGGCACAAAAAAGGCGACCGACCAGCCCTTATGAGGCGCAATTCAGCATTCCCTATATCGTTGCAACCGCGTTGATCCACCGGCGTTTCACCTTGGCCGATATCGAGCCGAGCGCGATTGCCGATCCGGCGGTTCAGGCCCTCGCCGAGCGCGTCAGCTATTCGATCGATCCGAATTCGCCCTATCCCAAGTATTTCTCGGGCGAGGTCGTGGTCACGTTGAAAGACGGGCGCGTTTTGCGCCATCGCGAGCAGATGAACCGCGGGTGCGCGGAGCGTCCGTTGAGCGCGGGCGATATCGATGAAAAGTTCCGCGCCAATGCCGCCCGCGCCATCGCGTCCGCGCGGGCCGAACGCATCCGCGCCGTCATCCTAGGGCTCGATTCAGGTGTCTCGGCGCGCGAATTTTCGGCCGTTCTGGCCGGCTGATCGGCATTTTTAAGCCCCAAAACACGGGTTTTGCCGGGGTGTGATTGGCTTTTCCTTTTGCAGAACTCGCCGTTCGATGCCATATCTAGTCGATCAGCTTTCGAGGACCCGGCGTCTTCTTGCCTTTTTTTGCGCCGTGCGGGCGGGCCTAAGTACCTCTGGTATTCGTGCGCTGATACCCACCAGCACGGTGTGTGCTCGTGGCTGCAAACACGTGACAAGGACACTCGATATGACCACTGGGACCGTTAAATGGTTCAACCCGACCAAGGGCTTCGGCTTCATTGCGCCGGATGATGGCTCGAAAGACGCATTCGTTCACATTTCGGCCGTGCAGCGCGCCGGGCTGACCACGCTTAACGAGGGCGCACGCGTGTCCTTCGAACTGGAGCGCGGCCAAAATGGCAAAGTCTCCGCTGAGAATCTTAAACTCGCCGACTGACAACCGCGACGAATTAGGCTGCTAGGGCTCGCTTCGTGCGAGCCCTTCAGCTTTATCCAACAAAGAGTAGAGCCCATCAGCACGCACGCTGCCCTGGCCCTTCAGCCGGGTCTCAGCCCCCCTCATGATTTGCCGACACGGCTTCCCGCGAGGCTCAAGGCCTACGCGGTGGCCAATCTCGGCCTAAGCACCGTGCAACTCTTGATGACGCTGCTGGCATTTAGCGCGCTCTGGAGCGGTATGTGGTTGGCGCTCGATATCAGTTACGCCATCACCCTCATCCTCTCAGTGCCGGCGGCGGGTTTTTTGATCCGCCTGTTCGTGATCCAGCATGATTGCGGGCATCAATCCTATTTCAATGCCGCCCGCGCCAATGATTGGGTCGGCCGCGCGCTTGGCGTTCTGACGCTGACGCCCTATGGCTATTGGCGGAAAACGCACGCCGCGCATCATGCGACGTCGGGCAATCTCGACCGCCGGGGTGTCGGTGATATCACGACGCTGACCGTGCGCGAATATCGCGCGCTCTCGCCGATGCGTCGTTGGCTTTATCGGCTCTACCGCAACCCGATCGTCTTGTTCATGCTGGTACCGACGATCCTGTTCGTCGTGCTCCGCCGCCTACCGATCGAGAGCGCGGCGCATCGGCGCGATGCGCTATTCAGCATTCTGGCCAATAATGTGGCGCTCGCCGGCGTGATGGCCGCGATGATCGCGCTGATCGGCGTGACCGATTTCGTCAAGATCCAGCTGCCGATCATGGTGGTCGCCTCGACCATCGGGGTCTGGCTCTTCTTCGTGCAGCATCAATTCGAGCACGGCTATTGGCGCGCCGAAGATGAGTGGGATTTCGAGCAAGCCGCGCTTCAGGGCAGCTCCTATTTGCGCCTGCCGAAGGTGCTGCAATGGCTGACCGCGAATATCGGCCTGCACCATGTGCACCATTTGTCGAGCCGCATCCCGAATTACCGCTTGCAGGCGTGCCTTGACCGTTTCCCTGAGCTGGTGCGCGAGGCGCACGAGATTAGCCTGATCGGTAGCCTGAAATGCGCGACGCTTGCCCTTTGGTGCGAGGAGCGTCAGCGCCTGATCCGGTTTCGGGACGTGAGGATGGCCAGGGGCCGCGTCGTCGCGTTGGAACGACGCGTTCGTTTAGGCTAGAAGGCCGTCGTCCGGCGGTCGCCCGAATAAAGGGGCGGCCCAGGCCCGCTTCGACCTTCGGGCCGAAGCCATTTTACCAGCCACAAATCTCATCGGCCTTGCCGGGCGGATATCGCCGCCAGCGCTGTTATCGCGGCGGCCTGCGAGCCCATCGCCGCATCTATAGCCATAACGTCTTGCCCCCTAGCGTCTGGAGAGACTCGGGTTATATAGGAGGGTCTTCGACCTGCGCGCGGGGATGACGCTGTGGGATGCCATCACGGTGGGAGTTCGTACCGGGCATGTGCATTTTCGTCGCTGCGGCGGCGTCATTCTGGGTTTGTGTTGTGCCGTGCGCCGGAACCTCCCGCGCCTATCGAGGCGGTGCATGGCGCCCGCTTCGTCACCCCGGAGAATGTGCGAGCTAACGATGATTCACCCAGCGACCGAATTACGTTTCATCAGTCCGGAAATTGGTTACGGCGTCTTTGCCCGCGAGCCGATTCCGCGCGGCACCGTCATGTGGGTACTGTGCCGTTTCGACATCGTTCTCTCGCCCAAGAACGCGGCCGCGTTTCCGCCCCCTTATCAGCCGATTTTCGAGTGCTACGCTTATACCGACGGTGCGGGGCGGGTGATCATGTGCTGGGACCATGGCCGTTACCTCAACCATAGCTGCGACCCGACCATGCTCGGCGTCGGCGGGGATTTCGAAATCGCGGTGCGCGACATCGCGGCCGATGAAGAACTCACCTGCGAATATGCGCACCTCAATCTGACCGAGCCGATGGAGTGCCGGTGCGGGGCGCCCAATTGCCGTGGCGTGATCGGCTCGACCGACGTGCTGACGCTCTGGCCCGACCTCGATCGGCGCATGGCCGAGGCCTTGCCTTTTGCCCGCAAAGTGCCGCAGCCCTTGCTGGTCTATGCGCCCAACGCCGCGCCGTTTTGGAATTGGGTCGATGGGCGGGCGCCATTGCCGAGCCATCGCGATTATTACGCCGCGGCAAGCTGAGCGGCCGGCCTGGCACACCGTAGGTGTGTTTCCGGCCCGTCCTATTTGTGCGACGATCGCTCCCACTAGGGGGGTAGGTGCGGTGCGTATCATCGTGGCGGCGTTGGTTGTTGTGATGGTCGGGCTCGGCGCGATCGGCAAAACACACGCCGCAAGCGATGGGGCCGAAAGCCCGGCCGATGCCGGCGTGTTAAGCGCGGCCGACAAAACGCAGCTCTTGCGCGCGCTTGCGCTTGAACCCGACGCGCAGGGTCAGGTCGACAATGGTTGCGGGGAAAACGTGAGGCCGCAAATTTTGCCCGTGGCGCTCGGCGGCGCGCTCGGCACCGCGCAGCTCGTGATCATTGGCGGCGGGCCCAATACGCTGACCTGCAATGGCGATGGGCCGGGCGCGCTGACCTTGGTGCAACGCGATAGCACCGGCTTTCGCCCAATCTTCGCCGGCCGAGGTTATCTTTCGGTTTTACCCACGAGGCACAATGGTGTGTCTGACATTTCGTTCGGCGGGCCGGGCTTTACCTTTCCTGTGCTGCAATGGGATGGACAATCTTATGTCGATTCCGGCCGCACCATATCGGATACCGAATTCACCGCCGGCACCGTGTTGCCGAAAAATTAAGGGCCGCAGAGATAATTGGCTTCGGCTTCGAGCGCGGCGTCCAAAACGCCTTGGGCGTTTTGTCGAACCAGGGTTCGTTCACCGCTCCCGCGCCCTCATCAACCGAAAGCCCCCGATTGGGGGCTTTCGGTTGATGGCGGACGGGGAGTCTGCCATTTAATGGTTCTAAGCGATCCATCTCCATCCCGATATATGTTTTAATATATTGATATTATTGCATATAACGTCCAGTAGAGACTTTTAACATCCTCTTGTGTCCACGACGAACTTGGGGGTAGATTTGGGGGTAGGGTGTTCTCCGCCCAACCAGGTTGCCATGCCCGTTCGAAATCTTCTTTGGCTAAAGTCCCGGCGGCATCCCGGCGGTAAAACGCGGCCCGTTCGGTTTGGCGTTGGCCAGGGCCTCTATCTGCAAATAACCCCAGCGAATACCCGAAGCTGGCTTTTCCGCTACACGCTGAACGGCATTGGCCGGGAGATGGGCCTGGGGCCTTTTGATTCCGATGGCAGCAGCGGTGTCTCGCTGGCTGCTGCCAGGCGGCTGGCTGATGCAGCGCGGCAGGGCCTCCAAGCCGGGACGGATCCAATAGCCGCACGAGAAAAAACCACTCGTGAGCGACAAACCGCAGAAATTCAATCCCGGCAGCATTCGCTGCGGCTGGCGGCGGAGGGCTATATCTCGGTTCATCGTGACGGCTGGCGCTCAGCCAAACATGCCGCACAATGGCTGGCCACCCTTGAGCAGCACGTCTTCCCGCAGCTGGGCGACAAGGATGTTGCGGCCATAAGCATAGGCGATATTCGGGCGGTACTTGAGCCGATCTGGCAAAAGATACCTGAAACCGCTTCACGGGTTCGCCAGCGGCTTGAGGCGGTCATGGGCTATGCCGCGGCACCATCCCGGCAATGGCGCTCCGGAGAGAACCCAGCCCGCTGGCGCGGCGTTCTTGACCAAGAACTGCCAGCCACGGCGAAGATCATAAAACGACGCCCCCAACCCTCCCTGCCCTGGCCGCAAATACCCCACTTCTGGCTAGCGCTAAGCAACCACGATGGAGTTTCGGCGACGGTTGTCAGGTTCGCCATTTTGACGGCCAGTCGCTCGACAGAAGCGCGGGAGGCAATCTGGTCGGAGTTCGATCTCAAGGCGGCAATCTGGTTAATTCCCGCCATCCGCATGAAGATGAAGAAATTACACCGGGTACCGCTATCGCCACCGGCGATCGAGATCCTGCATGAAATGCGCGGGCTTTCGGCAGCCAGGCCCGACGGCCTGGTGTTTCTGTCGAACCGCCTTGATCGGCCACTGTCAGACATGAGCCTGTCAATGCTGGTGCGTGGCATGAGCCATGACCGCCTTCCAGAGGGTGAGCCGCCACGCTGGCGTGACATCGACGGCCGGGCAGCGGTGGTTCATGGGTTCCGCTCCAGTCTGAAGGAATGGTCGTTGGAGCATGGCTATCCGGATCACCTGAGCGAAAAAGCGCTTGCCCATTCCGACAAAGACAAGGTTCGAGCCGCCTATGCCCGAAGCGATTTGCTGGAGCAACGCAAGCCCATGATGGATGCATGGGGCAGCTTCTGCACAGGCTCGGCTAAAAAAAAGGATTCTGAAAATGGCGCGGCTATCAAATTCTGACGCGCCAATTACGCAAAACGAGGTTCTTTCGTGGTTTCCAGACTCAAAATTTGGCAGACCAAACACGGAAGCCTGCAAGGCCCTCACAAAAGCCATTGAGAAGAGCCGCTCTATGTTTAAAGCGATGGAATCCGACAAGTCTCTGGCCTCTGCAAAAGCTCCTTTCTACTCGGCAATAAAAGCTGCTCGATCGCTGCAAACTCACCTAAAAACCCTTTGTGATAAGGCCGGAAAATATGCGGACGGCGGGGAAATCCAGAACTTGAAGATCGCTCTCAACGAGTTTCTCGAGGCAGCCCCGGGGCATAAAATAGGGCGTCAGCCTGCCGAATGGGTGTCCAGTGCAGTTAAATGGGGACCCATGATTCGAGCTTGTCTTGCAGAACCAAACCGCCCCCCTCCTTCTCTTTCAAGCCCAGAAGGCCCCGTGACTGCCGTGTTAGCAGAAGCGATCGCTCGAGTTTACGGCATGAAGTTGCGCTCGAAAGACATAGGCAGACGACTGCAACGTACGGCGAAACTGATTCATTAACGCCGTTTTGTAACTCCCAATACGGCAGCTAAGTACCCCTCCAGTCCCTTAACGGATTGGAGCAATTTGCGATGTACGAGCAACCAAAAACCGGTTTTCTCCGGTTACCGCAAATCATCGGTCAGCGTGGCGTTACCGCTGCCGAAGCGCTGGCCAACCGCCAGGCTGGCCAAGGGCCGAGGCGACAAAAAGACGCCATCCAGGCGCTAATCCCGATTGGAAAATCCTGCTGGTGGTCCGGTGTTAGATCCGGCCGTTTCCCCCAGCCGGTCAAGCTGGCGCAGCGCGTCACGGTTTGGCGGGCGAGTGACATTTTCGCGCTGCTCGGCGAGGCCGAAAAATCATGACCGCAACCCGCCAAGTTTGGCAGCCGCGCCTCGGGCGTGATCTGAGCCGCGCCGGCAATCATGTTGAGGTTCGCGCCATCGAGCGCGTGCTCGCGGCCTATGTCGCGGGGCACTCGACATGAGCGGCCCCAACTTGGCCCGCGCCGCGCTTTGGTATGGTCGCCACGGCTGGCGCGTTCACCCGCTCA
>CAMDRB010000111.1 GCA_945906455.1 Caenispirillum bisanense
CTCCGATCATCCGCTCGATTGCCTGACCTGTCCCGCCAACGGCGATTGTGAACTCCAGGACATGGCCGGCGTGGTCGGCTTGCGCGAAGTTCGTTACGGTTACGACGGCGCCAATCACCTCGGCGCGGAAAAGGACGAGTCCAATCCCTATTTCACTTTCGATCCTTCGAAGTGCATCGTCTGCTCACGCTGCGTGCGCGCCTGCGAGGAGGTGCAGGGAACCTTCGCCCTGACCATCGAAGGGCGCGGCTTTGAGTCTAAGGTTTCGGCCGGCGGCAAGGATTTCCTCGACTCCGAGTGTGTCTCCTGCGGCGCTTGTGTGCAGGCCTGCCCGACCGCGACGCTGATGGAAAAGTCGGTCATCGCCAAAGGCCTGGCCGAGCACAGCGTCGTCACCACCTGCGGCTATTGTGGCGTCGGCTGCTCGTTCAAGGCCGAAATGCAAGGCAACGAAGTAGTGCGCATGGTCCCTCATAAGGACGGAGGGGCGAACGAAGGCCACTCGTGCGTCAAGGGCCGTTTCGCCTGGGGCTATGCCACCCACAAAGACCGCATCACCAAGCCGATGATTCGGGCGCGCATAACCGACGCCTGGCGCGAGGTCGACTGGGCTGAGGCGATCGGCCACATCGCTGGCGAATTCAAACGCATTCAAGCCCGGTACGGCCGCGGCGCCGTCGGCGGCATTACCTCGTCGCGCTGCACCAACGAGGAGACCTTCCTGGTCCAGAAGCTGGTCCGTGCCGCCTTCGGCAACAACAACGTCGATACCTGCGCGCGGGTTTGTCATTCGCCCACCGGCTACGGCCTCAAGACGACGCTCGGCACCTCCGCCGGAACCCAGGACTTTAATTCGGTCGATGACACCGACGTGATCGTCGTGATCGGTGCCAATCCGACCGACGGGCATCCAGTCTTCGCTTCGCGCATGAAGCGGCGCTTGCGCGCCGGCGCGCGGCTGATTGTCATCGATCCGCGGCGCATCGATTTGGTCAGGACCCCGCATGTCGCCGCCGACCACCATCTCCAACTGCGCCCGGGCACCAATGTGGCGATCATCAACGCCCTTGCCCATGTCGTGGTCGACGAGGGCCTGGTCGATGAGGCCTATGTGGCCGAGCGCTGCGAAGCCGCCGACTTCGCTCTCTGGCGCGGCTTTATCGCCGAAAAACGCAATGCGCCCGAGGCCACCGAAGCCATCACCGGCGTTCCCGCCGCCCTGGTGCGAGCGGCAGCGCGGCTCTATGCCAAAGGCGGCAACGCCGCGATCTATTACGGTCTCGGCGTGACCGAGCACAGCCAAGGCTCCACCATGGTCATGGGCATGGCCAATCTCGCCATGGCTACGGGCAATCTCGGCCGGCGCGGCGTCGGCGTGAACCCGCTCAGGGGTCAGAATAACGTCCAGGGCGCTTGCGATATGGGGTCGTTCCCCCACGAATATTCCGGCTACCGTCACGTCTCGGACGACGCCACCCGCGAAATATTCGAGCGCCTTTGGGGCGTGGAACTCGAGCGCGAGCCGGGCCTGCGCATCGCCAACATGCTCGACGCCGCCGTCGACGGCAGTTTCAAAGGACTCTACATCCAGGGCGAGGACATCGCCCAGTCGGACCCCGACATCCGCCATGTCACCGCCGGGCTGGCGGCGATGGAGTGCGTCGTTGTCCAGGATTTGTTCCTGACGGAGACCGCGAGCTTCGCCCATGTTTTCCTGCCGGGATCATCGTTTCTGGAAAAGGACGGCACCTTCACCAATGCCGAGCGGCGCATCAACCGCGTGCGCAAAGTCACGCCCCCGGTCGGCGGCTTGGCCGATTGGGAGATCACCATGGCGCTCGCGAACGCTTGCGGCTACCCCATGCATTACGATCATCCAGCTCAGATCATGGATGAAATCGCGCGCGTCACGCCGACCTTCGCCGGCGTGAGCTACGCGAGGCTCGACGAACTGGGCAGCGTGCAATGGCCGTGCAACGACGCCGCGCCGTCCGGAACCCCGATCATGCATGTCGACCGCTTCGTCCGCGGACGCGGGCGGTTCATGATCACCGCGTTCGTGCCGACCGACGAGCGAAGCTCGCCGCGCTTCCCGCTGCTGTTGACCACCGGGCGCATCCTGTCGCAGTACAATGTCGGCACCCAGACGCGGCGCACCGCCAATGTCGTCTGGCACAAGGAGGACGTGCTCGATATCCATCCCTTTGATGCCGAAAATCGCGGCATTCGCGATGGCGATCTGGTCACGCTGGCAAGCCGCAAGGGCGAAACCACGCTGCGGGCCAAACTCTCGGAGCGCATGCAGCCGGGCGTCGTCTTTACCACCTTTCATTTCCCCGATACCGCCGCCAACCTTGTGACCACCGAATACGCCGACTGGGCGACCGGATGTCCCGAATACAAGGTCACGGCGGTCCAAGTGCGCGGCACCAACCACGAATCCGAGTGGCAGGAGCGCTACCGCGCGTTGAAGCAGGATACGACGCGCATTGAAGGCGGGCGCATCGGGGGCCGGAATGAAACCATCGGGTAAAAGTGTACCGACGGTGGCGACCGGCATGGAACCCTCGATCGGTGCCAAGGCGCTGCGCTTGCGCGATGGCACAACGTCACCGGAGCACGTGGAAATCGCCGCCGAAGTGCCGGTGGCCCTGGTCTACAACAGCATTTCTCACGTCGTGATGATGGCGACCCCGGGAGATCTGGCGGACTTTGCTTTGGGTTTTAGCCTCAGCGATCGGATCATCGAGCAGCCCGGCGAACTGCAGGCCCTTGAGATTATCGGGGACGCCCGCGGCTATCAGGTCAGCATGCGTATCCCGCCGGCGCGTTCATTCGCCTTGCGCGGTCGGCGGCGAAATCAGGCCGGCCTTACCGGTTGCGGATTGTGCGGCGTCGAAACGCTCGATCAGGTGCATCTCGCGCTGCCGCCCATAGTTGCCGGCCCCCCGGTAGATGTCGCCGCGATCCATCGCGCGCTCGCGGCCTTGCCCGCGCTGCAGCCCCTCAATCGCGCGACCGGCGCAATCCACGCCGCTGCCTGGTCCAATCTCGCCGGCGACATCGTCATCGTGCGCGAGGACGTCGGCCGTCACAACGCACTGGACAAACTGATCGGCGCCATGACGCGATTGAAGATTGACCCAGCCGATGGCTTTGCCGTCATCACCAGCCGGTGCAGCTTCGAGATGGCCCAAAAAGCCGTGGCTGCCCGTATCCGGGTCCTGGTGGCGATTTCCGCCCCGACCACTCTGGCTTTGGCGGTCGCCGAGCGTAGCGGGCTTACGCTCGTGGCGCTGGCCCGGACCGATAGCGTGACGGTCTACGCCAATCCCGAACGCCTCTCGGGAACCGGCTCGGGCGCGGCGCAATGACGCCGGAAAAGATGGTCCACATGGCCAACCAGATCGCGCAGTTTTTCGCGCCCTACGGACGTGAACAGGCGGTCGCTGGGATTGAAGATCACTTGAGAAAATTCTGGGAGCCGCGCATGCGCGCGCAGATCACCACGTATGTCGCTGCTGACGGCCACGGCCTGCATGAATTCGCCGCCGAAGCCGTCCGCCGCCTCACAGCGGATAAGGATGAGCAGCGGAGCAAAGTTTCTTAGATCGTTGTCGGGGGGAATTATCCATGAGTGTGTTGTCGTTTCTCGATCGTGAACACACGGTCGCGGGGCAGGGTTTCAGCCGGTGGATGGTGCCGCCGGCGGCGCTGTGCATCCATCTTTGCATCGGTCAGGCTTATGCCTTCAGTGTCTTCAATTTGCCGATGAGCAGATTGATCGGCATCACGGCCGCGACGCCCGACGACTGGAAACTCACCGATCTCGGTTGGATATTCAGTATCGCCATTGTTTTCCTCGGCCTGTCGGCGGCTTTCACCGGAACGTGGCAGGACCGCGTCGGCCCGCGCAAAGCCATGTTCGCCTCGGCGCTGTGCTTTGCCGGCGGCTTCCTGGTTTCCGCGCTGGGGGTGAAGCTCCATGCGCTCTGGATCATTTACCTGGGTTATGGCGTGCTCGGCGGCTGCGGCCTCGGCATCGGTTACATCTCGCCGGTGAAAACCCTGATCACCTGGTTTCCGGACCGTCCGGGCATGGCCACGGGCATGGCAATCATGGGTTTCGGCGGCGGCGCCTTTATTGCCTCGCCGCTGTCGGTCTGGTTGATGCAGCGCTTTGCGACCCAAACCGATGTCGGCGTGGCACAGACATTCATCGTCATGGGCGCGGTCTATCTCTGCTTCATGCTGGTGGGGGCGGTAATCGTGCGCGTTCCGCCGGCGGGCTGGGCGCCGGCGGGTTATGTCGCGCCAACGCATTCGCAGAAACTGATCACCACCCACCACGTCCATGTCGACGAGGCGTTGCGGACGCCGCAATTCTACCTGCTCTGGGGCGTGCTCTGCCTAAACGTCAGCGCGGGGATCGGGGTGCTCGGGCAGGCTTCGGCCATGAGTCAGGAAATGTTCCCGGGCAGCATTACGCCGATCGCTGCCGCCGGCTTTGTCGGGCTACTGAGCTTGTTCAACATGCTCGGCCGCTTCTTCTGGGCGTCGACTTCGGACTACATCGGGCGAAAGCTGACCTACGCGATTTTCTTCGCGCTCGGTATTGGTCTTTATGCCGCCGTTCCCACCACCGGACAGATCGGCAGCATCGTGCTCTTCGTCCTGGCCTACGCCGTGATTCTCAGTATGTACGGCGGCGGATTCGCGACCATCCCCGCATATTTGCGCGACGTGTTCGGGACACGTTATGTCGGCGCGATTCATGGACGCTTGCTCACGGCGTGGTCGGTTGCGGGCGTGCTCGGCCCGGTGCTGGTGAATTACATTCGCCAATACCAAATCGACCAAGGCGTGGCGCTGAAGGATGCCTACACGATTACGATGTACATCATGGCGGCGTTATTGGTGATTGGCTTCACGTGCAACTACGCCATGCGGCCGGTGGACGCCAAACACCATATGAGTGCCAAGGAACTGGCGGATTCAAGCGCCGGTCAGCCGAGTCCCAATCCCACGGCGACCGATCATCATTCGCAGCTAGGCGGTGGCGCCGGCCATCTCGGCCGGTTGGCATTGGCCTGGAGCTTTGTAGGTATTCCGCTGGTATTCGGTCTCGTTCAGACCTTGAACAATGCGTTGGCGTTGTTCAAATAATGCTCGGCTTTCACCAGATCCTCCGGCGAATTAATATTGAAGAATGGATCGCCAAGGGGAGCTTCGTCCGAGGTCGGAAATTCCGCGTGCGCGAGATCGAGCGCTTCGGCGACATATTCCATCTTGCGTAAACCGCCGGCAAACGCGGTTTCGAGACGCGCGCGACAGGCTACGCGCCAAAGACAAAAAATCCGGTGGCTTTCACCATTATGCGCTGCGACGACGCAGTCGGTTTCACGCCCGGGGAGCGCATTGACCAAGGTCGAAACCAGATTCGATGGAAAGAACGGCGTGTCGCAGGCGAAGCTGACCACATGCGCGAAGCCTCGCGTTTCACCGTAGGCAAGGCCCGCGAGAATGCCGGCGAGGGGACCTTGTTGAACGGGATCGGTGCCGTCACTGGGATCCAAAATCAATTCAAGACCGAGCCCGGCATATGGCTTTGGATCGCGCCCGACCGCGAGGACAACCTGGTCGACTTGGGGCCGCGCCCGCGCAATCGTGCGCGCGATTAACGACTGGCCGCCGAGATTGGCAAAAGCCTTATCGGAGCCAAAACGCCGGCTGTTTCCGCCGGCAAGAATTACGCCAAGAATTCGGTCCACCGTCGGAGCGTAACCGGTCCTTGGCCACGCTTATATGGTCCGATTGAGGTTCCGATGGCCGCAATTGCCGATCAGGACAGGGCGCCCACGGCGTTTTTCGCCGCGTCATCGTCGTTGGCGGCATCAGTGGTTAGGGTATCGGGATCGCTCAGGTAATCGAGCAGGGTCCGCCCGCCGGGTCCGGCCGTGCTGCCGTCCAGCATCACGGTGGTGTCGAGGGAAGCTTGCTGGGTTTGCAGGGCCAGCAACAGGGCGTTGATGCTGTCGGGGCTCAAGGCCGGGTCGGCCGGCTCCCAGGCTGAGGGCGCGGCGAGAGTTGGCTGGGCGCTTGGGGCTGGATCTTCAGCGCCCGCGCGGTCCGCGGTGCCCGGCAGATTCTGCCCGCCGCCCGCCATCCATGCCCGCCGATTTTCAGCGCCGGTATCGGTCCGCGCGCGCGCCTGCTGCTGGTGCAGCATCTGGATCAGCTGCGATTCTTGAAGTGAAATCAGGTTATTAACGGTGGAAACAGTCATTTCCAACCTCCGCTTCCAAGTGCGCGGCGGGCTACGGCGTACCAACGCCAGCCGGTGTTCGCGCGACAGGTATTGGCTGTGGAGGTGCAGAAAGCATGCCAGAACCAGCCTAGGACCCCCTGGACCAGGCCCGCGGGGCCGGGCACCATCGTCGTCCGGCACCCGGATGGAGGACGCCCGATGACAATCATACCCCCGAGAAACCAGTCCAGAAACCAGTCCAGAAACCAGTTTTCCGCCAGCCGCCGCAGCGTGCTCGCGTTCGGCTGTGCGGCCACCGCCTACGGCGCCCTACCGGCTTATGCCGGGGCGCCGGTCGCCATGCCGACCCGACCGATCCCGAAGGGCGGCGAGGCGCTTCCGGTCATTGGTCTCGGATCGTCGAAGGCGGTGTCGCAGCTCGGTGCCGATGGCCCCGCAGCGCTCACCAATGTGCTGCGCACTCTGGTCGCCCACGGCGGCAAGGTCGTCGATACCTGGCCGCGCAATCCCGAGAACGATGCCAAGTTCGGACGCATCCTCGGGGAATCCGATCTGCGCGCGCGCTTGTTCGTGACCAGCAAGATCGATCGCACCGGCAAGGAAGCCGGCCTCGCCCAGTTCCGCGACGCCCAAAAGGCCTACAATCGAAAGGCCGTCGATCTCTTGCAGATCTTCAGCCTGACCGATCTCGCCGTGCATTGGCCGACATTGCGCGCGATCAAGGATGCCGGCGAGGCGCGCTACATCGGCGCGACCGTGTCCGAGGACAAACTTCACGATCAGCTCGAGGCCTTCCTGCGGACGGAAACGCCCGACGTCGTCCAGATGAACTACTCGATCACCGAGCGGCGGGTGGAGGCAAAGCTCCTACCCTTTGCCAGGGAGCGCGGCGTGGCGGTCCTGGTCAACCGGCCGTTCATGAACGGCGCGCTCTTCAAGAAGCTCGAAGGCCGGCCGTTGCCGGGATGGGCCGCGGAGTTCGACTGCAAGACCTGGGCGGAGTTCTCGCTGAAGTACATCCTCGCGCATCCGGCGGTGACTTGTGTGCTCACCGAGACCGCCGACCCCCATCACATGGAGGAAAACGCGCTTGCTGCCTCGGGACGCTTGCCCGACGCGGCTCAGCGTGCGCGCATGGCCGCCTATATCGACGAGGTTTTGTGACCCCGGGCGGCCGGCCTTCCACGTGCGGCGCTTGCAAGTCCGGCTCCGCGCCTTTATCGAAGACGCGCCGAATGAATCTCTTAGCAGGAGGAACCCCATGCGCGCGCCAGTTCTAGGTTTTACCCTTCTCGCGGCGGTGATTGCCGCCAGCGCCATTGCCCAAACCCCCACGGCGCCCGCAGCGGCTCCGGCAGCGGTTCCATCAGCTCCCGCCATGACGCTGTTCGCTTCGTCCAGCGAAGTCACGGCTCTCATTGCCAAGGTGCGCGCCAGCCGCAAGGAAGGTCAGAACCTTGTGACCGCGCCGATCCTGTCGCTGGCGCCCTATCGCGCCTCGCTTGAATACCGCCCGGCCACGGCGCCGGCATCCTTGCATGAAAAAGACGCGGAAATGTTTTACGTGATCGAAGGTACGGGAACGATTGTCACTGGCGGAAAACTGACTGACGAAACGCGGACCAATGCCGCCAATCTATCGGGGACGTCGATCGCGGGGGGCAATGCCCAGGCTTTCGCGAAGGGCGATTTCATCATTGTTCCCGAAAACACGCCGCATCAGATTACGCCGAGCGGCGGGCCGGTCTTTCTCATGGCGTTGCACGTGCCGCGCCCGACCGCGTGGCCCTGACGGGATTGATGGACCGCGGCGCGAGAGCGGGATGATCTCAGATTGATCCGGCGGTGACCCTAATTATCCGACGGGTGATTCCGTCCAAAACGATCTCGCGCTAGGCCGCGCACGATGCCAGCATGTCGTCCATCAGGTAGCCCTGAAATACGTCGACGCCCATCTCGCGGCCGACTTCCAGAGCGTTCTGGTCGTCGACGCGCGTCATGACCGGCTGGATACCGCTGTCGCGCATGAATTTGATGGCCTTGGTCCGCGACCTGAGAGTATGGGCCGCGCCGCTGGCCCAGTGAAATTTCGCCATGGTCACGCCGACAAACTCCAAATTCACCAGGCCAAGCGTATCCGGAAAAAGTTTGTCCGCCGCGATTTTAGCACCCTTGGACATCAGTAGGCTTTTTGCCACCATGAATTCGTCATAGTACTCGACGATATTCGACTGCGAAAATTCGACGGTCAGAAGGTCCATCGGAAATTTAGCCATGAAGGATTCGAACGTCTTGGTGAAGACGCTATGAATATTCAAATTGATCGAGAGCGGCGCCGTCGGCCGCGGGAGGTGCTCGAAGGAGCGGACCACGATTTGATCAAGCAGCAGCGTTAAGTCGGTAAAAATGTGGCCGGAGCGGCGCATGTCCACCGCTCCAAAAAATGGCTTACGCACGAGATTTATGCTTATGAAATATTCGTCCATCAGGCGCCGCAGACTGCGGTCCGGCTGGCGCAAAACAACGGGCTGACTTCGAAGAAAGGCCTGAGCGAACTTTTCCGGACCCATCTGCTTGAATGCCGCCATGACGTTGTGCACGTGTTCGAACGCGAAGGGCGGCAAATTCTTTTCCGTCAACGTGTCGCGCGGACTGCGCTGACCATCCCCGAAGTCTTTGGGCGGACTGGGGGAGGATGGACCTTTTGCCGTGGGTCCTTGCGCGGATGACCCTTGCGGGGACGGCTTCCCGGGCGAGGTGCCCTGGGCTGCGGAGAATTGGGGTACTACGGGACCGGGCGCGGCGGCCGGCCGTCCATTCGGCGCGGTTGGGCTGGCGGGCGCTGCGGCAACCTTAGGCCCTATCAACTTGGCGAGGCCGTCGACATAGAGATCGCGGTTCAAGTTTGATCGGACATATTCCATGGAGACGGTTTGAAGGTAGGGGGTGTAGCTCGCGGGTCCAACGAAACCCACCCGGCCATCGCCCTTATCCCAAATCGGAATCACTTTGCCGCTCAAACTGTAGGACCGTACGGACTCGCGAGACATCTTTCATAATGCCGATTTGTGGCAAGGAGGATGTATTAAATGACCAGCCAAGAACGCGACATACAGCGCAAGCTGAAGGTGCTCCGTCATGCTGAGCAAACCGGGCATGTGGCAAAGAC
>CAMDRB010000112.1 GCA_945906455.1 Caenispirillum bisanense
GGCGAAGAAATCCTGCCCGTAACTGACTGTTCCGGAAGCAGCGGTTCCTGACTCAGCCGTCGCGGGCGAAGCACCCGCGCGGCCTTCAGCGGCCGGCGCGGCCCAAAGCGGCGGCGCCAGCGACTGGCTGAGCGCCAAGCCGACTATGACCGCCTTATATGTCACCCGAACCGCTCCCGGAGAAATCCGCCCCTGCGCTCAGCCGGTATCATATGGCATGGCCCGCCGGGCCCGGCCAAGCGTCCCGTTGATCGCCTTGACCGGCTTGGGGAAAATGCGCGAAACCAGTGGCCAGAATCTTCGCACCAGGAACGCCCGCGACGGACCGGGGGATCCCCTTGCGCTCGCCAACCCGAACGACTGGATGATCGTTACTTCCCGATGACGCCTGAAACCCAAGGCCCCGGTCAGCCGCCGGCCATCCACGCTAAATTCCTTGAGGGCTGGGCTCATCATCAGAGCGGTCAGCTGGGCCAGGCCTGGGCGCTCTATCAGGAAGTAATCGCTCGCGAGCCTCGGCACTTCGATGCCCTGCACTTGGCGGGAATCATCGCCGCTCAGACAAGACACCTCGACGAGGCCGTCGCGCTGATCGGCCGGGCCCTCGAAGTCGATCCGAACAATGCCGCCGCGCATTACAATCGCGGCAATGCCCTGGGTGATTTGGGGCGGCACCAAGAGGCCATCGCCAGCTTCGATCAGGCGATCAGGTTTGAGCCCAAAAATCCAGAGCCCTACAATAACCGCGGCAATGCGCTGTGGGCGTTGAAGCGCCACCAGGAGGCCGTCGACAGCTTCGATCGCGCCCTGCAATTGAAGCCGGATTTTGCCGAGGCCCATAATAATCGCGGCAACGCACTGCGCGACCTCAAGCGCATCGACGCCGCCATCGCGAGTTTCGAGAAGGCGATCGCACTCAGGCCGGATTACGCCGAAGCCTACAATAATCGCGGCAACGCGCTCCGCGACCTCAAGCAGTTTGAAGCCGCGATTTCGAACCTCGATAAGGCAGTGGCGCTCAAACCGGATTACGCCGAGGCTTACCATAACCGGGGCCATGTATTCCGCGACCAAAAGCGATACGACGAAGCCGGCGCCGATTACGACAAGGCGATCGCGCTCAAGGCCGGCTACGCCGAGGCCACCTACAGCCGTGGAACCAATTTCAGGGCGCTGAAAAAATTCCAGGCGGCCATTGACGATTACAATCGGGCGATCGCCCTCAAGCCCGACTATGCCGAGGCTTACAATAATCGCGGCGTAGCGTTGGGCGAGCTCGGGCGCCATGAACAGGCTCTGGCGAGCTACGATCAGGCCCTTCAGCTGAAGCCCGCCTATTCCGAGGCTTACAACAACATGGGCGTGGCGTTTCAGGATTTGGAACAGCCCGAACTCGCGCTTGAGGCGTACGACAAGGCCATCGAGATCAAAGCCGACTCGGCCGAGGCCTATAACAACCGCGGCAGTGCGCTCAATGTTCTGAAGCGATTCGACGCCGCCATTGCCAGCTACAGCATGGCCCTGCGATTGAACCCGACCTATGCCTTTACTTACGGAATACGGCTCTATACCAAACTGAACGTCTGCGAATGGCGGGATTTCGATTCAGAGATCGATGAACTGCTGAGAAGGATTGAGCGCGGCGAGTCGGCCTCGCCGCCATTTTCATTGCTCACCCTGATCGGTTCTCCCGGAGCGTTGCGTAAAGCGGCGGAGATTTGGATGCGGGATCAATCTCCGCGCAATTCGGATCTGGGCGCGGTCCCGCGCCGGCCCCGACAGGACAGAATCAAGCTTGGCTACTTTTCGATGGATTTCCACAACCACCCGGTATCGCAGCTGACGGCCGGCGTCATCGAGGCGCATGACCGGGAGAAGTTTGAAGTCATCGCCTTCTCCTATGGTCCGGCTTCCGAGGACGCCCTGCGCAAGCGGATGGAGGCCGCGGTCGACAGGTTTGTCGATGTCCGCAGTTATTCGGACAGGGAAATCGCCGAGCTGGCGCGGCGAATGGAGATTGATATTGCCGTCGATCTCGCGGGATACACGGGCAAACCCCGCACCGGCATATTCGCCATGGGCGCGGCCCCAATTCAGATCAATTATCTTGGCTATCCCGGCACCATGGGCGCGGACTATTACGACTATATCATCGCCGACCGCATGGTTATCCCTGAGGCCCAGCGGCGACACTTCGCCGAGAAGATCGTCTATATGCCGCACAGCTATCAGCCCAACGACGCTACACGAAAAATCACCGATAGAATTTTTACCCGCGAGGAGCTCGGTCTGCCGCCCATCGGCGCTGGCTTCGTTTTCTGTTGCTTCAACAGCAATATCAAAATCTCGCCCGGGACGTTCGCGGGCTGGATGCGCATCCTCAACCGGGCCGATGCCAGTGTGCTGTGGCTATTGGAGGACAATCCCTCGGCGGCGGCGAATCTCCGCGTCGAGGCCAAGCGTCAGGGGGTCGACGAGCGGCGTTTGGTTTTCGCGCCGCGCACGCCCTTCAGCGACAATTTGGCGCGCCAACGCGTTGCGGATTTGTTTCTCGACACACTGCCTTATAATGCTCACACCACTGCCAGCGACGCGCTCTGGGCCGGATTGCCGATTCTGACCTGTGCCGGAGAGTCCTTCGCCGGGCGGGTGGCCGCGGGCATACTGACCGCGCTGGACCTGCCAGAGCTCATCACCTTCGATGCCAAGACCTACGAAGACCGGGCCGTGGCACTGGCAACCAACCCGCATGAGATGGAACAAATTCGCGAGAAGCTCGCGAGGAACCGGTTGAGCGCACCCTTGTTCAACGCCGCGCTCTACGCCCGGCAGATAGAATCGGCTTACACCCGGATGTATGAGCGCTCGCAGGCCGGATTGGCGCCCGACCATATCGTCGTGGACAAATAAGATAAGAAGTCCGGCGCGCGCATCGATCAAAGGGTTCGCCCGCGGAAATGCCGATAGAGTATGCTCCGGTGAGACCCGGTTAGGCTCCCGGCGTTTGGAGCTGTACCGGCGAGGCGATGCTTGGGGAATTGGATCGGTCGTTGGGAGCCTAGTGAATGCCGCTGAGCGAGGCCCTGTGGTACGTGGCCGATGGGGTGACCGAAGTCCGCCCCGTGGATCTGCCGGAGACCCCGGCAGGAGCTGTGCGCGTGGCGGCGCGGTTCTCCGGCATCAGCCGCGGCACCGAGCGTTTGGTGCTCAAGGGCCGTGTGCCGGCTTCGGAATATCAGCGCATGCGTTGTCCCCACCAGGACGGCGAGTTCCCCTTTCCGGTGAAGTACGGTTACGCCCTCGTTGGCCAGATCGAGGATGGACCCGAGGCGCGCATCGGCGAGCACGTTTTCCTCTTGCACCCTCATCAGACGCGGATGTGCGTCCCGCTCTCGGCCGTTCATGCCCTGCCGACGGGACTGCCGCCGCGCCGCGCCGCCCTCGCGGCCAATATGGAAACCGCGCTCAATGTCTGTTGGGACGCAACGGTCTCGCCGGGAGACCGCATTCTCATTGTCGGCGGCGGCGTCCTTGGACTCTTGATCGCCGGCATCGCTGGGCGCCTGCCCGGAGCAGAGGTCACCGTCACCGACATCGATCCCGCACGGCAAAATATCGCCGGCCAACTTGGTGTCGACTTCAGATCGCCGGCCATGACTCCCGACAATTACGACATCGTCATCCACACTAGCGGCACGGCCGAAGGCCTGCGGCTCGCGCTCGCCGCCGCCGGAACCGAGGCGCGGGTGGTTGAGGCGAGCTGGTACGGCGACAAGAAGATCTCGGTGCCACTCGGCGAGGCGTTTCATGCGCGCCGTCTGCAGCTTATTTCCTCGCAAGTGGGCGTCGTGCCGCCCGACCGGCGCGCACGGTGGACAAACGCGCGCCGCATGAGCAAGGCGCTGGAACTCTTGTGCGACGCCCGCTTTGACGCCCTTATCACCGGTGAGATCGCTTTTGCCGCCGCCGCGCGCGAACTGCCGAAGCTTCTTGCCGACAACAGCGCCGGGCTGATGACCGTCCTCACGTACAGCTGACTTTCAACCAGGAAACGCATTGCCATGTACGCCGTAGAAGTTCGCGACCACGTCATGATCGCCCACAGCATTAAGGGCGAGGTTTTTGGCCCGGCCCAGAAACTGCACGGCGCAACGTATGTCATTGATGTCTGCTTCATGCGCCGCGAACTGGACGAGAACGACATCGTCGTTGACATCGGCCTTGCCACCGAAACGGTGAAGCAGACCCTGGCGGCGATCAACTATAGCAACCTCGACGAACATCCTGAATTTTGCGGCCGGCGCTCGACCACCGAAGTCGTCGCCCGCTGGGTATTCGACAAGATCGAGGCGGCCATTGCTGCCGGAAAGCTCGGTCCCGCCGCCGGCGGCTTGGCGCGCCTGAAGATCACGCTTCACGAGTCCCACAATGCGCTGGCCTCCTATGAAGCGGACCTTGCCGGTGCCTGACGTCTGGTTCGCCATACCCGGCGACTTGACGACGCTGACCGGTGGTTACGCCTATGCCCGCCGACTTATGGCAGCGCTGCCTTCGGCGGGATGGATTCCCCATCACCTCCCGCTGCCAACGGAGTTCCCGACGCCCTCGGCGAACGCGCTTTCGGCCACGCGGTCAATACTGTCGGCGGTGCCGGCGGGCGCCGCCATCCTGGTCGACGGGTTAGCTTTCGGCGTGCTGCCACCGAAGATGCTCGCGGAATTCGACCTCGGATTTGTCGCCCTGGTTCACCACCCTCTGGCCGCGGAAACCGGCTTGAGTGAATCCGAAGTCAAGCGATTCAAAGATTGTGAACGCGCGGCACTGGCCGTCGCCCGGGCCGTCGTCGTCACCAGCCGCCACACCCTCGAGACATTGGTGAGCGATTACGGCGTTGCCCGCGGAAAGCTTTGCCTTGCATCGCCCGGCACCGATCAAGCCGCCCGCGCCCGGGGCGCCGGCCCCGGCGCGAAACTCCTGACTGTCGCCACCCTGACACATCGCAAGGCCCACAATGTTCTGATCGCCGCCTTGGCACGGCTGACCGATCTCGACTGGTCGTGCGATTTTGTCGGCAGTCTTGACCGCGATCCACGGATCACCACTAACGTCCGCGCACTCATCAAGTCGTGCGGCCTCGAAGCGCGGGTGAGACTGCTGGGCGAGTTGCAGGACGCGGTTCTCGGCGCGGCCTATGCCGGCAGCGACATCTTTGTCCTACCCTCTCGCTTTGAGGGATACGGCATGGTATTCGCTGAAGCCCTGGCACGCGGCCTGCCGATCGTCGCTTGCGCCGCCGGCGCGGTGACCGAGACCGTGCCCGCGGATGCGGGCGTGCTGGTGCCGGTGGACAATCCGGCCGCGCTCGCCGAGGCTTTGCGGCGCGTGCTCACCGACGCCGGCTATCGCAGCCGACTCAGCGATGCCGCCTGGGATCACGGCCGGCGACTGCCGACTTGGAGCGATACCGCGGCGCAGGTTGGCCAGGCACTTGGCCAGGTAGTTAGGAGTAGTTTGCCATGAGCGGTTTTTCGCCGGCTTGGTTGACCCTGCGTGAGCCCGCCGACCGGGCTGCGCGCAATCGCGATGTTATGGCGCGATGCGCGCTCACTTTTGCCGCCCGCGCGCGACTGAAGGTTTGTGATTTGGGCGCCGGCACCGGCGCATCGCTGCGGGCTTTCGCCGATCTACTGCCTGGTGAACAGGAGTGGACCCTGATCGATCACGATCCCGAGAACCTCGCCGCCGCACTGACGGCGCTTGAGGCTTGGGCGGACGAGGCTTCGCGTCATGACGCCGGGCTAACGCTGCAACACGGACTGCGCCGGATCGAGGTCCGCACCGAGGTTCGCGACTTGGCGAAAACCCCCGCCTGTTGGCCCGCGGATACCGACCTTGTGACGGCGTCGGCGTTGTTCGATCTGACGTCGGCGGCATGGATCAAGCGCTTGGTCGCGTCGCTGGCCGCGGGCAGGCTGCCGCTGCTGGCGACCTTGACCGCCGATGAAAAACTTTCCGCGACACCGCCTCATCCCCTCGACAAGAAGGTCGCGGCGGCTTTTCGCCAACACCAATCCCGCGATAAAGGCTTCGGGCCGTCGGCGGGAGCCGACGCCGGACGGTTCCTGGAGCAAACCCTCGAAGGCGCCGGCTACGTCCTCACCGCGGGCGAAAGCCCCTGGGTGCTGGAGCCCTCGGAACTCTTGCGGGCGACCGTCGAAGGGATCGCGGCGGCGGCGGCCGAAACCGGCCTTGAAAGCGATGCCCTGGCCGAATGGCTGGAACATCGACGGCATGCAACGGAGCGGCTAACCGTGGGTCACCGCGACGTCTTCGCGCGGATCCTCTAAATTTCCGGCAGCATGCGCCGCAACGTATGATCCTTGCGGATAAAATGGTGGTGCAGCGCAGCGCCGATGTGGAGCAGCAGAAGCGCGCACAACGTCAACGCCATTATGCCGTGAAGCGGCAACAGCACGTCCGCCAGCGCCTTGTCCTTTTCGAGAATCATCGGCAGCTCGAAGAGGCCGAAGACCGGGATGGGTGCGCCGAAAGCCGAGGTCCCCGCCCAACCCATCAGCGGGACGGCGAAGAGCAGCATATAGAGTGCGCCGTGAGTGACGCGGGCGGCGCGTTCCTGCCACGCGGGCATTCCGGCGATTAACGGCGGCGGGGGTGAATGGAGACGCCACAAGAGCCGCACCCCGGTGAGTGCCAGGATCACCGCGCCGCACGAACGGTGCAGATCAAACAATTGGTTCTGCAGGGCGCCCGGCGCGACGTTCAGCATGCCGACCCCGAAGGT
The DNA here is from genome assembly GCA_945906455.1 of Caenispirillum bisanense. Taxonomy (GTDB): domain Bacteria; phylum Pseudomonadota; class Alphaproteobacteria; order Rhodospirillales; family Rhodospirillaceae; genus SHVO01. The sequence goes on from CAMDRB010000112.1 coordinate 6,803, forward strand.
CACGCCGCAGACGATCACCAGCGCCGTCAGCCAGTGGAGGATCTGGGCGGGAGCGCGGTAGCGAAGGAATTTTTCGGTCACCAGTCGTACCTAGGCCCTGGGTGAGAATACACAGTCGAACAAGACGTCGCCGCCCGGCAGCGCGAAGGCCGTCACTTGCGGACGTCGGGCGTCTTCAAGACGGTCGATGGGCGCAAGCTGTATCCCTGGTGGTCCCGAGCCAATGATCAAGGGCGCCGTCATGACATGAAGCCGATGCAAACACTCGGCCTCGACAAAACGCGACAACGTATTGGCGCCACCTTCCACCAGTATACGGTGAATCCCGATTTTGCCCAGGGCCGTGAGAATGTCCGCAGGCGCCATGGCGCCGTGGGATTCCGTGACCTCCAGATATTCCACGCCAAGGGAGCGCGGCCGGCCGGCCCCTTGCACGAGGATTCGCCGCGCGCCGTCGTTGCCAAGGCACTTGGCCTCGGCGGGTATGCGCCCCGCCGGATCCAGTACGACCCGTGCCGGTTGCGCGCGCCCCGGCCTCGGTAGCGCCTGGCGCACGGTCAGCCGGGGATCGTCGGCAATCACCGTCCCGATCCCCACCACAACGGCATCAACCAGAGCCCGCAAGCGGTGCAGGTGAACAATGGCGGCAACGCCATTTATGAAGTGTGAGTGGCCGGATGGGGTGGCGATGCGGCCGTCGAGCGACTGACCGATCTGGCCGATCACGAAACTTTGATCGCGCGGGCGTTGAATCAACGGTGCGTAGAGGGGCCACAAGGCATTTTCAATGAAATCCTCGTCCCGGCCACCGCCGGCATCGGCGGCGGCAAGCACTGCCGACCATTGCGGAGTCTCTCGATCCCAGTCCACAATGGCCTTCATGACAGTTTCTTTGCGAAAAGGTTAGCCGTGCCGAACGAAGATGTGAAGATTGGTACCGTCGATGGGGACTTGGCAAGGTGGTTCGGAAACCTGGGCCGCCTGACCGTGCAGCGCGCCGTCAGCGAGCTGCGCGCCGGCCGCCCGGTCAAACTCACCGGCTCCAACGGCGCAAGCCTTATGGTGGCCGCCGCCGAGATGCTTGCCGGCGAACGGATCGCCGCTTGGCATCAAGCGGCAGCGGGCGCCCCCGGCCTGGTTTTGCCGGCGCCGCGGCTTGCCCATCTGGGTGTCACGACGTCGGTGCCTTCCTACGTCTCCCTCGAAGGTCTGCTCGCCTCGGAGATCGACGATATCTTACTGGCGGTCGAGCCCGACGTGCCGGCCTTCGAACATCGTCCCGCGTTGTCGCTGGAGATTTTGGCACTCGAGCTGGTGAAGCGCGCCTATCTCCTACCGGCGGCGTTGGTGCTTCCGGGCGCGGCCGGCGAACAGACCGCTCTGGCCGAAGTCCACGCCGCGGCTGTCGCGGACTTCCATGAACAGTCCGCCCGCGACCTGACGATTGCGGCGCGGACCCGCGTACCACTTACCGAAGCCACCAATGCCGAATTCGTCATTTTCCGTGGTGGCGACGGGTTGCACGATCAGGTCGCCATCGTCATTGGCGAGCCCAGTCCGAGGCGGCCGGTACTGACGCGGCTGCATTCGGCCTGCCTGACGGGGGATTTGTTCGCCAGCCTCAAGTGCGATTGCGGCGATCAGCTACGCCTCGCGGTTGGCGAGATCACGACTGCCGGCAGTGGTGTGCTGCTGTATCTCGACCAAGAAGGCCGTGGCATCGGACTGCTCAACAAGATGCGAGCCTATGGTCTGCAGGAATTGGGCCACGACACCATGGATGCCGACGCGGTCCTCGGCTACGGGCCCGATGAGCGACGCTATGCGGTTGCCGGCGCCATGCTGGCGCTCTTGGGCTTCCGTGAAATCACGCTCATGACCAACAACCCGGGCAAGATCACGGCGCTGGAAGATTTTGGGGTCAATGTGGTGGGGCATCAGCGTATCCTCGGCGCGGTCAATCCCCACAACCACAACTATCTCAAAACCAAAGCCCGCCGTGCCGGCCACATGCTGGACGCAATCACCCGGCCCTAAAGGGCTTTCGGCTACTTCCCCGGCACCCACGGCGCGGCGGCCAGCTCACGCAACAGCTTCATGAGCCCAGCCGCCGCATGTTCGCTCAGCGCCCGGCCCAGTTCGGCGGTCGCGAGGCTGGGGTTGCCGATCCAGCCGCCGGCGCCGTAATCGGCGGCGGCGAGATCGTCGAGCTTCCAGCCCCAGGCGATGGGGCCTTGCGGAAAAAGGCTCGGCGCCGGTGAGGTAGCGGGACGCGCGGCGATGGCGGCTTTCACCACCAGCTGCGGCGCGAGGTGCAAGAGCACCGCGGTCTCGACCCAACCGCCGTGAACATCGCCGGCAAGCGGTGCGGGCGGAACCAGGCCCGCCGGTAAACCGAAGTCGAGCCAGTGAGCGCTGGCGGCCAGCATGTCGAGCCGCGTCC
>CAMDRB010000113.1 GCA_945906455.1 Caenispirillum bisanense
GGCCAGGGCGTCAACGGTGTTACGGGCGATTACAGCCGCGGCGCCGTCGGTTTCTGGATCGAAAACGGCGAAATCACCTATCCGGTCCACGAGATTACCGTCGCCGGAAACCTCAAGGACATGTTCAAACGCATCACGCCCGCCAACGATCTTGACATGCGCTACGGCATCGACGCGCCGACCTTGCGCATCGACGGCATGACGCTCGCGGGCATGTAGGACTTACGCCGGGAACACCAGGCGCACCGGCTCCGGGTCAATGGCGATCCGCGCCGGCAGATGCGCGACAATGTCGCCGTCGGCCTGTACCGGGCGCCCGGCGATACCCTCGATCCGAACATCGCGCCCAACGACCAGGCGCACGTCGCTCAACTTTGAAATCTTGCCTAACATCAATGCGACACCGTAGCGCGCGACATTGATCCAGCCGCGACCCGGCATTAACACGACATGGAAAACGTCGTCGCTGAGTGACGCTTCCGGCGCGGCGATAAAGGGTCCGCCGTAGCGCCGACCGTTGCAGACCACGACCGAGACGGCCGGCATGGTTTGGCCGTCGACCGTAACCTCACAGCCCGCATTATCTTCGCGGAATGCCTGGACTGCCGCCTGCCAGACGTAGGCCGACGGGCCCAACATCTTCTTGAGTTTGAGCGACACGCCGTTGACGACATTGGCGTCGAAGCCGGCGCCGGCCATCATGACAAACCGCCGGCCGTTGACGGTGCCGACGTGGATCGGGCGTATGGGCCCGTGGGTGAGAGCGTGTGCGACCAGCCCGACTTTCCGCGAAAGGCCGATTTCGTCGGCCAGCACGTTGGCCGTGCCGAGGGGAATGACTCCCAGTGCCACGGACTTACCGCGCAGGCCGTTGACAATCTCGTTCACCGTGCCGTCGCCGCCGGCCGCGGCAATCACGTCGAAGTCCGTAGCCGCCTCGCGGGCGACGGCCTCGGCGTGGCCGGGGTGCATGGTCTCAGCGACGGTGACTGGACAGCCCGCGCCCTTCAAGTGCGCGACGATGCGGTCGAAACTGGATCGGCGATTTCGCCCGGCCGCCGGATTGAAAACCGCAAGGATGCGACGCGGCGCAAAACGTTCCTCTGCAGCGCGCGGCACTGCATCCCTAACGACAACATCCATGGATCGCTCTCCTACGCTACTCCGAGTCGTTTTGGTAGTGACAGTTCTGTGTCATCGCCATGAAGAGTTCGTGAAGTACTGTCTCCGACTCTAGCAAAGCGACTCGACTTCACCTACATCCTTCACGCGCGGATTAGCTTTTTGGGAGAACACGTTGCGCGCGATTGGCAGCTCACTCAAGTTCCGCAGTGTATTTATCTCCGATATTCACCTCGGCACCCGGGGCTGCAAAGCCGACTTCCTTCTCGATTTCTTGAAACACACCGAGTCGGACAAGCTCTATCTTGTCGGCGACATCATCGACGGCTGGCGCCTGAAGAAGACCTGGTTATGGACACAGACCCATAACGATGTCGTGCAGAAATTGCTGCGCAAGGCGCGCAAAGGCACGGACGTCACCTATGTGCCGGGCAATCACGACGAGTTCGCGCGCGATTTTCTAAATCAAGAATTTGGCCAGATCAAAGTCGTGCGTGATGCCTTTCACGACACAGTCGACGGCCGCAGGTTCCTGGTGGCCCACGGCGACGAATGTGACGGTGTCATGATTTACGCCAAGTGGCTCGCGATCCTTGGCGACACGGCCTACGTGGCGGCGCTCGCGCTTAATACATGGTTCAACACCGCGCGGCGCTGGCTCAGGCTGCCATATTGGTCGCTGTCGAAATACCTGAAACAAAAAGTCAAGAACGCCGTACAGTTCATCTCGAACTACGAGCGGGCCATGGCGCGTATGGCGCGCGAACGCGGCGCCGATGGCATTGTTTGCGGCCACATCCACCACGCCGAGATCCGTGAGATCGACGGCATTACGTACCTCAATGACGGCGACTGGGTTGAAAGCTGCACGGCACTGGTCGAGCACTTCGATGGCCGGTGGGAGATTCTGCACTGGGCCGATTTGCGCGGTCTGGTTCCGATAGACTCCCTCGGCGAGGACCTGGCCGCGGACCAGGCCGATCCAGACTTTGCCGCCGGTCCGGTCGTCGCCGCGCCTACCGCACGTGTCCCTTTGGAAGTCACCAACAAGGCAAAAGAATGCGAATACTCATCGTCACCGACGCTTGGCACCCTCAAGTCAATGGCGTCGTCCGAACCCTAACGACACTGATGGCCCATCTCGGCGCGGCGGGTTACGAAACGGCGACGATCACGCCTGACCAGTTCCGCAGTATTCCCTGCCCGAGCTACCCGGAGATCCGGCTCGCGCTGATGCCGTCGCGACGCATGGCCCGCATCATCGAACGATTCCGGCCCTGTGCGGTTCACATCGCCACCGAAGGGCCGCTGGGCTTCGCGGCACGGCGTTATTGTTTGCAGAGGAAGATCCCCTTTACGACCGCATTCCATACAAAATTTCCTGAGTACCTAAATGCCCGTCTGCGCATTCCGGTGAAGTGGGTCTACAGCGCCATGCGTCGTTTCCATGCGCCGTCAACGGCGGTGATGGCGGCGACCGAGACGCTCGAAAACGAGCTGCGGCAGCACGGTTTTGTCAACATCAGGCGCTGGAGCCGCGGCGTCGATACCGCCCTTTTCCATCCGCGCGACAAAGCCTTCCTCGACCTGCCGCGCCCGATCGCGCTCAACGTCGGCCGCGTCGCGGTCGAGAAAAATATCGAAGCCTTCTTGGCGCTGAAACAACCCGGCACTAAGTTGGTTGTCGGTGACGGACCGCAACTTCGAGAGCTCGCGCGCAAATACCCGGACGTCGTGTTCGCCGGCGTCAAGGAAGGCGAGGAACTGGCGAAATATTTCGCGGCGGCCGACGTGTTCGTCTTCCCAAGCCTCACCGACACCTTTGGCCTTGTGATCTTGGAAGCCCTTGCCAGCGGCGTGCCGGTCGCCGCCTACCCAGTCGCCGGGCCGCTCGACGTTATCGGCGATGCGCCCGTGGGGTGCCTGGACCAAGACCTGGGCACTGCCGTGCGCAAGGCCCTCGGCGCGTCGCCCGAAGCGTGCCGCGCTCATGCCGAGAACTTTTCTTGGCAGGCGTGCACGCGCCAATTTCTGGCCAACGTCGCGCCGTTTCCGCCGGAGCGGTTCTTCCCCGGCGGGCAAAAGCCTCCTCAGGAAGGGCCGAGCGCAACGTCCGGGGCCGCTGGTCTGGCAGCCACTCAGTCCTAGTACTTCGGCTCCGGAGCGCCGTCCGCCGGTATCGGCTTCATGTCCATCATCTCGCGTTGCTGCTCTTCCTCGAGCCGCTTGAAGGTCTGCTCGGCCTCGATGGCTGTAAGTTCAGCTGGAAGCAGCTCCGATTCAAGCCCTGGCGGCGGCGATGGCTCTGGACGTTTTGCTGACGGCTTGGCCGGTGCGGCGACGGCGGCGGCCTCAGGGGGTCGAGCGGGATCACCGTCCCCCCCGAAGGTAAAGTAGCCGGCGGCGGCAAGGGCGCCGATCAGCAGGTACCAGTGCCAATTGCCTTGCGCTTGCATGAACTGTGCTCCAAGGGCCCCGTGTCCTTCATTAGCTGGCGTGGTTCTCAGGGCCACCGATCTCGATTATTGTCCTCGCATGGACACTGCGATGCAAGTTGGGCTGTGCGGCGAACCCCGGATCGAACCGGGTGGGTAAGCTAGCCAAGACCATAGGACGCAAGCCGCTGGCCCAGCGCGCCCTCGCGGCGCTGGCGGCGGGGCTGATCGGCACGGTCAAGGCAACCACGCGCTGGCGGACCGTCAACGGCGCCGCAGCCGCGCCGGCCTGGGCCGGAGAGACCCCCGTGATCGTCGCCTTTTGGCACAACCGGCTGGCCATGATGCCCGCCTGCTGGCCGTCGCGGGAGCCGTTCCATATGCTAATTTCCTCCCACCCGGACGGTCGGCTGATCGCACACACCGTTGCGCCTTTCGGCATTAGCACAATCTCCGGTTCCTCGACGCGCGGCGGCGGCGAGGCCTTGCGCGGCCTTGTGCGCGCCCTGAAGTCGGGCGCCAGCGTCGGCGTGACGCCCGACGGCCCGCGCGGCCCGCGCATGACCGTGGGCGACGGTATCGTGACTCTCGCGCGCCTCGCCGGTGTGCCGATCTTGCCGGCGGCGATCGCCGTCAGCCACCGCCTCCTGCTCAACACCTGGGACCAGCTCATCATCCCCTTGCCCTTCGGCCGCGGCGCTATGATATGGGGCGAACCGATCACCGTGCCGCGCGACGCCGATCAGGCCACGCTCGCGGCGCTGCGCGCGAGACTTGAGGAGGAGATGACCCGCGTGAGCATTGAGGCCGACATCTACACCGGGCACGCCGCGATCCTGCGCGAGGAGCCGACCGATGCGCGCGCCTGATTTCTGGCAAAGCGACAACGGCATCGCCCGCCTGCTTGAACCGTTCGGGCTGATCTACGGCGCCGTGACCGCGCAGCGTCTGGCGCGCGCGAAGCCGACGCGGGCAAACAAGCCGGTGATTTGTGTCGGCAACCTCACCGCCGGTGGCTCGGGCAAGACGCCGATCGCCGCCGCACTCGCCGCGCACCTCAGCGATCTGGGCCGGACGCCGGCGATCCTTCTGCGCGGTTACGGCGGTAGCCTCAAAGGACCGATCAGGGTCAGCGCCGCGAGCCACAGCGTTGACGAGGTTGGTGACGAGGCGCTGCTTCATGCCCGCGCCGCCATGACTTGGGTCGCACGCGAGCGCGCCCTCGCCGCGCCCCTTGCCATCGCCGGCGGCGCCGATGTGCTGATCATGGACGATGGCCATCAGCACACGAGCCTTTACAAGGATCTGTCGCTGATCGTGGTTGATGGCCAAAGCGGCTTCGGCAATGGCCGCCTGATCCCCGCGGGACCGCTGCGCGAGACCGTGAACGCCGGCCTCGCCCGCGCCGACGCCGTCATCCTCATGGGCGACGACCCCAACGATATCGCCGGTCGCCTTTCGGGGCGCACGTCGGGGCGCCTTCCGATCCTGCGCGCGCATCTGGCGTTGGGTCCGGAATGGCGGGCCTTGCGCGATCAGCGCGTCGTGGCCTTCGCCGGCATCGGCAATCCCGATAAATTCCTCGCGGCCCTGCAGGCCGTAGGCGCCAGGGTTGTCGCCTTCCATCCGTTCTCCGACCACTACGGCTACGCCGCGGCCGACATTCAGCCGATATTGGATGAGGCCTATGCCGTGAAGGCTCTGCCGGTGACGACCGTCAAGGACGCGGTGCGGCTCGATCCCGACCAACGCCAGCAGGTCAACGTGCTGACGGTGAAAGCCGAGTGGGAAGACATCGGGGCGTTCGATGCGCTGCTTGAGAAGGCGCTCGCGAAATAACTATTTGGCCGGCGGCAGAACCGCCATGACCGTTTCCGGATCGAGGCGCTTATCGAACCAGGTCACGCCGAAATGCAGGTGCGGGCCGTTGGCGCGCCCGGTCATGCCGATAAGGCCGATGACATCGCCTTGTTTCACGCGCTGTCCGTCGCTGACTTTGATCGCGCTCATGTGGATATAGACCGTCTCGAGACCGTGCCCGTGATTAAGCACGACCGTGTTACCGGTCATGATCATTATCTCCTTGCGTAGCGCAACCACGCCGTCCGCCGCCGCGTGGACAGGCGTTCCGGTGGGCCCGGCGATATCGAGGCCGACATGCGGCGAACCCGGGGTGCCATTGAGAATGCGCTGGCTGCCGAAGATCCCCGAGACCCGGCCTTCCGCCGGGCGGATCAATCCGGTCTCGAAATAGGGCACCAGTTCGAGCTGCGCGCGGGCGGCGACCATCAATTTGTTCTCGGCAAGAATCTGGGCGAGGGTTTCGGGGTCGGGGGTGACAAGCTGCTGCGGGACGCCGTCGACCTTCTCGATCTGCCAAGCGCGGGGAGCAATAGTGAGCTTACGGTCCACGCGCGTACCATCCGAAGCCGTCACCGTCAGGCTCGCTTCAGCCGGCGCATCACGGTCAAGCCCGAGCAGGAAGCGGCCCTTATCCGTGACCGGCACATCGCGCGCACCGAAGCTCACGCGGGCGCCCGGGGGTACGATCCCAACGATCAGTCCGCCCTGCTCGCTGCGACCGGTCAGCGAAATGTCGAACGCCAAAGTGGGCGCCGACACCAGCAGCGGCAAAAGTAATGCGAACGCGAGCGCCGCACGGCTCATAGAAGCGTTCCCTGAGTGCCCGAGCCGCCGGGTTTCTTGGCCGTTGGACGCGACGGCGCAGCCGCTCCGTCCACGCGGACGCCGAATCCGCCGTCGGCCAGACGAACCATGAGGGCCGCGCCGGGGGATACGCTCGCGGCCGACGTCACGGCTGCGCCGGCTGCATCCAAGATCATGGCGTACCCGCGTTCGAGAACGCGTGCGGGCGAAACCGACTGAAGCCGCGCGACAAGGTGCTGAACCCGGGTCGCCGCGTCGGCCGCGGCGCGCGCCAGTGCCCGCGAGCCGCGCTCGGTGAGCGTTTGCAGATCGCCGGCGTAACGGCGGATGTCGGCCGTGAAGCGGTCAAGATTGAGCCGGGCCGTGACCGTCGCGAATGATTCAGCCTTGGCGGCGAGAAGCCGGCGCGGCGCATCGGCCAATCGCTGTTCCAGGCCATCGAGGTCTTGGGTCTTCTGGGCAACGATGGTGTCAAGCCGGGGGATGCCGCGCACCAAACCCTCAAGATGAAGGCGATGCTGCTCCAGCACGCGAGTGACAGCCTGGGAGAGACGGCCGTGGCTGGTCTGCAGTTGCACGAGAAGATCGAGGCGTACCGGCACCGCCATTTCCGCGGCGGCCGTCGGTGTCGGCGCGCGCCGGTCGGCGGCGTGATCGATCAGCGTCCAATCGGTTTCGTGACCAATGGCGGCAATCAAGGGCACCTGCGACGCCGCGGCGGCCCGCACGACGATCTCTTCATTGAAAGCCCAGAGGTCTTCAAGGCTACCGCCGCCGCGGGCGACGATGATCACATCGGGGCGCGGAATGACGCCGCCGACAGCGAGCGCGTTAAAGCCGGCAATGGCCGCGGCGATTTCCTCGGCGGCCCCTTCGCCCTGCACTCTCACGGGCCAGACGATCACCCGACGCGGGAAGCGGTCGGCGAGGCGGTGGAGGATATCGCGGATGACGGCGCCCGTGGGCGAGGTCACCACGCCGATGACCTCCGGAAGGAAGGGCAGCGGCTTTTTGCGGGCCTCGTCGAACAGGCCCTCGGCGGCGAGCTTCTTGCGGCGATCCTCCAGAAGCTTGAGCAGCGCGCCCTGGCCCGCGAGTTCGACGGCGTCGATGATGATTTGATAGCTCGATCGCCCGGGATAGGTCGTAAGGCGTCCGGTGACGACGACTTCCATGCCTTCTTCGGGACGGATCGAAAGGCGGCCCATGGTGCCGCGCCAAATGATGCCGTCGATGACCGCGCTTTCGTCCTTGAGACGCAGGTAACAGTGGCCCGAGGCGGCGACCTTAGGCTGCGAGATCTCACCCCGGACACGGACGTAGCCGAAGGAGTCTTCGACCGTGCGCTTGAGGGCCGCGGAGAGTTCCGAGACCGTAAAGGGGGCCGCGTTGGAGGCCGCTTGCGGAGCGCCCTCCGGGTCTGGCATGTCGCTCATGGCTCTGTTATGCCACAGCGCTCAGTGGCCCAAAAGACCATGAGTCGTTCGGGGTGTGTGTAAATGCGGAGCGCCAATCCATGCGAGTGATGGTTGTAGGCGGCGGCGGACGAGAACATGCCCTGTGCTGGGGCCTCGGCGCGTCGCCGCTTTGCAGCGCGCTTTTCTGCGCCCCCGGCAATGCCGGCATCGCCGATGTGGCCACCTGCCTCCCGGTAAATTCAGATGACCTGGCCGGCCTCGTTGCCGCCGCCCAGAAAGAGAAAATAGACTTTGTCATCGTCGGGCCCGAAGCACCCTTGGTGGCGGGGTTGGTCGATCGATTGGCGGCCGCCGGCATTAAGTCCTTTGGCCCGACGGCCAAGGCCGCGCGCCTCGAAGGCTCCAAGGCCTTTATGAAGGATTTTTTTAACCGCCACTGTATCCCGACCGCGGCCTATGGCCGCTTCACCGACGCCGCCAAGGCCAAGGCTTTCATCGATCAAAAGGGCGCGCCCATCGTGGTCAAGGCCGACGGCCTCGCCGCCGGCAAGGGCGTGATCTTGTGCGAAGACATCGCCGAGGCCCACGCCGCCGTCGACAGCATGATGACCGACAAGATTTTCGGAGCGGCCGGAAATGAGATCGTGGTGGAGGAGTTTCTTGAAGGTGAGGAAGCCAGCTTCTTCGCCCTGGTCGACGGCGCGGTCGCCTTGCCCCTGGTGGCGGCGCAGGATCACAAGGCCGTCGGCGACGGCGACACCGGCCCCAATACCGGCGGCATGGGCGCCTATTCGCCGGCGCCAATCATCGATGCAGGAATGCAGACGCGCATCATGGCCGAGGTGATCATGCCGACGGTGCGCGGCATGGCGGCCGAGGGTGCGCCGTTCAAGGGCGTACTGTTTGCGGGCTTGATGATCACCAAGGACGGGCCTAAGACCCTGGAATTCAACGTGCGCTTCGGCGACCCCGAATGCGAGGTGCTGATGGCGCGGTTGAAATCCGATCTTTTGCCGGCGTTGATCGCCGCCGTCGATGGGCAGCTGAAAAACTTCGATCTGCGCTGGCGTGACGAGGCCGCCGTGGCGGTGATCATGGCGGCCGAAGGTTATCCGGGCACGCCGAAGAACGGCACGATCATCGCGGGTCTGGATGCCGCCGCCAAGGTCGAGGGCGTTACGGTATTCCACGCCGGGACCAAGGCCGAGTTGCGCGACGGCAAGGCCGTGATCGTCGCCAATGGCGGCCGCGTATTGGCCGTCACCGCCACCGGCAAGACCGTCACCGAGGCCCAAGCGCGCGCTTATCGGGGTGTGGATGCGATCCGCTGGCCCGAAGGCTTTTGCCGGCGCGACATCGGTTGGCGGGCCGTGGCGCGGGAGCAGAAATCTTAACGCCGGTTAGGGAACGTCTGAATAAGTAGCAGAAGGGACGAATTTGGTCATTTGCAGTCTCACGAATGTTGTGCGGATGGGGAAGATCAATCGCGGTGGAGGAGTTTTTCTGTCCTCGCGGCGTTCTGTGGGCTGGTCTGGCCCGTTACGCCGG
>CAMDRB010000114.1 GCA_945906455.1 Caenispirillum bisanense
CGGATCGAGCGGCGGCCGCCACGGCTCGACCTGACGGTTTATCCCTACCTGCCGCGCGCCACGGTGGCGACCACCTCGGCCAGAACGTACATGGGTCTGCTCACCGGGGTGGCATCATGACCGATACCCCCGAGTTGCTGCTTGCCCACCATCTCAAGGCGCTCAAGCTGCCGACCTTCCTGCGGGAGTATGACAAGCTTGCGCGGCAGTGTGCCGCCGAGGGCGTCGACCACACCCGTTACCTGCTGCGCCTTGCCGAACTAGAGTTGATCGAACGCGAGCGGCGGATGGTCGATCGGCGGATCAAGGATGCCAAGTTCCCGGCCGTCAAAAGCCTCGACAGCTTCGACTTCCTGGCGCTCCCGTCTCTCAACAAGGCCCTGGTGCTCGAGCTTGCCAGATCCGAGTACGTCAGCCGCCGTGACAACATCATTGCGGTCGGCAACTCCGGCACCGGCAAGACGCACATCGTTCTGGGACTGGGGTTAGCCGCTTGCCAGAAGGGCCTGTCGGTCGGCTTTACCACCGCCGCGGCCCTGGTTCACGAGTTGATTGAGGCGCGCGACGAGAAGCGCCTGCTGCGTCTGCAGCGCCAGCTTGCCACCTATAAGCTGCTGATCATCGACGAACTCGGCTACGTACCATTCTCCCAGACCGGCGCTGAGTTGCTGTTCGAGGTGTTCTCCCGGCGCTACGAGCGCGGTTCCACCATCGTGACCAGCAATCTGCCGTTCGACGAATGGACCGGCGTGTTCGCCTCCGAGCGTCTGACCGGCGCCCTGCTCGACAGGCTGACCCACCACGTCCATATCCTGGAAATGAACGGCGACAGCTACAGGCTCAAGCAGAGCAAGCGGCGCTCTCGCAACACCCCCGACGACGCCAGCCAAACCTGATCGCCTCAGTGATGCATCTTTACTCCAGCGTACCGATGCATTTTGTCTCCGGCGTTGACACATGCATGACGCGTCGGGATTTTTTTAATTACGCCAGACGGTGGGTGGTCTGGGGGCGAAGGTATTTAGGGCAGAGAGAGAGCGCGCACCGCACTAAAACAAGATCGCATTGCTCCCAAATACTTTGACGACGCACAGACCACCGCAGTCAGTGAGTCTATTCACCAAGAGAGCGAACTGACTGTCCAATTAAGCGCACTATCCTTTTGTCAGATGATACAAATGGACTTAAATCAACTTCTTTCCCTCTGCTCAAAACAGAAACGGAATTTATATTACCAATCACAACCGCTTGAAGCTTGTCACGCTCAAGGCTAATTGTTTGACCGCCCGCATACTTCTTCACAGTTCGGCTCCCATCACGCAGAACAATCTGGCACCACGTGGGTGCCGTAAAGTTAATCTCAAGATTGCCGATATGCTTTCCACTTTTCCGCTCTCTAGAGTTATCTTTTATTTCTGTGGTTTCGTCCACCCGTCCACTTAATCTTTTATTTGTTATTTTAACTTCGGCCCGCACAGGCAACTGAGAAGGCGGCGACATCATTACGGTGGTGCCGACTTCAGCCGACGCTGAAGAAGAAAAGATTCGCGCATCAATCTGCTGCACTCGATGGGATTGTTGATTTTCTATTTCCGCTCTTCTTGTATTTAGGTATTTGATCGCAAAGATTAGTAATACAAGAACGATGGAGGCGCTTGATACGAGCGCTGCATTCGGCAAATAAGCTGAGTAATTACTAACCGCGGCGTTAAGTCGTCGCAGCAGATCTGTATCTACAACTGAAGCTCGTCGTGGGTGGGTGTCTTCGCTATATGTAATCAAGTCATTTGGGCATGTGATTGCCAATAAGTTGCAGTAGAGCTTTGTGGCTCTAACGTAATACACTACTGAGTAAAAAGAAGCTGCGGTTGCGCTTTCAAGGCCAGCTAATTGAGAAAAAGAAAGATAAAGTTTATCTGCAATTTCCTTGATGTCCTTGCCGTCCGCCTCTCGGGCAGATTTCAGTTTTGCGCTTATAGACCAAGCGACATCATGGTTTAATTTTGCAAATGGCATTGTCACGCTGTCTTCCCAGATACGGCAATACCGAAGTTCAATGCCAGCATGGCTGCGAATAGTGCTGCGAGGATGGGGCGGGTCATTGATCTTCTCCTTGGCATCCGATTTCAGACCGCAGCGATGCTGGAACCTGTCGCAGTTGGTCGATGGTTTCCCGAGTAAGCTCACGAAAGAACTTCAGGCCGGTCTTGCTTTCAATGTCTGCAATCATGGTCAGGTGGTCGCAGTATAGTTCCTTACGTTGGGTTTCTTGATCAAAAAAGAAGCTGGCGACCTTGTGGCTACCGCCGTCCTGAATTGATACGATTTTCCAATACCCTGAGGGCACCTTGTGCGGCTCGTCGACCTTTGGGAGTGGCGGCATATCGCGCAGATATACGGGGCCGGTCATGACGTAGACTGAGGCGATATCGCAGACGTGAATATAGTCGCGGATGCAGGTGCCGTCCGGTGTCGGATAGTCGTCGCCGTAGAGGCATAGGCGGTCACCAAGCCCGGCGGCGGCCCGCAAGACATTTGGAATGAGATGGGTCTCTGGCTCGTGCCACTCTCCGGTTTCTCCATCGGGATCCGCCCCGGCCGCGTTGAAGTAGCGCAAGATGACGTGGGACAATCCGGTCGAGACGCCGGCTTCAGCGACCTGGGTTTCCATCGCCAGTTTGGACTCTCCGTAGGGATTTATTGGGGCGATGGCCGCCTCTTCGGTGATGGGGTTCGTCGCGGGAATGCCGTAGACCGCGCAGGTGCCTGAGACGATAATTCGCCCAACGCCGTTGCGCTGCATGGTGGCCAACAGCGTGGCGGTCCCTCCGGCGTTGGTCCGGTGGTAGAGCGCAGGGTTAGCGACCGACTCTCCTACCAACGTCAGCGCGGCAAAGTGCATAACCGCCGATGGTTTATGCCGTTTCATCACGGCGTCGAGGGCATTCCCGTCGCAAACATCACCGACTTCCAGTGGTCCCCACTTGACGAGTTCGCGGTGGCCGCGGATCAGGCTGTCATAGGTGACCGGCTCGTAACTGGCCTGCGCCAGGGCTTTGCAGGCGTGGCTGCCGACATAGCCCGCGCCGCCCGTCACCAGAATGGTTTTGTCAGCCACTACGAATTCCCCTGCGACCGGGCCTCGCCAAGCACTTGCTGGTAGAGCGCGGTATAGGCCTGCGCTTGCGCTTTGAGAGAATAACTCTGCTCAACCATCAGCCGTCCGCGCTGACCGCAAGCGCGCAACCGGTCTGGGTCCGAGAACGTCTTGATAAACGCCAAGCTCAAGCCAGGCACATGGCCGGGAGCAGCCAGGAAGCCGGTCTCGTCTTCATGCACAAGATCGGGAATACCGCCAACGCCAAATCCAACCACCGGCGTGGCGCAGCTCAAGGACTCAAGGATTGTGTTGGGCAGATTGTCCTGTTGCGAAGGGATCGCCATCACATCCGCGGCGGCATAAATCATCGCCGTCGTTGCATCGTCATTGACGTGGTCAAATTGCATAACTTTGAACGGGGTTTCGACGGAGAGGATATGGCTATCGCCGATGGCAACAAGGAGTAAGTTTCCCAGGTCCGGGATCAATGACAAGGCATGAATCAACTCACGGAATCCCTTGCGCGCGAGACGGATGTGATTCGATACGAACAGAACAATCGTGGCGTCCAGCGGCAATTTCAGCCTTGCGCGCGCTGCAGCCTTATCCATCGGCTTGAAGATATCGGTCTCGACAGCATTGGGGATAACCACGGTTTCGAAACCGCCGAACAGCGCGCTGGCCCGCGCCTGCCCCGCAAGCCATTTACTGGGTGTGACGATCCGCAGCATATGCTTGGGCCAGGCCCGAAAGAGTCCGGCCTTTGCTGCGAATACGCGGTGCAAAAGATCATATGGGTCTTCGCTTCCTAAAAGCGGGCAAGCGCCACAGGATGCCCTGAATCTGCCGCAGCCTTAGTCGTAATGACACCCGCCCGTGAAGGGATTCATGTCGTGCAGCGTCCAAACCACGGGCTGGCGCACACGCCCAGTGAAAAACATGCTGTAGTCCACAAACCCTGCCACCCAGTGCAAGTTTAGGACATCGGCGCGCGGCAGCTGGACGAAAAAGTTTTCGTCGCCGTCGACCTGGTCCTGGCTAAACAATTCGATGTCAGGGCTACGGGTCAGGGCATAGGCATTGTAGGCCGCCTCGCGAGCCGTCTTGCAGGTCGCGCGATGTCGCGCGACTTCGGGTGCGGGGTCGGGAACAAAGCGGCGGATGGTTGGGTCTGATTTTATCTGGTCGCGGACGTAATAAGTACTGTTCACGCCGCTTCCGCGCAGTCCCTTATGAAGCCGGTAAGCGGCCCGCGCCGCGCCGCCTTTGAGATCCATGGTGTTGATCAGCGCAACCCGCATATCTTCGATCCGTCACGGGCTGGGGTTGCGCGAAATGGGTTCGGGCGCCGAACGCCCGTTTGGGCGGCAAGGGTCTGGATAATCCGCTTGCCGCCCCATGGATGGGATACTTTAATTTAAGCTGCAGGTCGCTTCGGCGCTGCTCAGCTCGTACTTGCCTTCGTCGACGTTGAGCTTCTCCACGACGCCATCCTTGACGATCATGGAAAAGCGCTTGCCGCGGGTACCGAGGCCGAACTTGCTGCCATCCAGTTCCAGGCCCAACTTCTTCGCGTACTCACCGTTGCCGTCGGCCAACATCGTGATCTTGTTGCCAACGCCACGGTCCTTGCCCCAGGCGTCCATGACAAAGACGTCGTTCACGGCCATGCAAACAATTGTATCGATACCCTGCGCCTTGACCTTATCGTAATTCTTCAAATAGCTCGGCAAGTGCTGGTTGGAGCAGGTCGGCGTGAAAGCGCCTGGAACCGAGAACGCTACGACCTTCTTGCCCTTGAAGACGTCGTCCGAGGAAATCTCCTTGGGGCCCTCTGCGCCCATAACCTTAAACGTGCCTGTCGGCAGCCTGTCGCCTTGCTTAATTGTCATGATGTCCTCGTTGGTCGCTATCGGGTTGATAAAGGTAAACGCGCCGTGAAGGGCGTGCCGGCTAACCTAAGCAATCAAGCTGAATTTTCCAAATGATTTGCAGGCCGGCTGCGCCGCGTCGCGCTCTAATTGGCGTAGGACCTTCGCATGACGTAATGATCGCCCCTGAACTCGGCAAAATAGTCCGTTACCTCGGGGTGTTGCACCGGTTCGCCGGATTCATCGGCGAGCAGGTTCTGCTGCGACACATAGGCCACGTAGTGGGTCTGCGCGTTCTCGGCCAGCAAATGGTAGAACGGCTGATCTTTGCGGGGCCGTTTTTCTTCGGGAATCGCCATCCACCATTCCTCGGTGTTGGCGAATTCAGGATCGACATCAAAAATGACGCCGCGGAAAGGAAACGAGCGGTGTCGCACCACCTGTCCAATCCTAAACTTGACGCTTGTGAATTCCATGAGTTCCAATCGCAAGGCTATGTCAGCACTTCGGCCCTAAGATAGGAATCCGTTGTCCAAAGGTCCAGGCCCTGGCCGCATAGAATTGATATTATTACATTATATTGGAAGAATCAGGCCCGTCCTGCGGCCCCGGCTGAAATCTCGCGCGATCGTCCGAGCTCACCCTGGGGCACGTGGAGCCTCGTTCTTCGGTGATGTAAGGTTCTCACCCGAGGGAGAGCCGGGGACTCGATTCTTTAGGAACTATCGGCCTTATGCCTGAGAGCCCCAGTGTCGCTGAGCCCTTGGCTTTTCTTCGCCACCTCTTTGCTGCGGCTGTTTCGGCCGTGCAGCCTGCGGCGGGTATGTCCGCCCAGTTCCCGCCGCCGCCACCCGGCCGGCTCATTGTTGTCGGTGCCGGCAAAGCCGCCGGCGCCATGGCCGCAGCGACAGAGCGGCACTACAACTGTGACATCGAAGGACTGGTCATTGTGCCCGAAGGCTACGGCGCCCGCTGCGCGTGCATTGAGGTCGTTGAGGCCTCACACCCGGTCCCTGACTCCCGTGGCGTAGGAGCGGCCACGCGCATCTTGCGACTCGTTCAAGGGGCGGGAAGCAACGATCTCGTACTCTGCCTGATCTCCGGCGGTGCCTCGGCGCTTATGGCGGCGCCGGCGCCGGGGATTACCCTGGATGATAAGCGCGCTATTACGGCGGCATTGCTGCGCGGCGGCGCATCCATAGGCGAGACAAACTGTGTCCGCAAACATCTCTCAGCCATCAAGGGCGGCCGCCTGGCTTTGGCTGCCGCGCCAGCGCGGGTCGTGAGTCTAATTGTTTCCGATGTCGTGGGGGACGACGTTTCCGTGATCGCCTCGGGTCCCACCACCGTAGATCACAGCACGTGCCATGATGCGCTCGCCATTCTGAATAAATTTAAAGTTCCTGTTTCGGCGGCGGTGCGCTCCGGGCTTGCCGATGGGCGCTTGGAAACGCCGAAAGGGAATCTCGGTGACGTGTCCACCCATATCATTGCACGCCCGGCCCATGCCTTCGCCGCCGCGGCGGCAATTGGGCATCGCCATGGCTTGGCCGTGTTGGATTTGGGAGATCGGTGCGAGGGCGAGGCGCGTGGGGCCGCCGCGATCCAGGGAGATTTGGCTCGCGCCATCCGTGACGGAATTGGGTCCATGCAGCCGCCATGCATCATTCTTTCCGGCGGTGAATTTGTCGTTACAGTCAAAGGCGAAGGTCGTGGCGGTCCAAATACGGAATTTGCGTTGGCGCTCGCTGCGCAACTCGACGGCTGTTCCGCTGTATGGGCGCTGGCCGCCGATACTGACGGCCTTGATGGCAGCGCAGGTGCGGCGGGGGCGGTTATTGGCCCTTCAACCCTGCAGCGGGGCCGTGACGCTGGCCTCGATGTGGCACTGGCCCTCAGCGGCAACGATAGCGCCACTTTTTTCGAGGCGCTGGGTGATCTCGTGAAACCGGGCCCAACCCTCACTAACGTCAATGACTTTCGGGCAATTCTTGTACTGCCGGCCTAAGTCAATTCCGGGAGTCAGTATGTCCAGCGTTGCTCCGGATTAAATTACCCGAAGCGTCCCGGGGCTCTATAGTGCGGGCTTCGGAGTGAGCGATGAGTGACACGGATAATAAAGCCGCGATTATCGTGATGAAGGCCGCCGGCGAGCTTCGCAAGGTAGCCGTGCTGGACAATAAGCGGTACGCCGAATTGTCCGGTGTTGCGGACTATTTGGAAAGCATCATCCACGAGTCCGAACTTGGCTACGGCGATCCGCTCTTTCCGGAACCCGCCCCGTCGGCCTCCGCGACCTCAGCCGATGAAATCGCCAAGCTGACAAGCCCCTTTCGGGTGCGACTTACTCGTTGAAGCCGCCGGCGTTGCGGCCCTTTCATACGCGCGCTGTGCGCACCACTTTGAAACTCTTGCCGGTCGCCTCCACATCGCCTGCCCGAAGTGTCGATGTGTAGGGTATAGTTGAATGCATGGTTTCAGAAAATTTCAACGGCCGAGCTGTTAAGGAAGATCGTCGATGACTTCCAGAAAGGCAGATTCGTTGCTGACGATTTCGGACTTCGGCCGGCTTTCGGCGCAAGCATTGCTCAATGCCATGTCGTCCCCCGCCGTCGTCCTCGACGAGGCCGCAAGCTTGGTGGCTCACAACGCTCGCGCCAGCGACATGCTGCATAGTCATGCGGTTGCAGTAATTGGAAAAACCGTTGAAGGTCCCTTTCGCACGATGGCGGACCGCCTTCGCCGCATCGCGAGCTTGGACGCGCCGGCATCGCTCGAGTAGTCGGTCGGCAATCTCTGGTACCATATCGTCGCCTTTCCATTGCGCGTGAGCGCCGCCGGTCCGACGCTTCAAGTCATTGTAGCCAACGATGTCACACGGCAAAAACGCGCCGAGTTTGAAATCCGCGAGAGTGAGGCGCGGCTTGAAGAGGCAACGCGCATCGCCGAGATGGGAACCTACAAGGTCTATTGGGACACGGAGGCGGTGCGATGGTTGCCGCAGATGTATGCGATCCACGGGGTATTGGCAGATACGTTCAGTTACACGCCCGAGAAATAACTGGAACTCGTCCACCCGGAAGACCGCGACGTATTCGACTGGTACCGCAGGAGTCAACTTGAAGGTAACGTTCTACGTGGGGCGGAATGTCGTATTCTTCGCAAAGGCACCGTTCGATGGCTGCGGCTCGATGGTCGAGTCTTGTTCGACGCCGATGGCACGCCTTATGCCTCCTTCGGAACGTGCCAAGATGTGACCGAGGGTAAGCTGCGCGAACAAGAGCTCAGGAATCTCTTGCGGCGGAATGCCATCCTCTATGAGGCGCTCGACGCTTCGCCAATGGGTGTTGCGGTCGTTACGACCGATGGCTCGAAGCCCGAAGTGTTTTATGTCAATCCCGAATTTTAGCGCCTAACGGGTCAGAGCGTATCATCGCTTGTCGAGCGCTCGATCTATGCCTTGGAGCCGGAAGGAGGTGGCGGCGAGTGGGAAAATCACGTTCGCGCTGCAGTCGTCCGGCGGCGGTGCCCTTGAATTGAATTGCACACGCTGCGACGGAACGTCGTTTCTTGGGCAGCTGGAAGTAGCACCCGTACGCGATCATCCCGGCCGGGACGCAACTGTCTTTTTGTTCAATTTGCGTGACATTACCGTCGATCGCCGAAAGGCCCAGGCCTTGTTCCAGTCGCAAAAGATAGAGGCCTTGGGCTTGTTGTCGGGTGGCATAGCTCACGAAATCAGCAACCTCCTTCAACCGGTGTTGGCCTTGTCTGAATTGGGTCAGGACATTGCCGATAGTGACGCCGCGAAAGTCCGTAAGTATTTTGAGGTCATCGCCTCCAGCGGCAGGAAGGCGCGCGAGATCGTGCGGCAAGTTCTGACTCTCGCGCGGCGCGACACACCGCAGCTTGCGCCGTATCCGCTCGTCGCCCTGGTGACTGACGCCTTGGGCCTGTTGCAAAGCGGATTGCCACGGGGCATCAGGCTGCAGCAGGATTTCGGAATCGGCGAGACCAAGGCGGTCGTGAACCTAACTCAGTAGAATAATCCCAGGACCGGCAATTCCGGCACCGTCACCACGGTCCGCGACGGTAAGCGACCCTCCGGCGAGTACTGCCGTGAATTCCAGTCGGAGATTGTGGTCGGCGGC
>CAMDRB010000115.1 GCA_945906455.1 Caenispirillum bisanense
GTCCGCCAATACCCCCTCAAGCGTCGCGCGGGACTTGGCACTCAGTCGCTTGATAACGTGCTTTGTCTGGTGCATCCGCCAGACTCGCACGACAGTATCGGTCAGGGAATCCCCAATGGATTCTCTTTCTTAGATTTGATCCACTAGATAGGTCGGCTAGAGCATCGCGCCGAAAAGTGGACTTCCGGTTTTCGGAGAAAGCGATGCTCAAACAAGTATTTAGAGCGAGCAGCACGATTCCGAATAATCGCTGCTCGCTCTAAATAACCCCGAGCGCATAGGCCACGGCCGTCATGACGACCGTCGAGCCGAAGGCCCACGGAAACATGGCGCGCTGCAGGGCGCCGAAGTTCACGCCACTGCGCCCGACAAGTACAAAAGCCGAGCCGAGCAGCGGGCTGAGTGGAAAGCCAGTGGTGGTGTGACCGAGTAGCGCGGCGCGTCCCAGCTGCAGCGGATCCAACCCCAGGATCGCCGCGGATTTTGTCAGCACCGGCAGCACGCCGAAATAATACGCATCCGGCGTTATGGCGAGGCTGAGCGGCATGCTGGTGATCGCGACGATCACGGGCAGAAAGGCGCCGGCATCGGTTGGGATGATCGAGAGCGTCGCCGTCGACATGGCGTCGATCATTTTGGTGCCGCCCAGAATGCCGGTGAAGATGCCGGCGGCGAACATCAAGCCCGAGACCAGCACGACACTGCTTGCGTGCGAGGCCAGTTGTTTCTGCTGCTCTTCCCAGCTCGGACAATTGACGATCAGGGCAACGGCGAACGACAGCACGAACAGCACCGCCAGCGGCAACGCTTCCGCCAGCAGCGCCACCAGCAAGATCGCCGTCAACGCGGCGTTGAACCAGAACACGCGCGGCGTCGACTTGTCCGCGCCCGCCGGTTCAATGTCGATCGCGACCGCTCCGCCGGGGCTAAAACCTAACCGCTTGCGCTCGCGCAGGCCTAGAATTGCCGCTGCCACCACCGACCACGCTAACCCCGCGGCCATGGGGATGATCAGCGGGTTGAACAGTTGATTTGCTTCGGCGCTCAGCACCGCCATGGCGCGTGCGGTCGGTCCGCCCCACGGCAAAATGTTCATGATCCCGGCGGCGAGACCGATACACGTGGCCATCACCAGGCGGCTCATGCCGAGACGGTCGTAGATCGGGCGCAAGGCGGCAATCGTAATGAGGAATGTGGTGGCACCGTCGCCGTCCAGGGATACCAGCATGGTCAAGACCGTGCTGGCCACGCAAATCCGCAAGGGATCGCCCTTGGTCAGGCGCAAGATGCCACGGATCATGGGGTCGAACAGCCCCCGGTCGATCATCAGGCCGAAATAGAGGATGGCGAAAGTGACCATGATCGCCACCGGCGCGACCGTCACCAGGCCGTCCTGCATCATCGGTCCCAGCCCGGTGCCGGCACCGCTAAGTAGCCCGAAAACCACGGGAATCAACACCAGCGCCACGAGCGCCGAGACCCGGCCGGTCATGACCGCCGCCAGGAAGGCAATAATCGTCGCGAAACCTAAGGCCGCCAGCATGGTTCCCTCCCTCCCAGGCGTGAATTCTATTGTGATACCGGCGGCTTTGGCAGCACTATTAGCGCCTAATCAACCTGGGGAGGGGTGCGATGAAAACTCGGACATTGAAGTCTTGGAAAATCGGCTTGCTGAGCGCGGCCTCGATGGTCGTCGGCGGGTCGTCGGCGTGGGCTGGCGTGGCGTGCGAAGCCCTCGCGGGCCTTTCGATCCCCAGCACCACCATTACCAGCGCCGGCCAGGTCACCGGCCCCTTGAGCGTCAGCAGCCCGGGCGGCGAGGGCACAACGAATGTGCCCTTCTGCCGCGTGCAGGGCGTCACGCGCCCCACGCCGGGCGCCGACGTGCGCTTCGAAGTCTGGCTGCCCCGCGACTGGAACTCGCGCATGAAAACGCCAACCACCGGCGGCTACCTCGGCGGCATTCCCTATACGCGCATGGTCGAGGACATCGCGCACGGCTACGTCATGGTCGGCTCCAACCTCGGCCACGAGGGCGGTTCCGATCCGCGGTGGACCCTGGACCCCGATGCGCTCGCCGCCTACGGCTACGGTGCCCATCCCTTCGTCAACCGCGCCGCGCGCGCGATCGTCCAAGCCCTTTACGACAAAGCGCCGTTTAAATCCTACTTCGAGGGCTGCTCGGGCGGCGGCCGTCAGGCGTTGATGATGGCGCAGCGCTACCCCGATCTCTTCGACGGCATCATTGCCGGCGCGCCGTCCAATTCCTATCCCGATTCGATCATGCAGATCCTCTGGCAGCAGCGGATTCACAAGCCGACGTCGCCGAACGACGCGCCGCTGATCCCCATGACTAAGCTGGCGATGGTCAGTGCTTCCGTGCTCGCGCGTTGCGACGCCACCGATGGCGTCAAGGACGGCTTGATCACCGATCCGCGCGCCTGCGAGCGCGATATGTCGGCACTACGCTGCAAGGCCGGCGACGGGCCCGACTGCCTGACCGACAAGCAAATTACCGGGCTTCATGAAATCTACGGCGGCCCGCGCCGTTCAAACGGTACGCCGTTGTACAGAGGACCGCTGCCGGGTGGCGAGTACAGCTGGAACCTTCTGCCGGGCGATACCACGCGCTACGGCGCATTCTTTGGCGATGTCGTGCTCGAGAACACCAGCTGGGATTGGCGCACGCTCGATTACGACAGCCAATACGACCATATGCGCGACCGCATCAACCCGATCATGGCATCGCCCAGCCCCGACCTCTCCGCCTTCAAGGCACGCGGCGGCAAGATTCTGCAGTTTCACGGCTGGCACGATCAACTGATCGCGCCGACGGCCTCGCCCAACTACTACGCCTCCGTCATCGCCTTCGAGCGGCTGAAGGACAGCAAGGATGCCGACGCCGCCATCGACAAGTTGACGCCGCGCGATGTGACGGCCGATTTCGCCAGACCGCAGGGTGTGCAAGACTTCTACCGGCTCTTCATGGTGCCGGGCATGGCCCACTGTCGCGGCGGTAACGCGCCCAACCGCTTCGACCAGGGTCCCAACGGCATGCCGTCCAAGCGCGACCTTGAGCACAGCGCGATGCTGCAGCTCGAACGCTGGGTCGAGCAGGGCATCGCCCCCGAGCGCATCGTCGCGACACAAGTTCTCGACAACGATCCCGCTAAGGGCATCGTGCGCGAGTTCCCGCTGTGCGCCTATCCGAAGATGGCGCGCTATACCGGCAAGGGCGACGTCAAGGATCCGGCGAACTTCACCTGTGGGGCCACCGATGCCGCCAACCTCGCGCCCTCGCCCGCCGACATGGTCCAGATCAAGTATTCGCTGAAGGTCCGCAAAGTTATCGGACCCAAGGCCGAGCTAAAATAATCTCGCGCGGCATTTTGCGCGTCAGACCCTGGGCGGGATGCGATGAAAGCTTTGAAGATTAAGGCTTTGAAAATCAAGGCTTGGAAAATTAGCTTGCTTTGCGCGACCGCCGTTGTCGGCGTCGCGCCGTCGGCGTGGGCGGGCACGGCGTGCGACGCGCTGGCGGGTCTTTCGATTCCCAACACCAACATCACCGGCGCCGGAAATGTCGCCGGGCCCATCAGCGTCTCGGGCGCCGGCGGTCAGGGCAAAGTCAGCATGCCCTTTTGCCGTATCGAAGGGGTCACCCATCCGACGCCGCGCTCCACCGTGAAGTTCGAAGTCTGGCTGCCGCCCAATTGGAACACGCGCATGAAAACCACCACCACCGGCGGATTTCTCGGCGGCATTCCCTACGCGCGTCTGGCCGAAGACGTGGCGCTGGGTTATGCCGTGGTGGGTTCGAACCTTGGTCACGATGGCGGCGCCGACCCGCGCTGGGATACCGACCCCGATGCCTTGGCGGCCTACGGTTACGCCGCCCATCCCAGCGTCAATAAGGCCGCGCGCGCCGTGATCGCGGCATTTTACGACAAGCCCCCGGCCTACTCATATTTTGAGGGCTGCTCCGGCGGCGGCCGCCAGGCGCTGATGGTGGCACAGCGATACCCTGAGCTCTTCGACGGCATCCTCGCCGGCGCGCCTTCCTATGCCTATCCCGACGCCATTATGCAGATCCTTTGGCAACAGCGTATCCATAAGCCGAAGTCGGCAGCCGACGCGCCGCTGATTCCCGCGAGCAAGCTCAAAATGGTCAGCGCGTCGGTCCTGGCCGCCTGCGACGCCAAGGATGGATTGAAGGACAGCCTGGTCGGCGATCCGCGCGCCTGCGATCGCGACATGAAGGCGCTGCGCTGCAAGGCGGGCGACGGGCCTGACTGCCTCAACGATGCGCAACTCGCGGGCCTAGCCGAGATCTATCGCGGCCCCCACCGCTCCACCGGCGAGCCGCTGTTTAGCGCTCCGCTGCCGGGCAGCGAATATCTTTGGAACCTGGCCACCGGGGATTCCGGCGGCTACGGCGCTTTCTTCGGCGACGTTGTCTTTGAGGACGTCAAGTGGGACTGGCGCACGCTCGATTTCGACACGGGGTACGACACCGTGCGCAACAAAATCAATCCGTTGATGGGTGCGCCCAGTCCCGATCTCTCGGCGTTCAAGGCTCGCGGCGGCAAACTCCTGCAGTACCATGGCTGGCACGATAGCCTCGTCGCCCCATCGGCGTCGCCCAACTACTACAATTCGCTCATCGCCTTCGAGAAGCTGAAGGGTTCAAACAATATCGACGACGCCATCGCCAAGCTGACGCCGCAACAAATCGCCGCCGACGCCGCCAAGCCGCAACCGGTGCAGGACTATTTCCGGCTGTTCATGGTGCCGGGTATGGGCCATTGCAGCGGCGGGGTCGCACCCAACCGCTTCGACCACGGCGCCAACGCAGCCCCGTCCAAACGCGACGCCGAGCACAGCGCGGTGATGGCGCTGGAACGCTGGGTCGAGCAGGGTATCGCGCCTGAGCGCATTGTCGCCACGCAGTATGTCGACAACGACGTCAGCAAAGGTATCGCCCGCGAGCGTCCGCTGTGCGTCTATCCCAAGGTGGCGCGCTACAGCGGCAAGGGCGACATCGACGCCGCCGCCAACTTCGCGTGCGCGGCGCCCGATGCTAAAAACTTGGTGCCGACACCCGCCGACATGGTGCAGGTCCGCAGCACGCTGAAGCTGCGCGAGATGCTGGGTCCGAAGGCGGAGAATTAGTCCTTTTGAAGAGACAAACCGTGTCTGGTCAATTAGAGGGCTGATTCATAGATGTCAGACGACACAGCAAAATGGCACTGGGCTGAGGGTTTGAAATTTGCCCTCGAAGGAGTCAAGCTCCTCTTCATCCTTAACGGCGCTTCAGCCGTCGCGATGTTGACCTTCACTGGCAACTCAAAAGTCAATTCTCATCAGCTGGTTTATTCCATGGTCTTTTTTGCATTGGGTGCCGCTAGCACGGTCGTGATAATGGTCATGGCCTACGTAACGCAATTGCATTACGGCAACGCAGTGCAATTGAGCAACACGGCAACTTCGCGCTCGGCGGGGCGCTTTCATCGGTACACTTATATCACCAGCCTTTTCGGGATTCTGTTTTTTTTAATGGGCGTTGTCCTCGCGGCGTGCGGGTTGCTCGGACTCGCGGCTGTTTAAAAAAGTGAATGGACTAAACACTTAGATAATGCTCGATTAAATAACCCCGCGGGCCTTGAGGTCGGCGAGCTCGGCGGCGCTGAGGCCCAAGAGCTTCCCGAACACTTCGGCGTTGGCGTCGCCGAGCGCCGGCCCGGCGTGCTTCACCTGGCCCGGCGTTTTCGACAAACGCGGCACCGGCGAGGGCACGGTCAAGCGCCCGGCGCGCGGATCGTCGAGCTCATGCAAATTCTCGCGCGCGCGGTACTGCGGGTCGGCGAAGATGTCGCCGATCGACAGCAGCTTGGAGCAGGGCACCTCCTCACGCGTGCAGATCTCAACCACCTGGCGCAGCGGCAGACTCTTCACCCAATCGGCCACCAGCGCGTTGACCGCCTCGCGTTGTTTGACGCGCTCATCCATGGTGGCAAAAGCCGGATCGTCGCGACCCATGGCGCGCACCAGCCGCCGCCACATGCGGTCGTTGGAACAGGCAATGGCGACCCAGACGCCGTCGGCTGTCTGGTAGTGACTGTGCGGCGCGACGTAGCCGATGTCGGCGCCCATGCGTTCCCGTTGCATGCCGGTAGCGGCATAGGCCGGCGCCAGTTCATCCAAAATGCGGAAGATGGATTCGTAAAGTCCGATATCGACCAGTTGCCCCTGGCCGGTCTTGTCGGCGTGGCGCAGCGCCATCAGCACGCCGATGGCGCCGAACATGCCCGACATATAATCCGCCAACGACGTCGAGCCGGGCACCACCGGCGGCCGTCCCGGCTCGCCGGCGAGATAGGCGAGACCGCTGAACGCATGGGCGATGCGCGCGAACCCGGGCATTTCGCGGCAGGGCCCGGTCTGCCCATAGGCGCTGATGCTCAGCATCACCAGCTTGGGATTGACCTTGGCCAGCGCGGCGTAGCCCAACCCCCAGTCCTCCATGGTGCCGGGGCGGAAATTCTCGACCACCACATCGGCCCGCGCGGCGAGCTTGCGGAAAAGCTCCGCGCCCTCGGGTTGGCGCAGATCAAGCGTTGCCGACTTCTTGTTGCGCGCTTCGCTCAGCCAAATGAAGGTATCGCCCGCCGCCGAGGGCGTGCCCAGACGGCGCAGGGAATCGCCGACACCCGGCTGCTCGATCTTGATGACCTCGGCGCCGAATTCGGCCAGCAATGTGGCGCAAAACGGCGCCGCCAGAAACGTGGCGGCGTCCAAGACCAAAACACCCGCGAGCGGCCCGGTCATGCGATCTCACGACTTCGCCCGGCAAGAAGTTCTCGCGCCGGGTGCTCTCTGCCAATTTTCCGCGGAGGATTCATTCCGCCACCAATAATTCAATCTCCGACTCGAGGGCCTTTGCCAGAGCCCTATGAGCGGCGATGAGCCACGGGGCGGGCAGCTCTACCAATTCTTGGCCCCGGTGTAGGATCACGCGCCAGTCTCCGATCCCCGAGCGCACGGCACGCTTCTCACCGGCCAAGGGCCCCCGCGATGCTTTATCTGCTGCCTCACTGTCTCACGCCCTATACACCAAGGCAGGACCGGATGCCAACGCGCCCGATTCATAACCGAGGGCAAATCGGGGAAAGGTCCCCAACCCTTACCAGCCCTGCGACGGGTGAGGGTCCTCGAGGCGCACCGCGCGCAAGGCGTCGGCAGCGGCCGGAGCAACCCGCGATCCATATGCCTTTGAGGCCAGATGAGGTAAATAGAAGGGACAAGGGCCACGGCCTCCTATCCCCTCATCTTGCGATCGATGGCCGCCGCAGCTCTCGATGTTGCCAATCACAATCGCCACGCGCTGGAACCTTCATGACGGCACAAACAGAAGCAGCCGATCTCTTTGCATTCGATAATAGCTACGCGCGCCTACCGGCCCGATTCTTCGCGCGACTACCGCCCACCCGCGTCGCCGCGCCCCGTCTCGTTCGGCTGAACGAGAAGCTCGCCTTGCATCTCGGGCTCGATCCGGGGAAGCTTGCCACACTGGAGGGTGTGGAGATTCTCGCGGGCAACCGGGTGCCCAAGAGCGGCGAGCCGCTTGCCATGGCTTATGCCGGCCACCAGTTCGGAACTTTCGTACCTCAACTCGGTGACGGGCGTGCCATTCTTCTGGGCGAAATCATAGATCGCGACGGCCTACGCCGCGACATCCAGTTGAAGGGGGCTGGCCCAACGCCGTTTTCCCGGCGGGGCGACGGACGCGCAGCGCTTGGGCCCGTCTTGCGCGAATACATTATCAGCGAGGCGATGGCGGCGCTCAAGATCCCGACGACCCGGACGCTCGCCGCTGTGACGACCGGCGAGACGGTTCAGCGCGAGACGCCTTTGCCCGGCGCGGTGCTGACCCGTGTCGCGTCGAGCCATATCCGTGTCGGCACTTTCCAGTTCTTCGCAGTGCGCGGAGATGTGGATGCGATCCGGCGCCTTGCCGATCACGTCATCGCGCGGCATTACCCGGAAGCGATTGACGCCGCGAACCGGTACCGCACACTGCTCGACTTGGTGATCTCGCGCCAGGCAGAACTGATTGCGAAGTGGCTGCTCGTCGGCTTCATTCACGGCGTCATGAACACCGATAACATGTCGATATCGGGAGAGACCATCGACTACGGCCCGTGCGCCTTCATGGATGTTTACCACCCGGAGACTGTCTACAGCTCCATCGATAAGCTGGGCCGCTACGCTTACGGCAACCAACCACGCATTGCCCAGTGGAACCTCTCCCGTCTGGCAGAGACGCTCGCGCCGCTGCTGGCCGAGGACCAAGACGCAGCCGTCAAACAGGCGCAAGAGGCGATTGACGCATTCGCCACCCGATTCGAGACGGCCCACGCCGCCGGCCTCAACCGCAAGCTCGGCCTGCTCCAACCGCGGCCGGGCGACTTATCGCTGGCCCAGGACCTCTTAGAGCGCATGGCCCGCAATGGTGCGGATTTTACTTTGACCTTCCGCCGGATGTGCGACGCGGCTGCCAGCCCCGACGGCGACGCGGCTGTGCGCGGTCTGTTTAGCGATCCGAGCGCCTTCGACGATTGGGCGGTGAGATGGCGCCGTCGGCTTGCCGAGGAGGGTGGAGAACCAAACGCGCGTCGGGTGGCGATGCGTGCGGCCAACCCGGCATTCATCCCGCGCAACCATCTGGTGGCGGAGGCGATCTCCGCAGCCGTCAACACTGGGGATTTCTCACCCTTTGAGAGTCTGCTGACGGTGCTCTCCACGCCTTACCAGGAGCAACCGGCCTTCGGCCGCTACGCCGATCCGCCGCGGCCCGATCAAGTCGTGCACCAAACGTTTTGCGGCACTTGACCAAGGAAGGTCTAGAGTATTATCGCAGCGGTTCTGAAGGTAGCAGGAATACTAGTGGATCAAATCTAAGAAAGAGAATCCATTGGGGATTCCCTGACCGATACTGTCGTGCGAGTCTGGCGGATGCACCAGACAAAGCACGTTATCAAGCGACTGAGTGCCAAGTCCCGCGCGACGCTTGAGGGGGTATTGGCGGACC
>CAMDRB010000116.1 GCA_945906455.1 Caenispirillum bisanense
GGTCCGCCCTTCGGACCCTCATAGCGGATGATGATCACATCGCCTTCCTTGTACTTACGGTTCTGCACCGCCGCGAATGCCGCGTCCTCCGTGTCGAAGCACAGGGCAGGCCCGCGGAACTTTGTCACCTTGAGGCCGGCCACCTTGACGATGGCGCCTTGGGGTGCCAGCGAACCCTTGAGGCCCGCGACGCCACCGGTCGGCGACATGGCATTGCTCGTCGGGCGCACCACGTCCTGATTTGTCGGAAACACGACATCCTTCATGTTCTCGGCGAGCGTTTTTCCCGTAACTGTTATGCAGTCGCCGTGCAGATAACCGCCGTCGAGCAGCGCCTTGATCAGGATCGGAATGCCGCCGACTTTGTAAAGGTCGACCGCGACATAGCGCCCGCCCGGCTTCATGTCGCCAATATAGGGGGTCTTCTTGAAGATCGCGCAGACATCGTCGAGGTCGAACTTGATGCCGGCCTCGTGCGCCATGGCCGGCAGGTGCAGCCCGGCGTTGGTCGAGCCACCTGAGGCCGCGACAACCATCGCCGCGTTCTCGAAGGCCTTGCGGGTGGCGATATCGCGCGGGCGTAGATTCAATTTGAGCAAATCCATGACCGCACGGCCTGCGGCCTTAGCATAGTGATTGCGCGCCTCGGTGAAAGTGGTGGGTATACTGGCCGAGAGCGGCAGCGCGAGCCCCATCGCCTCGCTCACTGTTGCCATGGTGTTGGCGGTGAACTGACCCCCGCATGCGCCGGCCGATGGACAGGCGACGCATTCCAGATCGTGCAGTTCAGCGTCGCTCATCTTGCCGGCGGCGTGTTGGCCGACGCCCTCGAAGACATCGACAATGGTCACATCCTTGCCGTGAAAGTGACCGGGCAGAATGGACCCGCCATACAGAAACACCGACGGCACGTTGAGGCGCAGCATCGCCATCATCATGCCGGGCAGGCTTTTGTCGCAGCCAGCCATGCCGACCATCGCATCATAGCTATGGCCGCGCATGGTCAGTTCGACCGTGTCCGCGATCCAGTCGCGCGACGCCAGTGACGACTTCATGCCTTCGTGGCCCATGGCGATGCCGTCGGTGACGGTGATGGTCGTGAATTCGCG
Source organism: Caenispirillum bisanense (assembly GCA_945906455.1). Classification (GTDB taxonomy): domain Bacteria; phylum Pseudomonadota; class Alphaproteobacteria; order Rhodospirillales; family Rhodospirillaceae; genus SHVO01. The sequence goes on from CAMDRB010000116.1 coordinate 1,110, forward strand.
CGGCGTGCCCCCACCGGCACGAACGCCATCCTTCACGAATTGCGCCTGGCGGCTGAGATCGATGTTGCACGGCGCCGCTTCGTTCCAGCAGGTTGCCACGCCGATCATCGGCTGATGCAACTCCTCCTCCGTCAGACCCATGGCGTAGTGCATGGCGCGGTGCGGCGCTTTGCTCGGCCCCTCAGTGATATGCCGGCTGGGCAATTTCGACTTATCGAATTTTGGCGGCTTTTTTCCGTTGTCGGGCATGGCAACCTCTCAAAATCACTAACTTGTCGTCCTCGGGCTTGTCCCGAGGACCCAGGGTTGGAATAGCGGATGTATGCGGAAAAACTAGCTCTTTCTGCATCATATTGCACTTCGAAACCCTGGATGCCCGTGACAAGCCCGGGCATGACGAAAACTAGAGAAGACAGTCCCGAGGACGACGGGGAGTTTAGGTGGCGCTAATGCGTGACAACGCCTCTAGCATCTTCACCCGCGCGGCTTCGGCGCCCGCGCGGCGTTCGCGGATTTCCTCGACCACCTCGGGCGGCGCGTTGGCGATGAACGCCGCATTGTTCAGTTTCTTATCGTCGATGGCGATGTCGCCGGCCTTCTTGGCGATTTCCTTGGCAAGACGCTCCCGCTCCTTGGCAATATCAATGACGCCTTCAAGCGGCAGCAGCACGGTTCCCTCGCCCACGACCACCTGCGCGGCGTTAGCGATCGTGGCCTCACTGACGACGATCGAAGCCAGCCGCGCATTGGCACAGATCAGGGCATTATGCGTCACGAGCCGCGCCTTGGATTCGGCGCTGGCGTCCTTTAGGGTCGCCGCCATCTGCAAACTCGCCGGAACGTTCATCTCGGTGCGCACCGAGCGGATGGCGCCAATCACGTCCACCACCCAGTCGATCTCGGCTTCGGGGCCGGGCGCGGGCGGGATCTCGTACTTCGGCCAGCCTTGTTTCATCAGCACGCCGGGACGTTCGATATTGGCGGCCTCGGCCAGCCTTTGCCACAGGGTTTGCGTGACAAACGGTATCATCGGCTGACCGATGAGCAGGATCTGGTCGATCACCCAGGCGGTGGCCGCACGGGTCTCGGTTTTAGCGCCGGCGTCGTTTCCTTGAAACACGGGCTTGGCGAACTCGAGATACCAGTCGCAGAAGATGCCCCAGGTAAATTGGTAGAGCGCGTTGGCGGCATCGTTGAAGCGGTAAGCCTCGATGGCGCCGGCGACCGCGGCCGCCGCTTCGACGGTCTTGGCGACGATCCATTTGTTGAGCGTAGTCTTGACGCCGCGCGGATCGAAGTCCGGCACGATCGCGCATTCGTTCATCTGCGAGAATCGCGCGGCATTCCAGATCTTGGTGACAAAGTTGCGGTAGCCGGCGATGCGGGTCTCGGCAAGCTTGATGTCGCGCCCTTGCGCCGCCATGGCGGTGAGCGTGAAACGCACAGCATCGGTGCCGTAGACATTGCAGAGGTCCAAGGGGTCCATGACGTTGCCCTTGGATTTGGACATCTTCTGGCCCTTCTCGTCGCGCACCAGGGCGTGGATGTAGACGTCGCGGAAGGGAACGTCGCCCATGAAATGCTGACCCATCATCATCATGCGCGCGACCCAGAAAAAGATGATGTCAAAGCCGGTGACAAGTACGTCGCCGGGATAATAGCGTGCGAGCTCGGGTGTTTTTTCCGGCCAGCCCAGCGTCGAGAACGGCCACAGCGCCGAAGAGAACCAGGTATCGAGCACGTCTTCGTCGCGGCGGAGATCAACTGACTTCCCGTAGCGCGCCTTGGCCAGGCCGTGCGCTTCGGCTTCATCAAACGCGACAAAGACATGGTTGTCCGGGCCATACCACGCCGGAATCTGATGACCCCACCACAGCTGGCGCGAGATGCACCACGGCTGGATGTTGCGCATCCACTCGAAGAACGTGTTTTCCCAGTTCTTGGGCACGAAGCGCGTGCGCCCCTCCTCCACCGCCTTGATGCACGGCTGCGCGAGGGTGTGGGCGTCGGCATACCATTGATCGGTGAGCCAGGGTTCGATGACCACGCCGGAGCGGTCGCCGTAGGGCACGGCCATGGCATTGGCTTCGACCTTCTCCAGGAGCCCCAGGGCCTCGATCTCGGCGACAACCATGTCACGCACCTTGAACCGATCAAGGCCGCGGAATTTCTCCGGCGCGTTTTCGTTGAGCTTGGCGTCTTGGTCGAAGACGTTGATCATCGCCAGATCGTGGCGCTTGCCGACGGCGAAGTCGTTGAAGTCGTGGGCCGGTGTGATCTTCACCGCACCCGAGCCCTTCGCCGGGTCGGCGTAGTCGTCGGCGACGATCGGAATCGCTCGGCCGACGAGCGGCAGAATCACATTCTTGCCGACCAAATCCTTGTAACGTTCGTCGTCGGGATGCACGGCGACGCCGGTATCGCCCAACATGGTCTCGGGCCGCGTTGTGCCGACGGTGATAAAAACCTCGTTCTCGCCTTCCACCGGATACTTGAAGAACCACATTTTGCCTTTGATCTCGCGGTTCTCCACTTCGAGGTCGGAGATGGCGGTGTGCAGCTTTGGGTCCCAGTTCACCAACCGCTTATCGCGGTAGATCAGGTCCTGGCGATAGAGATCGACAAACACTTTGGTCACGGCCCGGGAAAGACCCTCGTCCATGGTGAACCGCTCGCGCGCCCAATCGGGTGAGGCGCCGAGCCGGCGGAGCTGGTGGGTGATGACGCCGCCCGACTGTTCCTTCCAGGCCCAGACCCGGCGCACGAAGGCCTCGCGGCCCATGTCGCGGCGGTTGCTGCCTGACTCGGCGAGCTGGCGTTCGACGACCATCTGCGTCGCGATCCCGGCGTGATCGGTGCCGGGCTGCCACAACGCATCCCGGCCGGTCATGCGCCGATAGCGGATGAGAATATCCTGGAGCGTGAAGGTTAGCGCGTGGCCGATGTGCAAGCTGCCGGTGACATTGGGCGGCGGCATCATGATGGTATAGGGCTTGGCCGCGGACGATGGCTGAGCGGCGAAATCGCCGGCCTGTTCCCAGCGCGCGTAAAGCGCCTCTTCCACTTCGCCCGGCGTATAAGTTTTATCCAGCATGGTCATGGGAGAACGGCGCCACCTTCAAACTCGCGTGAAGGTGAAAGGATGTACCCGTGCCAGCGGCATTGCGCAACCGGGCCTAAGCAAAGCCTAGCCGCCCCGGCTTACGCCAGGGCGTACAAGCTAGAATATTGAGAAATTACGACCGGTCAGAGCGGGTAGCGATGCGCTCGATTTCCTGCTTGACGATGCGCTCGACCATATACGGCAGGTTGGCGTCGAGCCAGTACTTGAGGATTGGTGTGCAGATCTCGCGTACCAATTGCTCCAGCGTCAGACCATGATTTCCAAGCGCCACAGCCCGCTCGCGGGCGACCGCCTGAGCAAGCTGCGCGATCGAAGCTCCCGATGCGGCGGCCACCGGATCGGATACCAAACCCTCGCCATAGCCGGTGTCGTAGGATTGCTGGCCAAAAGACGGCGCCGGTTCCGGCTCGTATTGGGGCTCCGGCTGCGCATGCTCGTCCGTGTACATTGAGTCCGTGAGCTGCAACGGCGGCTCGGGCTCGGGATTAAAGGCAGGCTCTTCTTCGGGCTCGGGATCGAAAATCGAGGCAACCGGCTCCTCGGGCTCGGCCATCACCGGTTCCGGTTCCGGTTCCGGCTCCATCATCACGGGCTCTGGCGGCGGCGGGGGCGGCGGAGGGGGTGGCGGCGGAGGGGGTGGTGGAGGCGGCGGCGCAGCCTTAGCCGGCTCGGGCTTGGCTGGCTCGGCCTCATCTTCGGATAGAATTTTTCGTATGGAGGCTAGAATGTCCTCCATCGAAGGCTCTTGTTGGTTGTCGGCGCTCATGTGGTTTGACCACTCCCCATCAGCTTTTTGCCGGGATTTCGGGGTAACTTAGATCTAAGTGTTAAAGAATTCTATAACAAGGACGCTAATTTGGCTGCAGCCCAAATTTGATGGATTCGGGCGAAAGCACCCGGGCGGCGGCCGACAAGTTAACGTGCGGCAGCTGCTCCAGGAACTTTGACCAAGTCCACGCCGGCGCCGAAGGCCTGAAACTCAACGTCGGTGTAGTGCGCGGTCGGGTCATAGATCGGTCCGGATAGGGCCATCCCCTCGCCCGTCAAGGAACCCGTGGTGGAGAGTAATTGATGGGCCGCCACGAACTGATTGCGTTGCGTCCGTACCAGGCTCACGCGGGAGTTCAGAAGCGTCTGTTCGGCGTTTAAGACATCGAGGACCGTGCGCGAACCGACTTCGGCTTCTCGCTGCGTGCCTTCGAGCGCGATTTCGTTGGCGTTGATCTGCGCTTTGAACGACTCAATGCTGGCGGTAGTGGCGGCGAAACTCTCCCAGGCCTGCGTTGCGGCATTACGCGCGTCGAGACGCGCCTGATCGGCCGTAAATCGCTGCTGCCCGGCGGAATGTTTGGCTTGGCGCAAACGCGAATATTCCGCGCCTTGCTGATAGATCGGAACGACAACAGTCGCCTGCGCAACGACTGACTCGCTTCTGGATTTATCAGCGACAGTATTCCATCCGCGCTGGTACTGGCCGACAAGGTTGATGCTTGGGAGTAGTTCGCCTTGCACCACCGTCACGTTGTCATCGGCGGCCTTGGCGGCGAAGTCGGCCGCAATGTAGCCGGGGTTACGGTTAGTGGCGGCGTTGATTACTGCTTCATAGGAACTGGGAAGATTTCCGGGCAATGCCGGCGCGGCTAATTGCTCGGGCGCCTTGCCGACGACGTTTGTATAGGCCGAGCGCGACTGCTGCAGGTCGCCTTCAGCTTGTACCAACGCGGCTTTCGCGCCGGCAAGGCTGGCCTGGGCTTGGGCGACATCGGTACGGGTCAGTTCACCGACACGGAAGCGATCTTCAGTGGCCTCCAGCTGACGGGTCAAGACCTGAACGTTGTTCATGGTCAGATCGACCACCGCCTGAAACTGCAGCACGTCGAAATAGGCGGTGGCCACTTGTAAAAGGACTTGGGCTTCGGTCGCCTGCAGGCGCGCGCGTTGTGCGAATACCTGGTTCTTGGCCTGGGATGTGCCCGCCCAAGTACGGAAGCCGCGAAACACCGGTTGGGTGAATTGAGCAGCGGCCTGTTGCTGGGTTCGCTTGGTGGTGCCGCCGGTGACCACCTGGCCAACGCCCCCGCCAGAGAAAATCGTGTTCTCGGAACGATTGTTCTGAACGTTGCCGTTGACGGTCAGGGTCGGGCGCCAGCCGGACAGCGCCTGCGGCACAGTTTCATCGACCGCGCGCAACTGGGCGCGCGCCGCCAGGAGATTGGGATTGCCCTGATAGGCCAGAGACATGGCCTCCGCCAACGTATCCGCGGAAGCCGACGCGGCAAGGGACATGAGGGGAATGATCAGCGCGACACCGGCCAGAAGCGCGGTTCTTACACCAATCGTTGCGGCCACTAATCGTGCCGACAAATCATCGTTGCCTGTCATGGAGATTCCGTCCGTCAACTTTTCCATCCAACCGCCCGTCCGTACGGCGGGCGCCTAGCTCTATCTGATGGCTGCCTGAAGGGCCACCGAATTCATTTACGGGCTTGCGATCACAAGAGTTTTTCGGTCCTGCCGTGTTAGCGATCAATCCGATCGAGGTCGACATTATGCGCGAGCGGCAGCTAACGAATCTTCAACATCGACGCCAGAGCGGCAATGCCGAAGAGCGCAAGCATGGCGAAAACGCCTCCGGCCGCGAACGTCGCCTGCGATCCGAAAGCCTGCCACAGAAGACCCGCTAGGCTACTGGCGGCGACGGCAACGAGACCGGTCACCAGATTGAAAAGTCCGAAGGCTGTCGCCCGGAGAGCCTCAGGCGCGGCGGCGGCCACTAGTGCCGCCAACACACCCTGCGTCAGGCCCATGTGCAAACCCCACAGCGCAACCCCGCCGAGGCTCCAGGCCAAGTCGTCGCCGTAGGCAAGGGCCGCGTCGGCTCCCAGAAGCACCGCACAGCCGGCGGCCAGCAGCCAAAAGGGCGATGTCCGGTCCGACATCGCGCCAGCCGGGTAAGCCGTGGCGGCGTAGACGACATTCATGACCACGAGCGCGAGCGGCAGATATGCCAGCCCAAGGCCGGCTTCCTGGGCTCGCAAGATCAAGAAAGCTTCACTGAAACGCGACATGGTCAGCGCTGTGCCGACGGCCACCACAGCCCAGAAGAGCGGAGGCAACGCGCCGCCGCCGTGCCAAGGCAGGTTGCGGTATAATTCATTATTTCTTTCAATCTTCTGGTGAGGCTCTCTCACCCCAACCCACAAGACGAAAACCGCCAGACAGGCCGGAATCGTCGCCACCCAAAATACGGTCCGCAGATCCAGGTTCAGCCAGAGCATGAGGCCCATGGCGCCTAGGGGGCCGGCGATGGCGCCGACCGTGTTCGAGGGCCTGGCGCAGACCGAAAGCCGCCCCGCGGAGCGCTGGTGGCGCGAGATCAGCGATCAAGGCATCCCGCGGTGCGCCCCGGATGCCCTTCCCGAAACGGTCGGTCACACGGGCGAAAAAGACCCATCCCACGGAAGGCGCCAGGGCAAAAACCGGCTTGGACAGCGCGGCCAAAATGTAGCCCGCCATCGTCAGCGACTTTCGTGTCTTGAGCCGATCACTGAGGACGCCTGAGAAAAGCTTCGTTACCGCGGTAAGGCCCTCGGCTAGGCCCTCGAGGAGCCCGAGCAAAGCCGGGCTTGCGCCGAGGACGCCAACGAGAAAGACCGGCAGCAGGCTGTGAATGGCCTCGGAGGCCGTGTCCATGAAAAGGCTGGTGAAGCCAAGCGCCCAGATTGGTGCGGGTATTCCGCGCCAAGTGCCGCTGGCCGTTCCGCGCCCTAAAATACGAACCTGGGCTGTTTTTCGAAGCCGGGAAGGATCGGCGTCATGGCGTCAAATTCCTGCCGGCTCCCGTAGGAATCGCCCGCGCGGGTGATGAGGGTCGCGCGCCCCACGGGTCCTTCGCGGACAACGCAGACCAACCGCCCGCCATCGGCGAGCTGCGGCTTGAAACTTACGGGCAAGCTACTGACGGCGCCGTCCACAAGAATGACGTCGAACGGCGACTTGGCTGGCCAGCCAGCCTTGAGTTCGCCGACGACAACCGAAACCTTCCCGGGCGCAACTTCGGCCAGAACCTTGGTGGCTTGATCCGCGAGCGCCTTATCGTTTTCGAGAGCAACCACGGAACGCACAAGTCGGGCCAATACGGCAGCCGAATAGCCGATGCCGGCACCGACCACGAGGGCATGGTCGGTCGGCTGAAGGTCCGCGAGTTGAAGGAGGCGGGCCAAAACCGCTGGCTCAATCAAAAAGCGCCCTTTGCCGAGCGCGAGGTCTTCATCGATATAGGCAAAGGCGCGGCCGGCGCCGGACACGAACAACTCGCGCGGCACCGCGCCCAAGGCCTCGATCACCGCCGGGTCCGTGACCTCGCTCGTGCGGATCTGGCTGGCCACCATTTTGCGGCGGGCGGCGGCGAAATCCATGACTGCACTCCCGGGAAGTAAGAGACGTAAAGAAAGGTCGTAAACTCAGGCTGCTTATACGCGTTCGGCGGTAAATCCACAACGCTGCGCGCGCCTCTGGCAGCCTGGAAAACCATTGCCTTGACCCCCTTGGGAGGCCCTTCTATATAACCGTGCCTTCTGCCCCGGGTAGCGCCGTGCTCTCGGGGCTCGGGGGGCCGATGCCAAAGGCCCAACCATACCTGGTCGGGCCCGCGGGCCGAGTGGCAGAGTGGCCATGCAGCGGATTGCAAATCCGCGTACGTCGGTTCGATTCCGGCCTCGGCCTCCAATACGCTGTTCCGGCGTAGCTCAATGGTAGAGCACGCGGCTGTTAACCGCGGGGTTACAGGTTCGAGTCCTGTCGCCGGAGCCATCTAGAGCGTGTTGCGTTTAGATAGAACTATAGCCGGCCTCCCGG
>CAMDRB010000117.1 GCA_945906455.1 Caenispirillum bisanense
GGTCCGCCAATACCCCCTCAAGCGTCGCGCGGGACTTGGCACTCAGTCGCTTGATAACGTGCTTTGTCTGGTGCATCCGCCAGACCCGCACGACAGTATCGGTCAGGGAACCCCCAATGGATTCTCTTTCTTAGATTTGATCCACTAGCTTCGGACCTAGATGGATACCCTCCGCCGAAACCGCGCCCGAAACCGCCGCCGAAAACAGGATCGCGGCAAGTAGAAAGCTGCACTTCGAAAAACTGCGCATGGCATGTCTCCGTATCGGCTGTTGGCTACAAGCTGAGGCCGGTCTTACTTCGCCGCTATCGCCCGGTCGATCGCCGCTTTGATTTCAGGTGCGTCGGGTACGACCCTGGTCGGGAAAGACGCCACCAAATCACCCTTGGCATCGACCAGGTATTTGTGAAAATTCCACTGTGGCGCCTTGTCTTCCCCTAGGGTTTCCAAGGCCCACTTGTAGAACGGATGCGCGTCTCCACCCTTTACGGACACTTTTGATGCCAAGGGGAAGTCGACGTCGTATTTGGCCTCACAGAATTCCTTTATCTCGGCGTTGGTACCGGGCTCCTGGCCACCAAAATTATTGGCCGGCACGCCCAGAACGACCAGGCCCCGGCCCTGATATTCCTTGAAGATCTGCTCGAGGCCTTCGTACTGCGGCGTGAAGCCGCAGAACGAGGCGGTATTCACCACCAATACGACCTTGCCTTTGAACTGCGACATCGGCATCGGCCCGCCTTCGATTCCTTCAAATGCGAAGTCATGCGCGTTTCTGGCCATTGCCGGAGCTCCCCACAACAGTCCCGCTGCCAGTGCCAAGCATCTCGCGAATTTAAAACCCATACCTTTAACCATAGCGCTCTTCCTTCCAAGGGTTGCCGCGCATGTGGTATCCGCGCGCTTCCCAATAGCCGGGCTGGTCCCGGTCCATGAATGTGATGTGGCGTATCCACTTGGCGCTCTTCCAGAAATAGAGATGGGGTACGACCAGACGGACCGGGCCGCCATGCACGCGATCAAGCGGCTTATTTTGCCAGGTATGAGCGAGGAATACATCGTCGCGGTCCACGTCGGCCAAAGGGATATTTGTCGCGTATCCGTCGTAACTTTTTATCATTAGGAACCTTGCCGACGGTAGCGGTTTTACCTGGGCCAAGAGCGCCCGCATGGCGACACCGACCCAACCATTGTCGTAGCGCGACCAGGTTGTCACGCAGTGAATATTATTAGTATAGCTCGACTGTGGCTGGGCCATGAGAGCCCACCAGTCCCATTTCAGGGGATTGGCCACCGCGCCGGCTACCGATAAGGCCCAATCCTTATGGGACAAAGGGGGCTGGATGCCCAGATCCAGGACGGGGAAGTCCTGGGTGACGCGCTGCCCGGGTGGCCTGCGGTCGCGAACCGGATCGGCGGAAGTGCCGGTTAATGCGCGACCGTCTTTCGCCCATTTCTCCTTCGCACGTACGAGCTTGGCGTTCACATCCGCGTGAGGCCCCTCGCCTTCGCTTTCTTTTTCGCCGACCACGGCGCCTAACCCTTTGCCCGCATGACCCGGGCCTGCTCACGCTGCCACTCGCGTTTCTTGATATCGTCACGCCGGTCGACGTGAGTCTTGCCTTTGGCCAGACCAAGTTGGACCTTGGCCTTGCCGCGATCATTGAAATAGAGGCTGAGCGGCACCAGGGTCATCCCCCTGCGGCCGACCGCGGCCATGAGCCGGTCGATTTCCCGGCGATGAAGCAGGAGCTTCCGCTTGCGGCGCTCGTTATGCTGAAAGTGACTGGCACCCTCGTACGCCGGAATGTGGGAATTGATCAGGAAAAGCTCGCCGTTTTCGGGCTGAGCAAACGACTCAACCAGCGTGCAGCGGCCAAGGCGCAGGGATTTGACCTCGCTGCCGGTCAGCATGATGCCCGCCTCGACCGTCTCCTCGATGGCGTAGTCGTGGCGCGCTTTGCGATTTTGCGCCACCGGGCCGTGAGAAATAAGTGCCTTTGCCATCGGATGCGAACTGAGCGCCGGCGCTCAGTTCAGCAGTCCCGCGGCCCGCATCGCTTCCTCGATCCGCGCCTTGCTCTTGATCTTGAGAGGCGACAGGGGCAGACGCGTGTCCGGGTCGCACTTTCCAAGCAGGCTCGCCGCGAACTTTGCCGGGCCCGGGTTGGTTTCGACAAACATTGCCTCGTGCAAGGGCGAGAGAATATCGCGAATGCGGAAAGCATCCTCATAAGTACCGAGGTGCCAGGAATCCTGAAGCTGGGCACACAGCCTGGGGGCGACATTGGCCGTGACCGAAATGGATCCCACGCCGCCCTGGGCTAGGAACGCCATCGCCGTTCCGTCCTCGCCCGAGAGCTGGCAGAAATTCTCACCCACGAGCTGGCGCATTTTCTGCGGACGGGTTAGGTCGTTGGTCGCGTCCTTGACGCCGACAATATTGGCGTGGCCGGCGAGCTTAGCCATGGTCTCAACCGACATATCGACGACGCAGCGTCCGGGAATATTGTAAATGATAATCGGAATATCGACGGCATTGGCAATCGCGAGGTAGTGCAGCACTAATCCTTCCTGCGAAGGCTTGTTGTAGTAGGGCGTCACCACCAGCGCCGCGTCGGCGCCCGCCACCTTGGCGTGCCGCGTCAACTCGATGGCCTCCTCGGTGGAATTTGAGCCTGTGCCGGCGATCACCGAAATGCGGCCCTTAGCGACTTCGACGCATAGCTCAACGACCCGGTGGTGCTCGGCATGCGACAACGTCGGCGATTCGCCCGTCGTGCCGCAGGGCACAAGACCGTGCGAGCCCTCCTCGATCTGCCACTCGGCGAAATCTTGGAAAGCCTTTTCGTCAACTTTTCCCTTCTTGAAGGGCGTGATAAGGGCGGTGATCGAACCGCGAAACATGGAGCGCTCCTGCCTGGGTTCGCGCCGATCTATAAAGAACGGACGCGCGCCGGACATTACCACAGGGCAAGGGCGCGACAAGGGATGCCGGACCGACCTTGGCGGTCTCGGCTAAATGTTGCGAGCGCACGCTCGGGGAAGATCCGTGGTACTCTGGGTCCCTTATGAAGCTGCAAGGGGCCCTCAAGAAACGCCAGGCCACGTGGACGAGCCATAAAGGCCCGGCTGCGTTCGCCGTCTTGCTTGGCTTAATCGCAGCCCTGTCGGGATTGCCGGCCTTGGCGGCGGACGACGTCCCCAGCCCTGCGCCTCGACCCGGCTCGGTCATCCTACCTGAACGCAAGCCGCCTGTTCCCGCGGCTAAAAGCTCGTCAGCCCCAACGCCAGCGGCCGCCTCGCCAGCGCTCGATGGGACCGCGCTCGATGGGACCGCGCTGGGGCCGACGCTGACCATGCGGGAGAAAGAGATTTTCAGCCAAGCCGTAAAGGCAGCCACGCGCCGCGAATGGTCACGGGCGCGCGCCACTGTCGCCACCGCCCGCCATCCGCTCTTGTCTAAGATCATCGAATGGGCGTTCCTGCGGGAACCCGGCCCCCATGCCGACTTTGCGGCAAGAACTAGGTTTCTGACCGCCAATCCGCTGTGGCCGAACGCAAACGACATCCGCCGCCGGGCGGAGGATGCCATCGACCGATCGGTGCCGGTAGCAGACCTCGCCGCATGGTTTGAAACTCACCCGCCCTTATCGACGGCCGGCAAGGTCGCCTACGCCGGCGTACTCGCCAGCCAGAGTAAGACGGCCGAGGCCCGCGCCCTGGCACGCGGCGCTTGGATAAGCGGCGCCTTCAGTCGGGACGAAGAGCGAGATTTCTTACAGAAATTCGGGTCGATTTTGACGGCTGAAGACTATTGGGCGCGGATTGACCGGATTCTCTACGACGAGCAAACCACGGCCGCGACCCGCCTGTTGCGGTATGTCGACCCGGGACGTGCCCAGCTCGCGCGAGCGCGTATCGCTCTGATCGCCGGCGCGCGCAACACCGAGGCCGCCATCGCCGCCGTGCCGCCCGCGCTTCAAAACGATCCGGGCTTGCTCTATGAGCGCATCCGGTGGCGCCGAGAACACGACAACGAAGCCGGCGCGCGCCAGCTTGTGCCGCCCTTCGCCGCCGGCGGCCCGCGTCCCGACTTGTGGTGGCGCGAACGCCAAGCGCTGGCCCGCGACGCCCTCGCCAAAGGTGAGATTAGCGAAGCCTATGCTTTGTCCAAACACCACGGCACCACCGATGCGCTCAGCGTTTCCGAGGCCGAATGGCTGGCCGGCTGGATCGCCCTTCGCTTTCTGAAAGACGGCGAAGCCGCGCTCGCGCATTTTCAACGCGTTTATGATGCCGTTCAGACGCCGCCGAGCGTCGCCCGGGGCGCTTATTGGACCGGGCGCACGACCGAGTTTCTCGGCCGAGCTGACCTCGCTGCAGAATGGTATCAACGCGCGGCAACCCACGTGACGACCTATTACGGCCAGCTTGCCCTGGCGCGCCTTCGTGGCGATGGCGTGCCGCAGCTCCCGCAAGACCCGGCACCGACGGCCGAAGAACGTTCGGCGTTCAATTCATCGGAGCTGACCCAAGCCTTGCGCGTGCTCATGGAAGTCGACGCCAAAACCTACCAACGCGCCTTCGCTCAAGCGCTGGCTGATAACGCCGCCTCAGCCTCCGATCGGCACATGACCGCGGAATTGCTGAGCCGCCGGGCCCGGGTCGACCTCGGTGTGGTGGTGGCGCGTCAAGCGGCGCGCGACAAGATCATGCTGGTGCAATACGGTTATCCCACCCCGGCCTATGCCTATCCGGGCACGCCGGAGAAGGCGCTGATCCTTGCGGTTGCGCGCCAGGAGAGCAATTTCGACGTTGACGCGCGCAGCAGCGCCGGCGCCCGCGGGCTGATGCAGCTCATGCCGCCCACAGCGCGCGCTGTCGCAAAGGCGACCAAGCAGGCTTATGCGGAAAAACGACTCACCGCCGACCCCGGCTACAATATCCGCCTTGGTTCGGGCTACCTGAACACGCTGCTGTCAACTTTCGACGGATCCTATGTCCTCGCGGCCGCCGCCTACAACGCCGGCCCGAACCGCGCGCGCCAGTGGATCCGCCAGTTCGGCGATCCGCGCGATGCGAAAATCGATGCCATCGATTGGGTCGAGCAAATCCCATTCTCGGAAACCCGTAACTACGTTCAGCGCGTCATGGAAAATGTCATGATTTATCGCGCCGTTCTTGGCGGCGTCAGCGAAGTGCAAAGGACATTGGAGCGCGAACTCGTGCGGCACGAGGACCGGCGCCAGCCGGATTGACCGCTAACCAAACGGAACCAAGATGACGAAAGGGCCGGATCGATCCGGCCCTTTCTCGCGCAGCATCTGCGCAGATCCGAATTTGCGTTAAGTCGCGGCGATCGCCGGCTTGGGCATTCCGCCGATACGCGCCGCGCCGATCATTGGTCGATCCGTTGGGGGACGATCCATGGGGCGGGGCACTTCCACTGGCGCAAGACCGGATTCGGTGATGCGCTTGCAGTGGCCTTCCATATAAGCGCCAGGCTCGATCGCAAGGCTTTCGTGTTCGACGTCGCCCGACATGCGGGCCGTCGAGGCCAGAAAGACGCTCTTCGCGCGGATCATGCCTTTGATCGCGCCGTGCATACGAACGGTCTGCGCGACGACTTCACCGACAACCGAGCCTTTGACTCCGACAATCAGCGCTTTGCAGCGGATATCGCCATTGACCACGCCGTCGACTTGAATTTCACCGCCGGAGCTGAGATTGCCCTCGATCGACAGATCGGCGCTGATGATCGACGGCACCGCCTTGACGGCAATTTCAGCGCGAGAATCCTGCGCGTGGCCGTTGCCGTTGATGGCTTTATTGCCCTTTGAAAACATCGCTGCCGGCTTTCAAAAACTTCAAGGGATTCACGTGTTGACCGTTATTCAGAACTTCATAGTGGACGTGCGGGCCCGAGCACCGACCGCTACATCCAAGCTGTCCAAGAACAGTGCCGCGCTCGACTTTGTCTCCGTCCTTGACGTTGAGGCGCGCCATATGGCCGTAACGCGTAACCAAGCCCATGCCGTGGTCGATTTCGACCATACGACCATAGCTGCCATCCCAACCGGCGTGAACCACTTTTCCCTCGCCCGCGCTGAGCACCGATGCCTTGTAGCCCGCGCCAAGATCCAGCCCTAGATGTTGGGCCGTCAGACCCGTGAAAGGGTCTTTGCGCACCCCGAAACCGCTGTTGAGCTCAAAATTCTTGACCGGAGTATCCAGCGGCAACCGCGTGATCAAGCTTTGCAGGTCCTGGAGTCGGTCGACGTTGGCATTGAGCTGATACAAGGATTCCTGAAGCGGCCCGGAATCGCGCCCGGCGTTATCGAGTGGGATGAACGGGCCGCCCTGACCGGCCCCGGCCTTTTGCCGCTTCGCCAAAAGATCGATATCGAGGCCCGTAACACTCAAGGACGCCTCGATCGCCGAAATCTTGGTTTCGGCGACTTCCGCAAAGCGATGATAGAGCAGGAGCTGGTTGCTCTCCATTTCTCGGATTTGATTTTCGAGGGCATCGAGCTTCTGCGCCAGGCCTTCGCGTTCGGAAAGCGCCATGTCGCGCTGCAGGACCACCTGGCGGAGTTCGAGACTTTCAGTGACGATGAAGGGCGTCTTCTGGTGATGGTCGACGACGTTAACCATCGAGTCCTCAAGCTTTGCGAGTTCATCGAGCAGGCCCTTGCGCTCCTGGTCGGCATGGCCGCGATCAAGCTTGGCCTTGTCCAAGACCAAGTCGACGTCCCCGGTATCCCCGGTCAGAGCGCCGGCGGGGTCGATAAGCGCGTCCTTAGCACGGCTTTTAATTTTCGCGACTAAGCCGATTTTCTTATCCGAGGCCTTGCTCAGCTCGGCGGCCTTATTCTTGAGAAGTGCGGCTTCGCGATCAACCAGTGTAAGTGACTGCTGATAATTGCTTTCCAAATCGGTGGTAAGGTCGGCGACGCGGTCCTTATATATCGAGACTTGCGCCAGCAATTGCTCGTAGCCCACGCGCGCGTCCTTGATCTCGGTATTCTTGGCGGTGATGCGTTCACTGTGGTTCATGGCGAGGCCGGAGCTGAACAGCGTCCATGTCCCAAGAACCATGCTCACCGTAACAAGTACAGCCTGGCGGTTGGTGGACAGTCGCAGCGTCCGCATGCGCTCGCCGGACCGGACAATCAGCTGGCGTTCCGGAAAGAACCGCTGAAGAAGTTTTTGAGCTCGGTTGAGCCCGCGATCCTGCGGGTCAAATTTCGAGTGTTGTTTACCTGAAAACACGCCGCCCCCTCTTACTGATGACACCTTGTCAGTAAATGCGTCCCGGAAGGTCTTTCGTACTCATCCCGGTTTTGACCCCAACTTTTCCTTTGAAGCAGCGTCGTCTAAAGACGTGCTTCGCGTTCTTTTAAGCAACGCAACACCTCGGCGCAGCACCAGCCGGAACGATGGTCATCCGTCTGGCCGCTACGATCAGGCGAAAACGCCGTGACGCTCGGAAAGGAGCTGGCAGCCAGTTTACATCCTGCCGATTCTACCCCTGAAATTCAAAGAGAAAGTAAAAATTGGTTTAGTCTTTTATAATCAATGGGTTGTAGTAATTTTAAAAGTCCTTTTGCGAACCGCTCTCAATCCTTTAATGTGGATGATCCCCGCCCCGCGTTAACCATACCCCGAATGTCAGCCCGCCCCCCGCCGCCACCGCAGCAGCGAAATGCCCCCGCGGCCGAAGGCTGCGAGCCGCTGGTGGCGGAAAATGGCTGGCGGATTGGCGGCCCCGATTGGCGTAAACCGAGGCCGAAGGGTCTGGTATTTCTGACATGGTTTGGCGCAGGCTTTTCCTTTCACGCCCCGGGGACCGTTGGTTCGCTCAACGCCCTGCCCATGGCGGCGGCTATCGCCTGGCTCTTGGGCGAACGCTGGCTGATCATCGCCGCGATTTTTCCATTTGTCCTCGGGCTGATTTACACCGCGCACTATTTGCGCAGTGAACCCGAGGCGACTGATCCGCAATGGATCGTGATCGACGAAGTGGTCGGCCTGTGGATAACGCTGGCGGTCGTTCCCCTCAGCTGGCTGTGGTACATGCTCGGCTTCGCACTGTTTCGACTGTTCGATATTTACAAACCTTGGCCGGTCAGCTGGGCTGACCGTCAGGTGCCGGGCGCCCTCGGTATAATGCTGGACGACGTGCTTGCCGGCCTGTATGCCGCAGGAGTACTCCTCGGCCTGCAGTACTTATGGGCTAGCTAACGCTGATCCGCCGAATCCCACGAACGGCCCTCTTGCCAAAGTCCGCCCATGAACGACCTGCCCCCCGACCTCGTCGACTTGGCTAAAGAGGTCCTGGGCGCAGCCAAGGCCGCGAAAAAGCGGATCGTCACGGCGGAATCTTGTACGGGCGGCTTGCTCGGCGGCTGCCTGACCGCGAATGCCGGTTCGTCGGACGTCGTGGACTGTGGCTTCATCACCTACTCCAATGAATCTAAATCGCGGCTCCTGGGCGTGCCGCGCGACGCCATTACCGATCTCGGCGCGGTCAGCGATGTGGTGGCCTCGGCCATGGCCGAAGGCGCTTTGGCGCAAACCGATGCCGACATCGCCGTGTCGATCACCGGCATCGCCGGTCCCGGCGGCGGTACCAAGGAAAAGCCCGTCGGACTCGTCTACATGGCGCTCGCCCAAACCGGGCGCGACGCCCTGGTGAAGCGCTATATCTTTGCCGGGACGCGCAGCGATATTCGCCGGGCCGCGGTGGGCGCGGCGATGGAACTCCTGCTGGGCAGCCTCAAGGACGGCGATGGCTAGACCCTTTCCCGGTTCGCTTGAATCGGGAAAGGGTCTAGATTCGTGTGAAGAGCGCGCTTCCTGCCGGAAAACCGGAAGCCCACTTTTCCGGGAAGCGCGCTAGAGCGTGTTGCGTTTAGATAGAACTATAGCCGGCCTCCCGGAAGTAATTTGAGCACTCGGTTGGAGTGATGGTGCCGAGCGTCGTTGCGAGCGCATCGTGAACTTCATCGACGCTGCGGCCCATGGCCTTTCGCATGGCATG
>CAMDRB010000118.1 GCA_945906455.1 Caenispirillum bisanense
GTCCGCCAATACCCCCTCAAGCGTCGCGCGGGACTTGGCACTCAGTCGCTTGATAACGTGCTTTGTCTGGTGCATCCGCCAGACTCGCACGACAGTATCGGTCAGGGAATCCCCAATGGATTCTCTTTCTTAGATTTGATCCACTAGCCCTTGGATTGCGGGGTCAAGAGTGCGGCCGGGGGACGAATGGTTCAAGTCAAGATTCCTGCCAACGCGGCCGGGCTGAATGTCCCGCCCGCGTATCTGGCTACGGCTCAAGCCGAGCTATCGGCCGATCAACGTATGCTGCTCGCGCGCAAGGAAGGCGCCCGCCGTCCCGGCAAGGATGCCGGGGAGGCCGAAATTCTTCTGCGCCGGTATATTCTCGGCATCATCATCGCCGATGCCGAGGTCCGGGTGCGCCAGGCGCTCGCCGAAACGCTCGCGGAAAATCCCGACGCACCGCGTGACGTCATCCTCGCCCTGGCCAAGGACGCGGACGTGGTGGCCACTCCGGTCCTAAAGCTATCCGATATTCTGACGGCCGAAGATATGATCGCCATTATCGGCGATCAGGCCAGTCTGGTGAAAATGGCGGCGATGGCCGATCGCCGACACGTCTTGCCCGATGTCTGCCTGGCGCTGATCGAGCGCGGCGACGCGGACACCGCCGATCGTTTACTTAGGAATCCGGGCGCCGACATCTCCGAGGCCGGGCTGCACCGCATTGTCGACCGCCACGGCGAGCTGCACGACCTTCAGTCAAGTCTCGTGGCCCGGGCGGCGCTGCCGGCCACGGTTATTGAGCGCGCTATCGCGGTGGTGTCTTTTGATCTGGTCGCGCGACTTGTTGAGCGCCACGCAATCTCCTCGGCGGCCGCCAGTAAACTAGCGCTAGCCACGCGGGAGCGAGCGACTCTCGGCCTGACCAGCGGGCTTCCGGCGGAATGCATGCGGACGTTGGCCGAGCAGCTCATCGCTGAAGGCAGGCTCACGACCTCGTTGTTGCTGCGGAGCTTATGTCTCGGCAACCTCGACCTCGCAATTCACGTCATCGCCATCCGGAGCCGGCTGAGCATCGATTACGCGCGCGGCCGTTTGATGGAAGGCGACAATACCGAACTCAAGCAGCTCTGGTTGGGCGCGGAACTGCCGGCAAAACTACTGCCGGCCGCCAAGCTGGCCATCGCCATCATGAAGGAGACGTCGATCGAGGGCATGAAGTGGGATGCCGCCTTCTTTCGCAGCCGGATTGTCCAGCGAATCATCACGGGGGTCGCCGCGCTCAGTTCCGAATTCGGCGACGACGACATCAAGGAACTCCTGGCCGTAGCCGCCGGTGGCGATGTCCAGCCGCAAGATTTCATGCCCGACGGCGCGCGCGCACCGGGCTAAGAATCGGCGATCATCGCGCTTTCCGAAGGTAACTCTTCCGGGGCCCCTTGGCGCGGCCGGCTTTTCGCCATGACCGGCGAATTCACAGATTTTGCGATCCGTGGTATCGTTTTTCGGCGATTCTTGCTTAGTCGGTTCCTGACGAACTCCGGGTCCTTTAGTGGGGTCAGATTCATGAAATTCACCAAATTGGCGTTATTGATCGCCTTGTCGGCGGCGTGGCCCTCGGGCGCTGCCGATACCGCTGCGCAGTCCGATGCCGCCTCCGCGCCGAGATTTGGGGCCTGGGGCTTCGATCTCATGGGGCGCGATACCGCCACGAAGCCCGGCGACGATTTCTTTCGCTTCGCCAACGGCGCGTACGTTGATCGCACCGAGATTCCACCCGACCGCGTCCGCTTCGGGGCTTTCGACGCCCTCAGGAAGCTCTCCGAGGAGCGCGTTCACGCGGTGCTTGAGGGTGCGGCAGCGAAGGGCGGCACAAAAATCGGCGACTTCTACAAGGCCTACATGGACCAAGCCCGCATCGAGGCGCTTGGCGTTGCGCCGCTTGAGGCGGACCTCGCCGGCGTCCGTTCGGCTAAGACTCGGGAAGATATCGCCGCGCTCATGGGCGACCGTAGCGGATTCCGCCGCGCGATTTTCAATGTCGGCATCGACGCCGACAGCAAGGACCCCGCGCGCTACGCGGTGGAGATCTCCAGCGACGGCATGGGCCTGCCCGATCGGGATTACTACCTGAAGCCGTCCTTCGCAGCGATCAAGGAAAAATATCAGGCCTACATCGGCGAGATGCTGACCCTAGCCGCTTGGCCCGATCCAGCCGCACGCGCCGCCGATATCATCGCCTTCGAGTCCAAAATGGCCGAGGTCAGTTGGGAACGCGCCGCGCTCCGCGACCGCGATACCACCTACAACCCTATGACCGTGCCTGAACTGCAAAGCTCCGCGGCGGGTTTTGACTTCAAACGCTTTTTCGCGGCCGCCGATTTGGGTGCCGTCAACCGGTTCGTGGTCGCCGACAATACCGCCTTCCCAAAGAAGGCCGCGATATTTTCCAGCACGCCGGTTGAAACCCTCAAGGCTTGGCTCGCCTTCAATATCGTGGATGCCGCCGCCCCGGTGCTGCCCGAGCGCTTTGTGACGGCGCGGTTCGAGTTCCGCAATAAGGCCCTCGCTGGTCAACCCGAACTTGCTCCGCGCTGGCATCGTGCGGTCACCGCCACGGATGGCGCGCTTGGCGAAGACGTCGGCCAGGAATATGTGAAGCGTTATTTTCCGCCGGAATTCAAACGCCAGATGGCCGGGCTGGTCGACAATATCAAGGTTGCCTTCGGCGCGCGGCTGGAACGGCTCGATTGGATGAGCGTAGCCACCAAGCAGCAGGCGCGGAAAAAGCTTGCCAGCTTCACGGTCAAGATCGCTTACCCCGACAAGTGGCGCGACTACAGCGATCTCAAGATCGATCCCGCCGACCTCTACGGCAACGTCAAACGCGCGCGGAGCTTCGACTGGCACTATCGAGTTGCGCGGCTGAACAAGCCCGTGGACCGCGGCGAATGGGGCATGACGCCGCAGACCGTCAATGCCTATTACAATGCGACGCTAAATGAGATCGTCTTTCCCGCGGCCATCCTGCAGCCGCCGTTCTTCGACCCCCAGGCCGATGCGGCGATCAACTACGGCGCCATCGGCGGTGTCATCGGTCATGAATTGAGCCACGGCTTTGACGATCAGGGCCGCAAATCCGACGACACCGGCCGGCTGAACGATTGGTGGACGGCCGAGGACGCGACCAAGTTCGACGCCCGCGCCAAGGGCCTGGCCGCGCAGTACTCGACCATGGAGATGCTGCCCGGCGAGAACATCAACGGTCAGCTGACTTTGGGCGAGAACATCGGCGACCTCGGCGGCCTCAACCTTGCGCTCGAGGCGTTTCATATTTCACTCAAAGGCAAACCGGCGCCGGCGCTTGAGGGCGTCACCGGCGATCAGCGTGTATTCCTCGCCTGGGCGCAAGTTTGGCGCGGCAAGTCGCGGGACGAGGCGCTGCGTCAACAGCTCTACACCGATCCGCACTCGCCGATCATGGCGCGCGTGAACGGCGTGGTGCGCAATATCGATGCCTGGTATGAGGCCTTCGGCGTAAAGCCCGGCGACAAACTTTATGTGGCGCCCGGCGATCGCGTGCGGATCTGGTAACTGGGGCGGGCGGGAAATCTCGAATGCCCAGCCGGCCGCCCGCCTCCGTAGGCGCTGGCGTCGCCCGGGGCGACTGGATATGATGGCCCACGCGATGTGTCTCTTATCTTGGGGATATCGGTGAACGAAGGCGGTGCCATCCAGCTGCGCACCGGGGCGAGTCGCGCACCCCGGCGCGGGCGTCTATGGTCGATCGCTATCGCCATGATGCTGCTGGCCCAGTTCGCGCTGGCATTCCACGGACTGAATCACCGCATCCACCCGGAGGCCGCCAGCCTCGGCGGCGACTGTGCGCTGTGCCAAGTCGCTTCGAATATGGCGCCGGCGCCCGAGTCCGTCACTTTGGCCCCGCCCGCGCTTTCTGTGGGCGAGTACATCGCCGTCGCCGAACAAATCGCGCCGCGCCGGAGCTGGCCCACTGCCGGCTTTCGATCCCGCGCCCCGCCGCTCTCCGTCTGACAAGCCACTATGACTTTACGTCCCCGCCTGGGCTAGCCCAGGCGGGTGTCGTTGGTTTTGGTATCTTCTGACGGAGATCAACACATGTTTAGGTCATTTGTTTTCACCACCATTGCTTTTCTTGTAGTCGGGACAACGCCGCCGTCCTTAGCGGCAGAGTCGCAGGCTCGCATTGAGACCATCATCGTTACCGGCTCGCCGCTATCAAACGATCCCGACAAACTCGCGACCATCGTCGGGCAGGTCAATCGGGATGAAATTCTTCGCAGTGGCGGCGCCAATCTTTCCGATGCGCTCGCGAGCGTGCCAGGCGTCACAGGATCGAACTTTGCTGCCGGCTCAAGTCGACCGGTGATCCGGGGCTTCGACGCCAGCAGAGTGCGGATTCTGGAAAACGGCGTAGGCAGCTTTGACGTCTCAGATATTGGAGCCGATCACGGCGTCCCGATTGATCCGCTGTCGACTCAAAAGATCGAAGTAGTGCGTGGCGCCGCAACGTTGCGCTATGGCAGCCAGGCAATAGGCGGGGTGGTGAACGCCATCAACAATCGCATTCCGCTTACGTTGCCGAAGGAACCGTTCTCAGGCGAGCTCAGCGGAAATTATGCCACCGCCGCCAATACACGCCAAGGCGGGGCTCTGATGGACTTGGCCGTAGGTCCTCTGGCGGCCCATGCGGACGCCTTCATTCGCGGGACTGACGATTACGATACGCCCCTTGGCGTTCAGTCGAATTCCTACTTTAAAGGTGACGGTGGATCGTTCGGCGGCTCGTACTTTTTCGGCGGCAGCAGGTTTGGCGCCGCCATCGTGCATTACGACGCTAAATACGGCATTCCGGCCGAGGACACGTTCATCGATATGAAGCAGACGAAAGGCTTGTTCGGCTCATCCTTTGCCCTGAACGAAGGCGAATTCGAAACCGTTACGGTCGACGGAGGTTATGCCGACTATAAGCATAGCGAACGGGACCCCGACGGTGTCGCACTATCTACCTTCATCGATAAGGAATGGGACAGCCGCGCGGAACTCATCATCGGTTCTATTGGGCCGTTGTCGTCCTCCGCGCTGGGCGCTCAGGTCCAGCATCGTGACTTTTCCGCTCTAGGCGAGGGCGCGGATTTCCTCTTGCCGACAGTGACAAAATCGATGGCTGGATTCGGGTTCACGGAAGCAATATTGACAAAGATTCTCCGTCTGCAGATGGGATTGCGGGTCGAGCATGCCGACGTCACCGGCACTCCCGCATCTGACGTTCCAACCGACCGGAGTTTCACGCCGGTAAGTGTTTCGGCCGGTCTTTTGTTGGAAGCGAGCAACGACGTCACATTCGGCCTCACCGTCGCAAGCGCGGCCCGCGCGCCGGCCCAGACCGAATTGTTTGCGCGCGGCCCGCACGACGCTCCGGGCACTTTCGAAACCGGGGATCCGACCCTCGGCGTCGAGCGCGCCAATTCGCTTGAAGGGACCGTCCGCGTACGCGGTAGAGCAATAGAATTCGAGGGTGCTGCGTGGGGCGCTAAGTTCAGCAACTTTATTTTTGGGCGATTTACCGGGCGAACCTGCGACGACGAAGGAATTTGTATTGCGGGCGACACGGAGGACCTCAAGGAGCTATTCTACGACCAACGCGGAGCGACATTCTACGGGCTCGAAGGCAAAGTAACAGCCAGCTTGATAGAGGTTGGTGGCGGCGCGCTAGGCGTCAACATTTTGGCCGACTATGTGCGTGCCAAACTTCGTGGCGGCGCCGGCAACGTGCCGCGCATTCCTCCATACCATGTGGGCGGTGGCCTATTTTGGGAGAGCACATCGTTCGATGCCAGCTTTCTCCTGAAATACAGCGGAGCTCAGAACGACGTTGGTGCGGCCGCGGAAACTCCCACCAAAGGCTTTGCCAATCTGGACGCTCAAGTCGCTTGGCGTCCGTGGGAAACAAAACCCGCTGTTGAGTTGGCGCTGGTTGGCCGCAATTTAACCGACCGTGTTCAACGCAACGCGGCTGCATTAAACAAGGATGAAGTTGTGCTACCTGGAAGGGACATACGACTTGTTCTACGAGCGACGTTTTGACGTAGGATTCTCACAATTCGAGAATCCTACGAGGGTCAAACATCGCGCGGCCATAGCACACGGCGGTCTCGATGGTTTGCAGGGGCTCCGAGCTGGAGGCCGGATGGTTGCCGCAGATGCTGCGCCAGGGAGCGAACGGCAAGGTCCAGCCCGGCGCGCCGGGGCATTTCGAAGCTACGCGCTTCGCGCCCCTGCGCGAGATGCCGGCTGCCCTCGATCGCAGCCTCGGCGACATCCACGCCGGCGGCAACCCCGACATTCAAACCGACCCGCGCAACATGTTACCGGTTACCAAGGCATTGGCGCAGCGCCTAACGCAGATCGATCCGGATCTGCGGCGAACCGGCACCCACTTTTCCGGCACCCACTTTTCCGGCACCCACTTTTCCGGGACGTGCTCTAGCCTGAATGAATTTGACGCCATGCCGGCGACTCCAGGCGGTTACAATGGCCGCCGGGGCTCCGGGCCGAAAGCAATATTACAAAAACTCCGTGACAATTCCGTGACAATGCCGCCTTGATGGCTAAGGTATAACTTGGCAGCGGGGTAAATTCAGGATGAGCCTTGGATCGGCGGAATATTCAGCGGCCGCGCCGGACTTAAGCACGGCTCCGACAAAGTCCGCGGAGCGGATCGCCGTCTTTTTGTCATCCTCAGCGGCCATCGGCGCGGTTTGCGAATCGTCGCGTTGGTTGGCGCGACGGATGGTCAACGCCGTCAACGGAACCTCATTGCCGATCGTCGAGTTGGGGGCCGGCTATGGTTCGGTGACCCGCCTGCTTCCCGAAACCACCGTCAGCGTCGAGCGGGATTCGCAGCGGTATAAGTATCTTAGGAAAACTCTTCCCGCGCGAACGACGATCAACGGCTGCGCGGTGGAATTCCTGGGCACTCTCACGCGGCCGACGGTTGTTGTCAGCAGCATCCCCAGCGTCAATAATCCGGAATTCGGCGAATTACGCGCCGGCGTCGAAGCCGCCATGAGGGCCGGGATGGTGACAAAGCTGATCACCTACACCTACTTTCCCATCAGCCCCTTCGCCGGCATTTTTCCGAAGAGCGAACTGATCGGCTGCGAGCTCCTCAATCTGCCGCCGGCATTCATCTGGAGTTATTCGTGCTAAAAACCGCGCTCGGCGCCGCCCGCGGGCTTAATCCCGGGCTGGCCCTCGCGTTTATCGTTATCGCCGCCGCCGCGCTTTATGCCGTGGCCTATCTCGACCCCTACGTCGGCCTGGTCATGGCGCCGTTCTTCGCCTTGGGTTGCGCCCGCGGAAAACACCCCGCCATACTTCTTGCACTGTCCTTGGTACCGGCCGTCATCCTGCTGGCGGTCAGCTGGATAAAATTTTCCCTGACCGGGATACCTCTGGTCACATACGATCATCACTTCTTGCGTCAAAACGTTGTCATGCTGGTCTTCAATGACTGGCGCATCGCCGCCGCGGTCGTCGTCACCACCGGCGCGACCTTGCTTTATATCAAGCATCTGTTCGCGGGCCGGGGTGCGTTTTCGCGCTTTGAGAAGTGGTCCTTGGCGGCCTTGACGGCGGCGTCGGTCGCCGGCCTGGTCGGGCTACAGCGCTGGGATCAAAGCATCAACAACTGGGAGGACGTGCTCGCCACACCCAGCCTGCGCACCTTTGTCGCCTCGGCCCGCATGCCGAGGCCCGAGCTACGCATCGTCGCCGAGGCCAAAGCCGCGAGTCCGGTCATGGCGCCCGCGGGCCTCACGGCACCCGGCGGCACGGCACCCGATATTTTCTTCGTGCTCCAGGAATCAACTTTTCCGCCGAGCATGGCGCCGACGGAATTTGAGCCGCATACATTGTTTGCAAGGAGCGGCGCCGACAGCGGACCGCTGCGCGTACCGACCTTTGCCGGCGCCACGTGGAAAACCGAGTTCGCCGTAACCACGCAGATGCGGCCCCAGGAATTCGGCGCCGACGGCCTTTATGTGTTCTATCAGCTCGAAGGCCGGATCAAACAGTCGCTGTTCACCCGCCTCAAGGCGCTGGGGTACAGGACGATGGTGTTCTATCCGGTGCCCGGCAGTTTCGTCAACGCGCGGAACTTTTACAGCTCGATCGGGGTCGACGAGTTTTACGATCCGGAATCACTGGGCATCGGCAGGGGCTGGGGCTGGGAAATTCCCGATGCCAAGCTCTACGACGCCATGCTGAAAAAGATTGCGGACAGCCCCATGCCGGTGGCAGCCATGATGCTGACCATCAACCAGCACGGCCCCCACGACAACCACGATCCGCTGACCGATTACGTCGCGCGCTTCGCGCAAAGCGACGACGCCTATCGCAGCTTTCTCGTCGCCCTCGGCGAGCGCCCGCGCCCGGCCGGCGTCGTCACCTTCGGCGATCACATGCCGGAATTCATGGCCAGGTTCGAACGCGACCAGGCGCTCTACGTCACCGCTTACGAAGTTCGCTGCGTCAATTTCACCTGCGCCGGCGCGGCCATTCCCGAGCAGGCGACCAAGGCGCTGGATGCGGTGTTGTTGGCGCCGTTCGCCCTCGAAAAATTCGGCTTCAAGCTCGACAGTTTTTCGAAACTTGAGCGCAGCCTCTATCGGGACTGTGGCGACGATGCCTCGCGCTGCAGCGACGCGGCGCGGCTCGGCGTCAACGCCGCGTTCGCGAGGTTTTTTGAATAATTAGCGGCGGCGCCGGCCGGCAGTATTTAACCCCCATTCCCCGGATGAACATTGATGTTGCAAGTATGCTGCCATCGATTCAGACATAGGTATCAGCAGCTTATGTCGTTGGATCGAGGACAATCATGGCGCACCCAACGGGTGAAGCGGAATCGGATGCTCCCCGCCTCGCTTTCGACCGCCGCCTCAAGCTGGAGTTCCATGGCTCCAGCGTCACGTCCGATGCCGGGTTGCTCGCCTACCGCGAGTTGGACGACGCGCTTGGC
>CAMDRB010000119.1 GCA_945906455.1 Caenispirillum bisanense
TAGAAGCGTCTTCCGCGAGAGACACTCCACGAGCACGGACCTAAAGGTTTCGACTAGATATATTCTACCGCGCTTCGGCCCCCGCGCCAACCCGAGGCCTATCGGCGATAAAGGCCGGTGGCGTCAAGCGTTGGCATCCGAAGGCCCGCCGCGCGAGCGGCACGGGAGGAATCAAACGCCCGAGCCGCCGCATGGCGTTGACTCGCTCCCGGCAGCGGCTATGTTCTGGCCGGGCTCGGCCGTTCATGCGCGCAAAATCTGGATTTATATATGGAAATCAACGGATTAATATCAGCTGTCGAGACCGCGTGGGATGCGCGCGACGGCCTCAATCCGGCCACGACCGGTGCGGCCCGTGAGGCGGTCGCCGCGACTCTGGACCTGCTCGATCGGGGAACGGTCCGCGTTGCCGAAAAGAAGGCCGGCACTTGGATCGTCAATCACTGGCTAAAAAAGGCGGTCCTCTTGTCGTTTCGCCTCAATGACTTGGTCACCATCGGCGGCGCGCCCGGAGGGGCGACATGGTGGGACAAGGTTCCGTCGAAATTCGATGGCTGGAGCGCGGCACAGTTTAAACAGGCCGGGTTCCGGGCCGTACCCGGAAGCATTGCCCGCCGCTCGGCCTACATTGCGCCCGGGGTCGTGTTAATGCCGAGCTTTGTCAACGTCGGCGCCTACGTCGATTCCGGCACCATGATCGATACCTGGGTCACCGTCGGCAGCTGCGCGCAAATCGGCAAGAATGTGCACCTCTCGGGCGGCACAGGCATCGGCGGCGTGCTCGAACCATTACAGGCAAACCCCGTGATCATCGAGGACAACTGTTTCATCGGCGCCCGATCGGAGGTCGTCGAAGGCGTCATCGTCGAGGAAGGGTCTGTCCTTTCGATGGGCGTCTTCATTAGCGCGTCGACCAAGATAATTGACCGCGCCACCGGCGAGGTTTTTGTCGGCCGCGTGCCATCGCACAGTGTCGTCGTCCCGGGATCTTTGCCGGGCAAGCCGCTGCCCGACGGCAGCCCCGGCCCCGGCTTGAGCTGCGCGGTCATCGTCAAGCGCGTTGACGCGAAGACTCGCGCTAAAGTCTCGATCAACGAACTGTTGCGCGATTGACCTCCAACACTTTGAACATGGGCCCCGCCATCGCCGCGCTGACCAACGGAGTCGAGCTCGCCCGGGCTCTGATCCGCCGGCCGAGCATAACGCCGCGCGATGAGGGCGCGCTCAGCGTTCTCGAGACGGCTTTGCGCAGCCTCGGATTCACATGCGAGCGTATGGTATTTGAGGGCGACGGCACCGATCGCGTGGACAATCTTTACGCACGGCTCGGCTCAGGCGCGCCGAATTTCTGCTTCGCCGGCCATACCGACGTTGTTCCCGTCGGCAACGGCTGGACCACCGATCCCTTCGCCGCCGATGTCGTGGATGGCCGGATCTACGGGCGCGGCGCAGCCGACATGAAAGGCGCCATCGCCGCCTTTGTCGCCGCCGTCGCGCGGCTGCTCGACGCCGGCGGCAGGCCAGCGGGGTCCATCAGCTTGTTGATCACCGGCGACGAGGAAGGCGATGCCATCAACGGCACCGTCAAGATGCTTGAGCGGCTGAAGGCGCGCGGTGAAACGCTCGACGTCTGCGTCGTCGGCGAACCGACCAATCCGACAAAACTCGGCGAAATGATCAAGATCGGACGGCGCGGCAGCCTCACCGCCAAGTTGACGGTACACGGCACGCAAGGTCATTCAGCCTATCCGCACCTCGCCGACAACCCAATTCCCCGCCTGATGAAAATGCTCGCGGCCATTTCTGAAGCGGCTCTGGATCAGGGTACGAGCCACTTTCAACCTTCGACCGTCGCCATCACCACTGTCGACGTCGGCAATGCCGCCTCGAATGTGACGCCGGCGTCGGCGCGGGCAGCCTTCAATATTCGCTTCAATGACCTCCATTCAGGCGCGTCGCTCACGGCCTGGCTCCGCAAAGCGTTCGACGCAATCGCGGCGGGTCAATATGACTTGGCGGTTAGAATCTCGGGCGAGTCGTTTCTCACGCCGCCGGGCGATTTGAGCAAATTGGTCACTGAGGCCGTGAAGGCGGTGTTGGGCGTGACTCCCGAACTTTCTACGACCGGCGGCACGTCCGATGCCC
This sequence comes from Caenispirillum bisanense, assembly GCA_945906455.1. Classification (GTDB taxonomy): domain Bacteria; phylum Pseudomonadota; class Alphaproteobacteria; order Rhodospirillales; family Rhodospirillaceae; genus SHVO01. Next base: position 2,146 of record CAMDRB010000119.1, read on the forward strand.
GCTTCATCAAGGATGCTTGCCCGGTTTGCGAGTTCGGGATGGTCGGAGTGAGCATGCACAAGGCCGACGAACACTGCACCGTGGCCGATCTTGAAAACCTAACGGCGGTCTATCACCGGATTCTTTCGCGTTACTTCGCTAAGGCGTCATGATCGCACTCGACAAGCCTCGGCGCAAATCAGCGGTGACGGGGTGATTTCAGTCCGCCAGCTCGCCGGGGCGCTCACCGGCGTGGGGTTGCTGTACAGGTTTGATCGGCGCGCCTGGGATTTCTTCGACCAGAGCGCCCAGGGATTCTGGGGCGCCTTTATTGTCGCCGCAGCACTGGCGCCGCTGCAAATCGGCCGCTCGGTCATTCAATTTGACGCCGATAAACAGAGTTTGGACTTCGTTCCCTATCTGGTGGTCGAGATCCTCTCGTATGTCGTGACCTGGACGCTCTTTCCCTTCGCCATGCTTTATATCTCGGCGCTTCTGGGCCGTGCGCCGCGCTATTTCGCCTACATGGTGCCCTATATCTGGATGCAGCTGCCGCTGGCGCTTCCGCTCTTTGCCGCCCAGCTGCTCACGGACTTGCAGCTGCTGCCGCCTATCCTCCTGGGTGTCCTTGGCCCGGCGGTGCTGGTCGCCTTCGCGGTTTACGGAACCTTTGTGGCCGGGATCGGTCTGCAAATCGTCACCGGCACCGCTTTGAGCTTGGTGGTGCTCGACTATGTCCTCGGCCTGCTTGCCGACCGCGCGATTTCGCTGATTTAGCTCCTCGTCACGGATAGCGGACGTGGGTCAGGTAGAGGCCCTCGGGCGGCGCCGTCGGGCCGGCGACGGACCGATCGCAGGCCTCGAGCACGCGCTTGACCTCCCCCGAGCCCCATTTCCCTTCGCCGACGTATTTGAGAGTGCCGACGATATTGCGGACCTGATGATGCAGGAACGAGCGGGCCCGCACCTTCACCACAATCACGTCGCCGTCCCGTGCCACGGCAATCTCGTCCAACGTCTTGACCGGCGAATCTGCTTGGCACACGATGGCGCGGAAGCTGGAAAAGTCGTGTCGCCCAATCAGGGCCTGTGCCCCCCGATGCATGGCTTCGGCGTCCAACACCGGCAATACCCACCAGGCGCGATTGATGTCGAGCACGGCCGGCGCACGGCGATTGACAATCCGGTAAATGTAACCGCGTTCGATCGCCGAAAAGCGTGCGTGGAAGCGATCATCGACCTTCTCGGCCTTGAGTACGGCGATCGGATGGGGCCTAAGATGGGCATTGAGGGCGTTGGCGACAACCTCGGGTGGATCGTCGCGCGGCAGGTCAAGATGCGCCACCTGACCGAGGGCGTGCACACCGGCATCGGTGCGGCCGGCGCCCTGTACGAGGATATCGGTCTGGCAGTAGCCCTGGGCCGCGGCCTCAATCGCTGCCTGCACGGACAGGCCGTTCTCCTGGCGTTGCCAGCCGACGAAGGGCGATCCGTCGTATTCGATTGTAAGCTTGAATCGCGGCATCGATTGAATCAGACGATGTGAGTGACGCGGTGAATGTCGCCGCTATCGTCGCCGTGAGCGGCCAGCCACTCGGCGGCCAACATAGCCCAGCGCTCGTGGTCACACCAAACCCCGCCGACCTTCAGAAAAGCCGGCGAGAAGCCTTCCTTGCGAAAGCCCAGCCGGCCTACCAAGGCCAATGAAACGGCGTTGCCCGGTTGAACGTTCGCTTCGAGGCGGTTGAAGTCGAGCTTCGTGAAGGCGTGATCCAAAACCAGCGCCAGACCCTCGGCCATGTAGCCGCGGCCGCTGTAGGACGCGGCGGCGTAATAACCCAACGAAACCGAGCGGAATCCGCCCAAGATCGGGTCGTTGATGTTGACGACGCCGACCATGGTGTCGTCCTCGCAGCGCGCGATGAAGAATCCATGGGCGAATCCGTTCTCCAGCCGATCGAGGTAAGCTCGAAAGTGCTTGAGGTCCGTGGGTGGATAGACCCAGGGATGATGGAAATTCTGACTGCCCGTCGTCAGCATGAGGAAATCTTCGGCCGAGTCCTTGTTCGGCGCAAACAAGTAGACCGCCTCGCCGCGCAAGATTTCTTTCCGCCGCCGTCCGAACATACTCGCCCTCTTGCCGTCGCGCCGGTGGCTCTAGAGCGAGCAGCGATTATTCGGAATCATACTGCTCGCTCTGACTATTTGTGGTCGCATCGTTCTTTCCAAAAACCGGTTGCCACTTTTCGGCACGACGCTCTAGATCATAGGCATCGCATTATCGCGTCACGGCTGTCACGTTATGTTACGCGACCACGCTCGCCTTCGGCAATGCATAGCCGCGCAAGAACTCCTCAGCGCTCATGGGACCTTTTCCGGCCCGCTGCACGGTAAGCAGGCGCACAGCACCCTGAGTGCAGGCGATGGTCAACCGGTCATCGAGGATCGTTCCGGGCGCGCCCTGCCCGCTCACGGCTTCGACCTTGAGAACTTTGATGCGCTCGGCGCCGTGCGCAAACCAGGCGCCCGGGTAAGGTGAAAGGCCGTGAATCAGGCGCAGCACGTCCCGGGCGGGGCGATTGAAATCGATGCGGGCCTCGGCCTTGTCGATCTTCGCGGCCATGACGACGCCGGTCGTTGGTTGGGGTGTGGCTTTCAGCGTTCCGTGGTCGAGGCGATCGAGGGCGGTGACGATGAGCTCGCCGCCCATTTTCGCCAGAACTTCATGGAGTTCCCCGGAAGTCGTCTGATCGGTGATGGCGGCTTCCGCCCGGCCGAGCATCGCGCCGGTATCGAGCCCCGCGTCCATTTGCATGATGGTTACACCGCTGCCGGTATCCCCCGCCATGATCGCCCGCTGGATCGGCGCCGCTCCGCGCCAGCGCGGCAACAAAGATGCGTGAATATTGATGCAGCCCAGACGGGGCGCGTCCAGCACCGCCTGCGGAAGGATCAGCCCGTAGGCCGCGACCACCGCCACGTCGGCCTTCAACGCCGCGAATTCCGCCTGTACGTCGGGCATCTTCAAGCTCAACGGTGAGCGCACCGGCAGCCCGTGCTGTTCGGCAAAGACTTGCACCGCGCTGGGGCGCGCCTTGCGACCGCGTCCGGCGGGCCGCGGTGGCTGGGTATAGACCGCGGCGATTTCGTGAGCCGCGAGCAATCTTTGCAGCGCGGTTACAGCAAACGCCGGCGTTCCCATGAACACGATGCGCATGCCGCCCGCCCGCCTAGGCCGATTCTAGGGCATGACGCCTGGCGGACTTGCTGAGCTTCTTCTGTTTGGTCAAGCGCCGCAGGATGATGCTTCGCTTGAGGCCCGAAATGTGATCGACGAACAACACGCCCTTAAGATGATCCATCTCGTGCTGGATCACGACCGCGAGCAAGCCGTCGGCTTCGATCGTGCGGGTTTCATTTTTTTCGTCGAGATAACGCACCTTGATGCGGTCGGGGCGCGTCACCATTTCGTACTCGTCAGGCAGCGAAAGGCAGCCTTCTTCGTGCGGTTTGGTCTCCTCCGATGCCCAGAGAATTTCGGGATTGGCCATCATGCGCGGCTGCGGCGCACCGCCTTCGCGGACCGTATCGACGACGATGATGCGTTTAAGCACGCCCACCTGAGGCGCGGCCAGCCCGACGCCCGGCGCTTCGTACATGGTCTCGAGCATATCCGCCATGAGTTTGGCGGTTGAGGCGTCGACGCGCTCGACCGGCACCGCGTGCTTTTTCAAGCGCGGATCGGGAGCGACGATAATGTCCAAGAGGGCCATGGCGGCAGGGTATCCAATGAATATGCTCGAACCTCGCGAGCACTCCAGCGTGACATAAGGCCCAGCGGCGGAGCGGTCAACGGTCAAGTACGCCGCCGGCCCGGCCAGCGTTAGAACACCGACTTCACATTATATTCCAGGACAGTTTGGCCTTTGGCCGGCACGTCCAGGAGCCATTCCGAGGTCACGGCGTTGCTGGCCTTGTGGGGGTGAGACTCCTTCGTAATCTCCCAGGATTCGGGTATGGGTTCGATGACGCGCACCTTGATCGGGCGGGGTTTGGCATTTTGAATCGTGATTTTCCAAACGCTGACGGTGATCGTGTCCGAGGCGCGAACGAAGGTCATTTGTTCCCGGGTCACCGGCACATCGAAGTCGCGCCCCAGTTTCACCCGCACCTCGCTGCCGGTGGCGGCATGATCGATGGCGGACTCGCCGAGAAATTGCGGACCACCCTGTTCGTCAAGGCCATAGACCCGCATCGTGCCCGCCGGCAGCGGCGCGCCCAATTTCGCGCTGGCGTCGTTCTTAAAAATAAGTTCGACGCCGGCGCGGCTTTCCTGAGTCTGACCACGCAATGCCATCGAATAGATCTGGGGCTGATCATTGCGAACAATCAACTCACGCCGCACGGCGATGCCCTGACCGTGCAGCAACGCGAGTTGCCGGGTTTCCTTGTCGGCTAAGGTCGTCGCATGGCCTATGGTATATATATGGCTGGCCTCGAGCGCTTGCTCGGTCACGCCGTCGGCCAGGGGCGGCGCCGCGGCGGCCATCGCCCTTGCCTCCAACATGCGCATGGGCCGCGGCGGATCTCGTGGTCCGACGCGGTTGACGTCGCCGGCCACCAGCTTGACTCTGGCGTCCTTAAAATCGACGCCGGTGGTATTGGTGATCGTTGCCCAGGCGGTGAGATCCATGCGCGCGGCCTCGGAGTCATACTGCACCACGTAATCCGCGCGCCACGTGAGCCCGCCGGTGAGATAGCTGAATTCGGCTTCGGCGTTCTGGCCAGCCTTGCCCGACACATTCATGAGCAGCGTCGGCGTTGCGCGCAGATCCGAAGGCAGAGTGTCGAAGACGATGCGTCCCGGAACGCTGGTATGGATCTTGCCGCCGATGTCGAGCACCACGCCGTCGGCAACGCTCAGCACACGCGCGCGCACGATGGCGTCCCGACCCGTGGCTGGGATCGTCGTGAATATCGAGACCTCTTGGCCAACCGAGCGCGCCAATAGACTAGCGGGCGAAATCACGTCGAAGCTGAAGGCCTGCTCGGTAACGCTGATCGGATCACCCTTCATGACCTCCAGTAGCGCGGTCTCGGGCTGCATCTGGCTGCTCACGCCGGTAAACGCGAGCCGGGCAGAGGACGCCGGCAGATGGAAATTGCGGCGTTCGCGGACCATGGCGAAGTCGGCGTTGTAGACCGTCACGTCCGCCCCGCCGGTCGCGGCCGAAACGTTGACCTCGGCCGCCTGCGAAGGCGATGCGGTTGCGAGCCCGGCGAGAAACACGAGGGTGGCGAGGAACGGCAGATTCTTGTGCATGCGGCGAATATTCCAGAAGTAGCCCTGACACCGATAACCCGACATTCTTTGCGCGAACGGCGGCGGCGCCGACGGATAGCAAAAGCGGCGCTTTTCATTTAAGTTGGCGATCATGGCAGGCTTTCGGCGGCGTTCAAGTTGCAAGCCTGCAATTTAAAGGCCGCTCAACTTCTCACCTGGGAAACGACTTATGGGCGTCGGAGAAACGGTACTGGCCGTGGCGGGCGTGGCGGTCGTGTTCTTGGCCTTGGTCTTGGCCCTGCGCGCTACGCGCCACAATTCCGGCGGCGATCGGCTGGCGCAGGTGGCCGATGCGCAGGAACGCCTGACCGGAAGCTTGAGCCAAATGGCCGCCGGCCAGGCCGCGGCCCAGGCGCATATTGCTGAGCGGCTTCAGGCCCAGGAACGCGCGGTCACCAAGATGCTCGACGAGCGCCTGGCCGAAGTGACGCGCCGCATCGGCGAGAACTTGCAAAAGACCAGCGATCGCAGCGCCGAGTCTATGGTTCTTTTGCAGGAGCGCTTGGCGGTGATCGATACCGCTCAAAAGAATATCACCGAGCTTTCCGCCGAGTTCGTCACCCTCCAGGATATCCTTTCCAACAAGCAGGCGCGCGGCGCCATCGGCCAGACACAGATGGAGGACCTGGTGCGCAACATGCTGCCGCCAGGCGCCTACGATTTCCAGGTGACGCTGTCCAACGGCAAGCGCGCCGATTGCATTATTCGTCTGCCCAATCCGCCGGGCGCCATTGCCGTCGACTCAAAATATCCCCATGAAGCCTTCATGCAGCTGATGGCGGCGACCGACGAACGGACGCGCGCCGCCGCCGAACAGGCCTTTCGCACCGACGTCATCAAACACATCCGTGACATTGCCGACAAATACATCATTCCGGGCGAAACCGCGGACTCGGCCATCATGTTCGTGCCGGCGGAATCGGTATTCGCCGAATTGCACGACCGCTTTCCGGGGATCGTCGAGGAAGGCTTCCGCCGCCGCGTGTATATTGTCTCGCCGACCACCCTCATGGCGACGCTCAATACCATACGCGCAATCCTGAAGGACGCGCGTATGCGCGAACAGGCGCATATCATTCAAACCGAAATCGGCAAACTAATGGAGGACGTCGTCAGGCTCGATAAACGCGTCGGGCAATTGGCGATGCACTTTGATCAGGCGCAGAAGGACGTCAGCGAGATTCGCACCTCGACCACCAAGATCATCAAGCGCGGCGTAGCCATCGAGAATATCCAGCTCGAATCCCCGGTGGTGGAACAGCCCCTGGACGGCCTTTTGTCCGAAGACGAGCCACAACCGACGCTGCTGCAGTAATCGCGAATTCGTTGCGTTAATTGTGCTAGAGCATCGCGCTTTTAATCGGGCGCATATCCGGCGGCTTTGAGATAGTTCCAGCATTCTTCCTGTGTATAGAGGTCGCAGATGTCGCCGATTGCTTTCCAGAGCGCGTCGATGGTTCTTGCGCCGATACGCCTAAGGTGAGCTTTG
>CAMDRB010000120.1 GCA_945906455.1 Caenispirillum bisanense
CGAGCCGCGTGATCGCTCGTTGTCGGATATCCATTGAAAGGGGTCTTGCCATGACTGCTGGCCTCCAAACCCAGCAGTCAGCTTGAATCACAATTCAAGCATTCAGGGAATCCCCAGATTCAGTCAAACCGCAACACGCTCTAGAGCGCTTCCCGCTCATATTGGAGATAAAGGGGCCGACACTTATCCCTCACAGGGACATCCCGGTCACGGCTCTTGTCGGGGGTCCCGGGACCACCACACGTGCAAGTGGACGCTTTGGAGAGTTGGTTTGAACCGACGCCGCGCGTGAATTAAATATGTGTCCCCGTAACCCTAAACAGGGCGGCGTCACTCCCCAGCGCTGAGTGCAAGTCTAGCCGCGTCACGGGGTATTGGCGCATCACCTTCGGTTGGGATGACGACGACACAGGTGATGTTGATCTGAACCGTTACCGCCGTTCGACAAACGGGCGCAGCCGAACGGCGAGCTGTTCGCGCTCGGTTAGCGGCATGTCCGTCGGTTCGCTCGGATAGATCTGAAAGTGGCGGTCGCCCGTCCAGCGCGGAAAGACATGAAAGTGGACATGCGGAACCTCCTGGTTGGCTCCGGGGCCATTCGATTGCCAAATGTTGATGCCGTCCGGGTGGAAGCACGCCTGCACGGCGCGGGTCATGATGACGACGGCGTTCATGAGCGGCGCATGCAGATCGTGCGGGAGATGGTGCAAGGTCTCGACATGGCGTTTGGGGATCACGAGGACATGGCCGGGATTGGACTGCCGCAGGTCGATGCCGGCCAGCGTGGCCTCGTCTTCGTAGACCAGCGCGGCCGGCGCGGCGCCGGCGATGATGTCGCAGAAAATGCAGGACATGGGCTCACTGATGGGGCGAAAGGTTGCATTGCCAGCGACGCCCGCGCCGGCAGGTTTGGTGCTTTACCACGGATTTGAACGCGCAGTCGGGCGCGGACCGCACTAGCGCAGTGAAAATTCCACCGGCACGATCAACTCGATGGCATTACCGGCTAATTCAAGCGGCGGCGGCGGCAAGGGTTGCGCACGCGCCAGCAGCGCCACGCCTTCCTCGTTCAACGACGAAAAGCGACTGGTCCGCTCAATCACGGCCTTCATCACGTTGCCGCGACGGTCCATGGTGAAGCGAACAAAGACGACGCCTTGCTCGCGCTTAACCCGGGCCCCGGCGGGATAACGCTTATGCCGGTTCAGGTGGCGCAGGAGCTTGGCCTGGAAATCGTGGACCGCCGCATCCGCAGCCTGCGCGACCGGCGTGATCGATGAACTCAACGCCGAGGATGAGGGCAACGCGGCGACCGGCGGCGGTGGTTCATAGATCTGCGGCATTGGCGGCATTGCCATCACGATCTGCGGTGTGACCAGTTGCGGCGGGGCTGGGGGTGTCGGCGGTTCAACGCTCTCCTCCGCTAACGGCACGATGGCGACCATCAGGGTCGGCGGTGACGGCGGTGCGGGCTTGTCTCGCGGGCCCGAGGTCAGTCCCAGGACCAACAGCACTTGCACCGCGGCGGTGAACGTAAGCACCGCGGCGCGCCGTTTGAAGGTTGCGCCGGGCCGCACGGGCGGGAGCGGGAAAATGCCCCGCCCTTGGGTGGTCATGCCGGCGGCCAAGGGGCCAAGTGCGGTTTCGATATTCATCAGTTTGTTGGCGTCCGACCGTTGCGAAATGTTGCAACTAATAACTAATATTAACTCCGACAAGTTTCAACAGCCGTGTTGGGAGGTCGAGGGCTTTCCCGGAAAAACATATATTAGTGCGTACTATCAGATAGATAATATACGCTTCAAGCGCTGTTGGCGCCCCGATTTGGGAACCCGCTCGTCCCTTGACGCTCTCCAAATACGATAATAATAATCATTCGCAGTTATCATAAGAGCGTTATTTGATGCCGGGGACCTTCGCGATGATCCAAGCAATAAGCCGCCTCGTTCGTGCGGTTCCGGCCTGCGGGTCCCGCCCCGGCGGGTGGCGCCATCGGCTTGTCATGGAAAGTCTTGTCCCGGGATTGGTGCTGTTATTCGCCGGGGCAGCGCCGCCGGCCGCAGCACAGCAGCCGGCCACTTCGGCGGCCACGCCGCCGGCCGCCGGCACCGGCCCAATCCTGCTTGGGCCGGTAGAGGTTGAAGGCGAAATCACCGTGAGATACCGGGTGGAGCGCCTGCGCAGCGCGACCAAGACCGAGACCGCGCTGGGCGATGTGCCGCAATCGGTGGCCGTGATCAGCCGCGAGGTCATCGACGATCTCGGCATGCAGAGCATGGCCGATGTCGTGAGGTATGTGCCCGGCGTTGCCATGGGGCAGGGGGAGGGCCACCGCGACGCGCCGACATTGCGCGGCAACAGTTCCACCGCCGACTTCTTTGTCGATGGCGTGCGCGACGACGTCCAATACTACCGCGACCTCTACAACGCCGAACGCATTGAGGTGCTTAAAGGCCCGAACGCGATGATCTTCGGACGCGGCGGCGGCGGCGGCGTCATCAACCGCGTCACCAAGAGCGCGGACGGCGCCACGCGCGCCGAGACGAGTTTCGAGACTGGTTCGTTCGATCATTACCGCGTCGAAGGCGACGGGGGAACCGCGCTCTCCGACACGGTCGCTGTGCGTCTCAACACCGTCTTTGAGAATTCGGGCAGCTTCCGCGATTATTTCAACGTTGAGCGATACGGCATCAACCCGAGCCTGAGATACCAACCGAGCGACGCGACAGCAGTCATGCTCAGCTATGAGTATTTCGACGACAGTCGCACGGTCGATCGCGGCATCCCGTCGCAAAATGGCCGCCCCACCGCCGCCGGCCGGTCGACGTTCTTCGGCAACCCGGATTTGAGCACCGCCGCAACCGAGGTCCACCTCGCGTCGGCGACCATCAAACACCAGTTCAATGAGGCGCTTTCGCTGCGCAACCACACGCTCTTCGGCGCCTACGATAAGTACTATCAGAACGTCTTCGCCCGTAACGCCGTCAATGCCGCGGGCAATCTAAACCTCGAGGCCTATAACGCCGGCACCGCGCGTGAAAATCTGTTCAATCAGACCGATTTGACCTGGAAAATCGCGACCGGTCCGGTTGCCCATACGCTGCTCGTGGGCCTGGAAGTGGGCCGCCAGTGGACCGACAACTTCCGCAACAATTCCGCGTTTAATCCCGTGGTTTCCGCGGCCAACCCGGTGAATTTTGCGCCGGTTGCTTTCAACGTGCCCAACCAGAACAACCGCGTCGCCGTCGATGTCGCGGCGTTTTACCTGCAGGATCAGATTGCTCTGCTGCCGCAACTCGATCTGATCGCGGGCCTGCGCTATGACCGTTTCGGCGTCGATTTCGACAATGCTCTCAACGGCCTGGACTTCGGCCGTAAGGACGGTCTGGTCTCGCCGCGCGCCGGCTTGGTGTACAGACCCCGCGAAGACTTCTCGGTCTACGCCAGCTATAGCGTGTCCTATCTGCCGAGTTCCGGCGACCAGTTCGCCGCGCTGGATGCGAGTTCGCAGGCGCTGAAGCCGGAGAGGTTCGAGAACTTCGAAATCGGCGCCAAATGGGAGATCGCGCCGGCGTTGGCCGCGACTTTGGCGCTCTATCAGTTGGATCGCACGAACACCCGCGCGCCGGGACCCACGGCGGGCACGATCGTCCTCACCGGAAGCCAGCGCAGCCGCGGTGTCGAGCTGGACGTCAGCGGCCAAATCAACGACGCCTGGCAGGTGCTGGCGGGCTATGCCTATCAAGATACCGAAATCACCGGCACCACCTCGGCCGCGCCGGTGGGCCGCCGGATTGCGCTGGTCGCGAAACACGGCCTTTCGCTGTGGAACAAGGTTCGGATCACGCCCATGTGGGGCGCGGGTGTCGGGGTCATTCACCAGGATGATAGCTTTGCCTCGATCAGCAACGCCGTAACCCTGCCGTCGTTTACGCGGATCGACGCTGCCCTGTTCGTTACGCTCGGCGAGCGGGTCGAAGGGCAGATCAATGTCGAGAACTTGTTCGACCAGAAGTATTTTGCCACGGCCCACAACGACAACAACATCACGCCCGGCGCGCCGACGGTTTACCGGATCGGCTTGAAGGCTCGGTTCTAGAGCGGGATGACCTTAGGTCTATCGGGAAGAAAAGGGGCTTCAGCGGCTTAAGATAGCCGCGCCTGCCCAGCTACCTCTGGAAGCTCTGCACCAGGCTTCCGACCAAGAGGTACCAGCCGTCCACCAGCACGAAGAAGATCAGCTTGAAGGGCAGGGACAGCATCATCGGCGGCAGCATCATCATACCCATCGACATCAGCACCGAGGCGATCACCATGTCGATAATGATGAACGGAACGTAGATCAGAAATCCGATCTCGAACGAGCGCCGCAACTCCGAAATCATGAAGGCCGGGATCAGGGCCTTGAGTGGCGTGTCCGCGGGCGTGGCGACCGCCTCAACCCGCGCCATGCTCATGAACAAGGACAAATCCTTCTCGCGCACATGTTCCATCATGAAGGCGTGAAACGGGACGACGCCGCGGTCGAAGGCCTCGGTTTCATTGATCTGGCCGTTGATCAATGGCTGCACGCCCGAGGTCCAAGCCGCTTCGAAGGTCGGCTGCATAATAAAAACCGTAATGAAGATCGCCAGCGACATCACGACGACGTTGGGCGGGCTGGTATTGGTGCCGAGCGCGCGGCGCAGAATCGAAAGCACGATGACGACGCGCGTGAACGACGTCACCATCATGAGGATGGCCGGCGCGACACTCAAAACCGTCATCAACAGCAAGAGTTGAATCACCCGGCCGGTCGTGGAATTGGGCCCACTCGCGCTGGTCGGGCCGAGATCGACGGTGAAAGTCTGGGCCAAGGCCGGTGAGCTGAAGAACGCGAGCAGACCGACGCCGAGGCCGCCGGCGATCAGCCAGCCAACGGCCCGCGCGAGGGGGGATGTCGCACGGAACCGGCTGATCGCCGCGGTCATGGCTGGTTATCCTTTGGTAGGAACTGGCTGAAGGGCGTGTGGTTGCCTGCCGACGCGGGCTCGGATCCTGCTTCAGCGGGCGGGGCCGGGATCGCGCGCTCGATGACTTGGCTGGTGTTCGGGCCAACCAGCAGCAAGTGCTCGACGTCGTCACGCCGCACAAGGACGACGCGGTGGCGGCCGTCAACGGAAACCGACTTAACTATGCTCAGGCGCCGCTTGCGTCCGAGCGAACCCTACAAGGCTCCGCTTAGGCCAAAGCGCTTGAGCACCCAGGCGAGGCCCAAGATCAGGCCGATCACCAAGATCAGCACAATGATAAAACGTGCGTAGGTGCCAATGTCCATAAGTCGAGCCCCTTAAGGCGCCGTCACTTCAGATCGAATTTTCCGGATCACGCCCGCGGCTCCGGCGCCGATTTAGGGAAAGTGCTTCAACGACTGGCCGTAAGCCGAGGTCGCGGTGTCGGCGCCGACCAAGCTTGAAAGGCTGGGGATATCGCCGAAACGCCGGTTGAGATTGGCGGTCAGGGCATCGAGTCCGCTCAGCAAGGCTTCCATTGCCGGTATCAGCGGCAGCGCCTCGCCCTTGGGCAGGCCGATGGCCGCGTCGCAGACTCGCTTTGTCCGTTCTTGCAAGGCCGACAATTCGACGACCCGCCCTTCATCGAGCAGGCGAACGGCGGTGGTGATCAGCGACTCAATCTTGAGCAATTCCGCTTCGATGGCCTCGACGCCCAGCGTGTCGGGTGATTTGTTTTCCATGGCTTTGACGTCCGTGGGCGCGGGTGGGTTGGGCCCGAGTAGATTGGGAGTATGATGATTCATGGCGCGCTGCCGGCGGTCATGGCCGGTGGCGGCATCTGGCCATTGGCGCGGTAGACGTAAGCCAGGATCTCGGAGACGGCGGCGAAGGCCTCGGTCGGGATCTCGCTATCGACGTCCACCGCCGTCAGGATCTGCACCAAATCGGCGTCTTCGCGCACCTTGACGCCATTGGCAAAAGCGATTTCGAGAATCTGCTCGGCGACAAAGCCGCGGCCAGAGGCCGTGATTCTGGGCGCGGCCTGGTCGGGCTGCACTTCCAGGGCCACGGCGATGGTCCTTGGGATGGCCCGGGGAACGGCCGGGGGCGTGGGAGGCTGGTCTTGGGTCATGGGCTCAATTGGTCCGATCCTTGAGGCCCTTGGCGACCTTGCAACAGGCGCCTTCGGGCCTGGGCAAAAATTGCCGGAAAGCGTTTAAGAAACACTTAAGTACCACCCCCGTTAAATCCGCCTCAAACCGGCGGAAAACCGCGGTTTTTAATGGGTAACGCGATTCACGAATTGTTAAGGTTCCTAGGTCAATTTTGCCTACCTCAAACAGCGACTTCGCCCCCTCGGCGAAGCTGCCGGCAAAGACTGGGTAAAGGGACCGGCCCATGGACCTCTCAAGCCTGAAGTTGTTCAAGATGGCGATGACGCGCATGGACTGGGCGGCCCAGCGCCAAAAGGTCCTGTCGCAGAACATCGCCAACGCCGACTTGCCCGACTATCGCCCCAAGGACGTCAAGGAACTCAATTTCAAGGACGTGCTTCGTCGCGCCGAGCCGCCGCCGGTCAATGTCGCGCGCACCAACGTCGGCCATATAAAAGGGACGATTCCGGAGCAGGACGCTTTTCGCGCCCGCGGCCAGGCGAAGACGTTCGAGGAATCGCCGGACGGCAACCAGGTAATCATCGAAGAGCAGATGCAAAAAGTCGGCGATACCCGCAGCGAGTACAACACGGCGGTAACCCTCATGTCAGCGCACATGAAGATGCTGTCGATCGCCCTCAAGGGTACCCCGTAAGTAGGGCACCCCCTGATTTCTGATTCAACCTGATTTCTGATTCAAAGGGACCAGAGTTATGGATGATCTAAGCAGCAGTTCCGAAATCGCGGCCAAGGGCATGAAGGCCCAGGCGACGCGCTTGCGCGTCATCTCGGAGAACCTCGCCAACGCCGATTCCACGGCGGAAACCCCCGGCGGCGAACCCTATCGCCGCAAGCTTGTGACGTTCCGCAATGCCCTCGACCGCGAGCTTGGGGCGGACATCGTCAAGGTCAAGCGGATCTACAACGACCGCAGCAAGCTGCCGTCCAAATACGATCCTGCTCACCCTGGCGCCGACGCCCAAGGCTATGTCCTGCAGCCCAACGTCAATCCGCTGATCGAAATGATGGACATGCGCGAAGCGCAGCGCTCCTACGAAGCCAACATGAACGTGATTTCCACGTCGCGCCAGATGATCGCCAAAACGCTGGAGCTCTTGAGGTAAAGCCGGGGTCGCCGCCGGCCCTGAGTGATGACGGGCGAGTTTAAGATTTAAGGAGAAGATCATGCCGATCGATTTCACGACTGCCGTAAATGCTTATCGCCAGGCCGCCAAAACCGTTGAGACCGGCGGCGCTGCCAAGGCCATGAGCCCGATCGCAGGCGGCGATGAGAATTCATTCGTTGGCATGGTGACGGATTCACTCAAGTCCGCCGTCCAGACCGGCCGCGTGGCCGAAAAACTCAGCTTGACGCAGATTTCCGGCGAAGCCGATTTGAAGGACGTCGTCACCGCCGTCGCCAATGCCGAGCATACGCTCGAGACCATCGTGGCCGTGCGCGACAAGGTGCTGAACGCCTATCAAGAAATTCTGCGCATGCCGATCTAACGGCGGCGCGCTGGCCACGTGCTAACGCCCAACTCTTAAACGCCCGACTTTTGGAAACCTGCCGCCGATGAACGAAGTTGAAGTCCTCGACATTGCGCGCGACGGCATGATGGTCATGCTGTTGGTCGCCGCTCCGATGTTGCTGACCGGGCTGGTCGTCGGCCTCAGCATTTCAATTTTCCAGACACTCACCCACATCCAGGAAATGACGCTGACGTTCATTCCCAAGATCCTCGCGGTCTTTGTCGCGCTGATCCTCTTCCTGCCGTGGATGCTGCGCGAACTTACGGAATTCATGCAACGGATCATGGATAAGATCGTCGCCCTGGGGTGAGTCCGTGTCCATGTTGCAAGAATACCTTGCCGTCAACGTCTTCCACTTCCTGCTGGTTTTCGCACGCCTCTCCCTGGTGTTTTTCCTGCTGCCTGGCATATCGGCGGCCTATGTGCCGGCGCGCCTGCGCCTGTTGTTCGCTCTGCTCGTGACCATGCTCGTCCTGCCGATGGTTCAAGGCTCATTGCCGCCCCAACCGACGCAGCCGGCCGAGTTGGTATGGATGATCGTCAGCGAAGCCCTGATCGGCGGCTTTCTCGGCGCCGTCATCCAGATCATCATGGCCGCACTCGAACTCGCCGGCCAGATGATCAGCGCCGCGACCGGTCTTGCCAATGCCATGATCGACGACCCGGTCACGGAAGAGCAAAGCGCCATCGTCATCGGCCTCCTGAACCTCACCGCGGTCGCTGTGATTTTCATCACCGGCGTGCACCATTTCATGAACATGGCGACGGTCGATAGCTACAACCTGTTTGTCCCCGGCGCACCGCTGTTTACGCGCGACATGCTCAACATGGCGGCGGCGCTGATGGACGACGCCTTCTACATGGGGGTGCGCCTGGCAGCGCCCTTCATGGTGTTTGAGATGGTGTTCCAGATCGCCTCGGGGATTCTTGTCCGGCTCTCGCCGCAGCTGAACGTATTTTTCGTGGTGTTGCCGGCACAGATCATTCTCGGGTTGTCGATCCTGATGATTGCCTTGCCATCGCTGATTTTGGTTTTCATGCAGTTCTTCGACAGCAACCTCCGTAGCCTGATCAATCCCACCGGTTTCGTGCGTTAGGACCTAGTGGATCAAATCTAAGAAAGAGAATCCATTGGGGATTCCCTGACCGATACTGTCGTGCGAGTCTGGCGGATGCACCAGACAAAGCACGTTATCAAGCGACTGAGTGCCAAGTCCCGCGCGACGCT
>CAMDRB010000121.1 GCA_945906455.1 Caenispirillum bisanense
TGTGACCGACAGGTCGATGTGTTTTGCTACCGCCGTTGATAAGGCGCTCGAGAATATCGATTGCATGAGTGCGATCCTTCGCTGCCAGACAAAGAATCGCTTTTATGAATCAACTCAACGCCTTATCCAACTGCGTCGAGTACTATGGCAGCCGACATTAACATTACTGTCGAAGCGGTTAGCCCGGTGGATCAATTGTGGCGCACCCAATAGCGCTTGCCGCGCGCTGCGACCGGCGCTGGTGCCCTAAAGCAGCTCTTTCTCGATCATGCTTATCCGGTTGACACATGCAACACCTTCCTGTAGTGTTTCGTCATTGGGCAACCCCGCCCTTTGATGGAGAGACAGATGGCTAAGCACACCCCCGCACCCTGGTCCGTTCAACAGAACGCCACGACCGACCAAATCCTTACGATCCAAGCCGACCCGATCAGCGGGACGAACAAGTGGCGGATTGCAACGGTCAGCAACACCAACGGGCCGATTGGTCAGGCCAACGCCCGGCTGATCGCAGCCGCGCCGGATATGCTGGCGGCGTTGCTTGCCGCACAGGAACGGCTTGAACAGCAACAGAGCGATGGCACCACATTTGAGGAAGTCGCCGCGACATTGGGTGAAATCCACGCCGTTATCGCTCAAGCCACTGCGGAGGGCTGAGCCATGGCCCAGCAAACCCCCAAGGAAATCGGTGAGCATATCGCCGACGTGGGCGCATTGATTGGCTCGGTTGAGGGCAAGGCGGTAGCCGAAACCGCCGCTAAAGCGATCCGCGCTGAGCGGAAAGGCGCGGTGCGCCTCACAAAGCTCGAAAAGGAAATGCTGCATCGCGCTGCCGAGTTTGCGTTGGCTGGCGAGTGGCCTTGGGAGGAAAACGGTCCAAGCGACGAAGAAACCCCGCGCGAGCGCCGCGAGCGCGTTGCCCTTGAAAATGCCAGCCGCAAGATTGTGGGGGCCAAGTAAATGCCCCCGCACGCCGACGTTCTGCTCTGGGAACACCTGCCGTTCCCCAAGTCGCTCAGAGACTTCCAGCGGCTTTTCAAGGATGACGACGCCTGCGCCCGCTATCTTGAGGGCGCAAAGTGGCCGAAGGGCTTTGTTTGCCCGCACTGCGAAGAGAAAGGCGAGCCCGTCCGCGTCACCACGCGCCCCGGCGTGCTGGCCTGCCGCAAATGCCGCAAGCAAACCTCGCTGACGGTCGGAACCGTGATGCAGCGCACCCATACGCCGCTCACGGTCTGGTTTTGGGCGGCCTATCTCGTTTCGAGCATGACGCCGGGCATGTCTGCGGTGCAGTTCCAGCGCCAACTCGGCTTGAGCCGGTACGAAACCGCGTTCCAAATCCTGCACAAGCTGCGGGCTGGCATGGTGCGCCAGGGCCGCGACCGCATCGGCGGCAATCTTGGCCGGGGCGATCACGTCGAGGTTGACGAGACTTACATCGGCGGCGCGGTGCGCGGCGAAGGTCGCGGCCCCAAGCCGGATGATTCCGTGCTGGTCTGCGCCGCCGTCGAGGTCCGCACCCGTCCGCCGAAGAAGGGCGACAAGCCCGAACGGCGCGGCGGGCGTTACGCGGGCCGTCTCAGGCTGGAAATCGCCACCAATCGCAGCGCTAAGGCTCTGTGCGGCTTTGTAGAACAGGCCGTTGAGCCGGGCGCGATGGTGATCACGGACGCGGCCCCGGCCTACAACGGGCTTGGCAAGCTCGGCTACGCGCACTTGCCGGTTGTCGAGGCTGGCGATCCGAAGGTGGCCGAAGAGTTCCTGCCTATCGTTCACCTCGTTTTTTCGAACCTGAAAGCTTGGCTGCAAGGCACGCACCACGGGCGCGTTGAGCCGCAACACCTGCAAGCCTACCTCAACGAGTTCACCTTCCGGTTCAATCGCCGCTTCTACCCGTTCAATGCCTTCCGCTCGCTGCTGGGCATTGGCACCAACGGCGAAGGCCCGACCTATGACGGGATTTACCAAGGAACTTGGAAGCATCCGACGATGGAAAGCCATCATGACTGATCAACCTGTAGAGGTCGCATGTTCAAACCGGATAAGCATGTTCTCGATGGCCGCGATCACGCGCGTATCGGTCGGCTCGATCTGCGTCGCAAACACCGCCGCGATCCGGCCGTCGCGGCCGACCAAATACTTGTGGAAGTTCCATCGCGGAACTTCGCCGGGGCGCTCGAGCGCTGCCCATTTGTAGAACGGATGCGCGGAGGGTCCCTTGACCTCGGCCTTGGCGGCGAGGGGAAAGCCCACGCCATGGCCGTCCGCGGTCTTGTTGATCTCGGCGGCTCCGCCGGGCTCCTGTCCGCCGAAGTCGTTCGACGGAACGCCGATGATCAGAAGGCCGCGGTCGCGGTAGCGCGACCACAACCGTTGCAGGCCGCCGAGCTGCGGAGTGTAGCCGCACTGGGAGGCAGTGTTGACGATCAGGATCGGCTTGCCGGCGTGCGCGGCGAGCGGCAGGCTTTTGCCGTCGAGACCGGCGAAGGAGAAGGCATAGGCGGTCGGTCGGCTCATCGCGGGGGCTTGCGCAAAGGCGGGCTGGGCAAAGCAGGAACCAAGCAACGCCAGAAGATGCCTGCGGTCAATCGTCATGCGAATGTCCTATCCACTCGATCCGACGCACGTTGGACGGCGCGGGCACGATCTGCGCAGCCCCGGGGAAATTTCCCCTCTCCCTCGGCGGGAGAGGGGACGTCCTCGGCAACCGGGCCAGTTCAGCTCAGCACTTTGTTCTTCTTCAGCCACGCCAGCGCCTGGTTCCAGCCGTCCTCGGCCGCCTCCTTGCGGTAGCTCGGCCGGTAATCGGCGTGGAAGGCGTGCGGCGCGCCGGGGTAGAGCTTGAACTCCGCCTTCTTCTTCGCCTTCGCCAGCGCCTCTTTCATCGCCTCGACCTGCGCCACCGGAATGCCGGCATCGGCCTCGCCATAAAGGCCGAGCACCGGCGCCTTCATGTCAGGAGCGAGCTCGGTCGGGCTCTTCGGCCACTTTTCCTTTTGCGCCGGCGGGTCGACCAGCGAGCCATAGAAGGCGACGCCGGCCTTGAGGTTCTTGTTGTGGGCTGCGTATTGCCACACCGTCCTGCCGCCACGGCAGAAGCCGATGATCGCCAGCTTTCCAGTGTTGCCGCCCTGCTTTTTCGCCCAAGCCACGGTGGCGTCGAGATCGGCCAGAAGCTCGGCGTCGGGCTTGGCGTTTACGACCGGCATCAGCTTCGGCATCTCGGTGATCTTGGTGAGATCCTGGCCCGAGCGGAAATAATAGTCCGGTGCGATCGCAAAGGCGCCGGCCTTGGCCAGACGTCGCGTGACGTCCTTGATGTATTCGTGCAGCCCGAAGATTTCCATTGCGACCAGCACGACGGGCGGGTTCTTGGCCTTCTCGGGCCGTGCGAAATAGACTGGCATGTCGCCGCCGGCGACCTTCACCGTGGCGTCGCCGACCTTGAGGCCCTTGGTGTCGGTGGTGACGACCTGAGCGCGCACCGGGCCGGCGAGCAGCGTATAGCCGGCGGCGGTGGCGGCGGACGCCGTCATGAAGAAGCCGCGCCGTGACAAGGACGGCGCTGTGGTCAGTCCGATGACATCGGACGGTATTTTGGGATGGACGTTCATCATTTCCTCCGGTTGACGCATGTGCAGCACGACTCTGTAAACACCTCCACACACCCATTATTGCAGCTTAAAATTCGAGCCGCGATGGGGGTCAGCGACCATTCGCATGGGAGTGTTTCGCTTCTGCCTGCCACGCTATAGTGCAGGTGAGGCAGCAACAGGAGGAACAGCCATGCCCGAGATCGTCGTCTATGCCGTCGGCAACCGCCCCGCCGAACAGAAAAAGGCGCTTTGCAAGGACATCACCGACGCCATGGTGAAGAACTACAAGGTTCCGGCCGAGGCCGTGGTGATTACGCTGGTCGAGACGCCCAAGACCGACAAGGCCAAGGGCGGCGTCATGTTCAGCGACATGGCTCCGCGCTAGCGTTTGAGACATGCATCCGCGGTCGTGATGGCCGGGCTCGTCGTCCAAGTCGGGTTTACCCGACTTGGACTTTTGATTCCTTAGCGCAATTCGGGCAAGCCCGAGTTGCGTCGCCGTTTCGATTTATGGGGCGGCGCGACAGCTATTTCTGGAATTCGATGCGCTTGTCGGGCCGCTCCAGATCGACGTGCAACGCCTCGCACAGCCGGTTGGAGTAGTTCCACATGCCGCAGAACACCGTCAACTCGACGATCTGTTTCTCGCTGAAATGCCGCTTCATCGCGGCGAAGGCTTCGTCATCGTCGCGCGCGGTCATCTTGGTGACGGCCTCGGCCCAGCGCACGGCTGCCTTCTGCTTCTCGTCGAGGTCGGGCGAGGCCATGTAGCCATCGCCCTGCGCGGCCGCGATCTGCGCCTCGGTCAGCCCGATCTTTTTCCCGAGCGGCACGTTGTGCGACATGCAATAGGCGCTGCCATTCAGCGCCGATGTCTTGATGATGACGAGCTGCTGGATTTTCACATAGTCGGGGTCGGCCTTGACGTTGGTCAGCCGGATCGCCTCGTTCGGCAGCATCCAACCCGCGAGCGCTGCTGGCTGATGCGCCAGCACCTGCGAGAAATTGCTGATCCGGCCCCATTGTTTGAGCACGCCGTCATAGACCTTGCGGGCCTCCGGTTCGGCCGTGTCCGGCGGAATCATCGTCACGCGCGCCATGAGTCGTTCTCCGCGTCCCCTCAAACAATCCAAGAGCTTTACTCGGGGGCGCCTGTGCGCACCAGGGCTTTGCCGGGGTGCGGACAGGCTTGCGCTAGATCAATGACACCTGGCTTGCGAAGGATGATGCTGAAATGATCCCGATTCACGAAGGCTCCCATGCAAGACATGATTCGTAATTCGATTGCGCTGCTCATAGCGGGTGCAGCCGCTTTGTTTGCCGGTCCGGTGCAGGCACAAGAGCTTGGTGACGCGAGCCGCGGTTCGGCACTCGCGCTGCACACCTGCATTGCCTGTCACGGCGTGCGCAAGGGCGAGACTTCGGTCAACCCGCTCGCACCGCCATTCTTCGCCATCGCCGAGAGCAGGGGTATGTCGGCGATGGCGTTGAACGTTGCGCTGCTGTCGCCGCACCGCGCGATGCCGAACATCATGATGGAGCCGAACGAGCGGGCCGACATCATCGCCTATATCCTGAGCCTCAAGTCGAAGTAGCGGGCCTGCGCTTGCGATGGTCGCTCACTCCACGCCGCTGTCGAGGAAATGCTTGCGCGCGCCCGGGGTCGCGAGGAATGCGAGCAGCCGGTGCGCCGGCTCGCCCTGCGCGCGGATCAGCATGACGGCGGAGTAGGGCAGCACGATCTGGATTTCCTCGGGGACCGGCCCGCCCCAGGCCACGCCCTTGCCGCGCCAGGCCAGTATCTCGGTGGCGGGGCCGAAGCCCAGCGCGCCCTTGCCGGGATTGTCGGCGAGATACTTGTTGAGCAGCGTCGCGGTGTCGAAGCGTTTGAGCTTGGGTGCAACGGTTGCGGCGATCCCCAGCCGATCGATCACCTTCATGAGGTGGTCGCCGGTGGGTGCGAGCGTGAGCAGCACCGTGTCGGCCGATACGAACGCCCGACGCAGCGCCTCCATGGTGGAAACGTCCGGCGGCGGAGCGTCCTCCCGCACCACCGCGCCCATGCGCACGGAGCCGATCGGAATCAGGGTCGCCTTGTCGGCGCGGCTGGCGGCGACGAGGTCGTTGGCCCATTCGGTCGGGACCAGCACCACGTCGGCGTCGGTTTCGCCCGCGAGCGCATGTTTTCGGATGTTGTGGCCGTGATCGGTCGCGACCTGCACGGGGATTCCGGTCTCGCGCGCGAAGGCGGCCGTGGCCGGGCGCAGGCCATGCAGCGCGGAGCCGGCGGCCAAAACCTTAAGCCCTTCGGCGCGCGGGGCAGGTTGCGCCCCGGCAAAGCCCGCGAGCCCGCTCACGCCCAAGGCCGCAGCGGCCGCGAGGAAGTGGCGGCGCGACGTTCTGCGCCGCCGTCGGGAAATGCCTGCAAGCCATTCATCGGTCGCCGCGCCCGCCATCATGTTCGCACCTCACGCATCCTGAAATCTTCGCCCGGCCGCGACACCCTGTCCATCTCGCCGCAAGGCCATAGGCTGCTATTATGGGGCGTTCCAAGCCAAGGCTCAGCAGGGAGGGCGCCATGGCCAAGATCATCGAAAGCACGCCGCGGCGAATGGTGCTGCAATCCGGTTCTACCACGCTCACGCTGGACAAGGATGCCGGCAAGGCGATCCTGCAGCGCAAGCTGATGTTCTGGTCGCTCAAACCTTTGGAGATGGCGCTCGCCGACGTGAGCGAGATCGCGCTCGACGCCGGGGTCGACCGGGCGTCCGGAATCGAAGTCTGCAACACCATGCTGGTGTCGCGTGCGGGCGCGGCCTGGGCGCTGTCGGCCGCAGACAAGAAGGACGCCGAGGCGACAGGCGCCGCGATCCGGGATTTCCTCGGGCTGAAGGCGTAGGGCGGGTTCGGCCGCCTCGTTGCTCCGATTGGCCGCGCTGGCGTTCGGCTCAGTTCGCCTTGATGCCCGCCGCCGTCGTGATCTTTTCGTAGTCGGCGGTGATGTTCTTCAGAAAATCCCCGAACTTCGCGCCGCAGTCTCCGACCGGGAACATCCCGCTCTGCGCGAACTTCGCCTGCATCTCCGGCTTCTTCATCGCGGCCAGAAACATGTCAGACAGTTGCTTGAGCGCGGCGGGCGGTGTCTTCGCCGGCGCCACGACGCCATAGAAGATCTCGGCTACATATTTGGTGATGCCCGTTTCTTCCATGATCGGCACACCCGGCAGCGCATCGAGCCGCTTGGGCGACGTGGTGACCAGCGCGCGCAGCGTGCCGCTCTTGAGGTGCGACACCACGGTCGGATAATCGGCCCAGACTGCCTGCACATGGCCGCCCATCAGTGCATTGATTGCGGGCGCGGTGCCGCCATAGGGCACATAGTTGGTGTCGATCTTGGTGGCGAGCCGCAACACTTCGATGGCGACGTGCAGCGAGGTCGCGGGGCCGCCGCTGGCAAAGGTCACCTTGCCGGGATTGGCTTTGGCATAGGCGACCAGCTCCTGCACCGTCTTCCACTGTGAGGAACTCTGCACCACCAGCGGCATCGGCGTGGCCGCGAGATTGCAGACCGGATCGAAATTCGCAAGGGTGGTGTTGCCACGCTTCATCGCGGCGTTGACCACGAAGGCGTTGGCGACGAGCAGCACGGTGTTGCCGTCCGGCTCGGCGCGGGCCGCGGCCTCGGTGCCGATGGTCATGCCGCCGCCGGGCCGGTTCTCCACCACCACCGTCGGCCCGCCATCCTTGCCGATCTGCTCGCCCATCAGGCGGGAGATGATGTCGGGGCCGCTGCCCGGCGTGTAGGGCACGATGATCTTGAGCGTCTTCGACTGCGCCAGGGCAGCCGGACCGCCGAGCGCGATCAGCGCGGTTGCAGCGCAGGCCGCTGCCAGGATTCTGAATTTGGTCATCGGACGCTCCCCGTTGGTTTTTTAATGGCGTCCGTCAGGGTGATTTGTTTCGCAGGCCTCCGCAAGGCGCGAATGGGGGAGGCATGCCGCCGCAGCGCCGGGGCTGGGGGGCTATTGGAGGAACTGTTTCCTAGCCAGGAACCGCAGGCGTCCGTTCAGGCCGCCCGCGCGCCGAGCGGCGGATAGAACACCTCGCTCTCGAACTCGTAGCCGCAGGTGTCGCAGGACCACAGATGGCGGATGCGGCATTCGTCGAGATATTCGCTCCACTCCGGAGCGAACAGGGTGTCCCCGCATTGCGCGCAGGGAACGACCGGGCGGGACTGGTGGAGAGACCGTGCCTTCTGGGACCGCAGCTCCATGACTTCCTCGCTGTCGCTGTCTCTATCTTCCCCGACCCGTGTCTTCTCCCCCATGCTCGTGACGTCATCGTGACCGCCCGCTGCTCGAATGTGAAGCAGCGGCGCTGACGTATTCGCGCTAGAATGTCCGGCGCGCAACGACAGGAGGATGCGTCATGCTCGCAAGGAATTATGTTGCACTGCAGTTCGCGGTGTTGGCGTTGCCGGGACTGCTCATCGCCGCGCCGACCGCGGCGCAGGGTGATCGCGGCACGAATCGCCCGGCGAATTCCCAGCCGGCCTCCAAGGTTCCGGAGGCGCCGATCGGCCACCGCCAGCCGACCTCTGCCGATGTTCCGAAGAATATTCCGAAGGACGCGGCGGAGCTCGCCCGGGAAAAACGCGACCGCGAGCTCGACGCCAAGCTGCAGATTTGCCGCGGCTGCTGAACGTTCGATGCGCCGCCGCGGAATCGTTGCGCGCGCAGCCGCCGCGAACCTTTGTGCGGCGCACTGTTTTTCGGGCCGCGAGGCCCGGGTGCGTTTCGCTGTGGCGGCTATTTCTTCTCGATCGAGATGCCGCCCGGCCCGAGGTTGATGTTCACGCCCTCGGGCTTCTTGCGGTCCTGATAGAGTTGGTAGCCCAGCACGGCGACCACGACCGCGAGTGCGCCGACGGCGAGATAGAGAATATTGCTGCGATTCATGTCCGGACCCTCGGTGTCAGGGGGGCACCGTAGCGCGGACGTGTGCCGAATGCGAACCGCCGGTCCCGCTGGGATGGAGCGGCGCACTGGTTTATAATGACGCGCTCGCCACGGCATCGGGCGGAGCGCCGCAGCCAAGATCGTACTAACCCGCATTATTCATCCCATTGACTCTCCCGTCGCGCAAACCTGCGTTTTGGCTTGACTGGTTTGCGCTTTCGCCGCTTCTCGGACACGGCTCTTCGTCACCGGCGGCGGGCCAGCGTGCGGGTTGGAGAGGGTTTGCGGGTTGA
>CAMDRB010000122.1 GCA_945906455.1 Caenispirillum bisanense
GGCGTAACGGGCCAGACCAGCCCACAGAACGCCGCGAGGACAGAAAAACTCCTCCACCGCGATTGATCTTCCCCATCCGCACAACATTCGTGAGACTGCAAATGACCAAATTCGTCCCTTCTGCTACTTATTCAGACGTTCCCTAGGGCTGGGCTTCACATCGTGAGCCTGCGAGCAGCCTTTTGAATCCCTAGAGGATGCGTCACAATCACCCTATGACGCATGGCAATCCACAGCGTTTCCGTCGGCTGGCAGTCGCAATCGGTGCGGTGGTCTTAGTTGTAGCCGTTACGCTCGCACTTCAGCACGACGATGAAACGCGGCCAGCGGGCGCCGCCGCCCTCACCGTTGGTACCGACTGGCGCGCCCAGGCAGAGCACGGCGGCTATTACCAAGCTCTTGCCACCGGCCTCTATGCCAAGGCCGGTCTTGACGTCGCGATCCGCCAGGGCGGGCCGCAGGTAAATCACTCGCAGCTTCTGGCGGCCGGAAAACTCGATATCAGCATCGCGCCGAATTCATTCATCCCGCTCAATTTCGTCGACCAGAAAGTTCCGGTCGTGGCGGTCGCCAGCATGTTCCAAAAAGACCCCGCCGTGCTGATCGCCCACGCCAGTCAGGGCCATGACAGTCTTGAAGCCCTCAAGGGCGAAAAAATCATGATCTCGCCCGATACGCGTATTGGGTTCTGGCGATTCCTTAAATCGAGGTACGGATTCACCGACGACCAGATCGCGCCCTATACCTTTAACCTCGCGCCGTTCCTCGCCAACCCCAAGGCGGTACAGCAAGGTTATGCCACCAGTGAGCCGTTTCAGATTCAGCGTAGCGGAATCCAACCGGTCGTGATGTTGCTGTCGGACTCCGGTTACACAAGTTACGCTTCGCTGGTCGTGACATCGCGCAAGTTGGTCAATGAGCAGCCCGATCTGGTGCAGCGCTTTGTCGACGCCAGCATTCTTGGTTGGGCGGACTATCTCAACGGCGACCCGGCGCCGGCCAACGCCCTCATCAAGCGCGACAATCCCGACATGACCGATGAACTCTTGGCCTTTGGGCGGAGAAAATTAAAGGACTACGGCATTGTCTTGTCCGGCGAGGCAACCTCGCTTGGCATCGGCGCCATGAATGATGCCCGTTGGAAAGAGTTTTTCGACCTGATGGCCGCCGACGGTCTCTATCCCTCCACCATGGACTACCGCCAGGCTTATACCTTGCAGTTCGTCGGCAAGGGCGTCGGCACCGGTGGAACGCGTTGAGTGTCACGGCCAGCACGCACGACGAAGGTTCCACCGCCGTTGTTTTGAGCGGAGTCGGCAAAACCTTTGCCAACGGTACCGAGGCGCTGGCGCCGCTTGATCTCGCGATTGCTGCTGGAAGTTTCACGGCCATCGTTGGCCCGTCCGGCTGCGGCAAGTCAACTCTGCTGCGCGTAATCGCCTGTCTCGCCGCGCCAACGTCGGGACGCGTGGAGCGCCGCGCGGCCGCATCGCCGCAGAATACGGGGTTCGTCTTCCAAGACGCGACCCTCATGCCCTGGGCTACGGCGGCCGAGAATGTCGCTCTACCTTTACGCCTTGCCGGCGAGGCCGGGACCGATATCGAACCTCGCGTCGCCGAGGCGCTCAAGCGCGTCGGCCTCTCGGGCTTCGGATCCGCTTATCCAAGGGAGTTGTCCGGAGGGATGCGGATGCGCGTGTCGATCGCCCGCGCCATCGTCACCGCCCCGCGTCTTTTGTTGATGGACGAACCATTTGCCGCGCTCGACGAGTTCACGCGTTTTAAGCTCAACGATGATCTCTTGGCCCTGTGGCAGCAGAATCGCTGGACGGTCGTGTTTGTCACCCATTCGATTCGTGAGGCGGTATTCTTGTCCGAGCGCGTGATTGTCATGTCCCCGCGCCCGGGCCGGATCGTCGAAGACCTGGTCGTGGAATTGCCGGCGCGACGCGATTCCGCATTGAGGCTGGGTCATGCCTTTGCCGACCAGTGCGCCAGGGTTAGCCAGGCCGTCAGCCTAGCTATGGGCGAAGACGTTCCGGAGCGGGCCGCATCATGAGGAATGTCGGGTCGTTGGCGCGTGCCGGGCTGCCGGTTGCCTTCGGTCTGATGGTGCTGGCGATGTGGGAGCTGGCCGTGCGCGTCAACCACATACCGGCCTACATCGTTCCCGGCCCCCTCGCCGTCGCCGAGGCGTTGTGGTCAAGCGCTCCTGAACTCATCGAGGCGCTGGGTGTCACGCTGGAGATCACCATCGCCGCGTTGCTCCTGGCCGCTATCACGGGCGCGGGAATTGCGTTCTTGCTTGCCCAGTCAAGGCTTGTCGAGCAGACGCTGTTTCCCTATGCCGTGTTTCTACAAGTGACTCCGATCGTCACGATCGCGCCGTTCGTGATCATTTGGATCGAGAACATTTTTGTCGTCATGCTGATCCTTGCCTGGATGGCTGCGGTGTTCCCGGTCATCTCGAACACGCTCTTGGGGCTGAAAAGCGCCGATCCCAATCTTAAGGAACTCTTTCGGCTTTACGGGGCGAGCCGCCGGCAGACGTTGCTGCGCCTTCTCGCACCTAGCGCTTTGCCCTACTTTCTTGGTGGGCTGCGCATTAGCGGTGGATTGGCATTGATCGGCACGGTCGTCGCGGAGATGGTCGCCGGGACGTCCGGCACCGGCTCGGGTTTGGCATCGCGCCTTTTGGAAGCGAGTTACCGCCTCGAACTCGCGCGTGCCCTGGCTTGCTTCGTGCTCTTAAGTGCTGCCGGATTCCTACTCTATCTGACGCTCGATGCCTTGTCGCAGCGACTATTGCGCCATTGGCACGAAAGCGCGCGGTCGGCGGAGCCATGAGCGTGGATCCCATGAACCAGCCGGCCTTATTCGCGCGCGATACACTGATCACGCCGCTGATCATGCTGATCAACAACGGCGTTCCCATCACGACGTTTATCGATGTCGGCGCGGCCGATGGGAGCTTTGCCTTGACGATCCTGGATGCGGTCAATCCTAACCTCCACACCTTGTGCATCGACGCCCAAGAAACTTACGCGCCCAGCCTCGCGCGCATCGAATCCATTCTGGGCGAGCCGTATCGCATTTCCGCCGTCGGCGATCACGACGGCATGATCCGCGTCAACCGACCCGAGCACGAATATTGGCTTTCGACCGCCGCCCACATGAATACGCCTGATCGGACATTGGAACTGCCGTGTCGAAAATTGGACGGCCTGCGCCAGGAGTCGGGGCTCAATGGTCCCTATTTCATCAAACTCGACGTCGAGGGCGCCGAAATGGGCGTGCTGCGCGGCGCTGAAGACACGATCCGCGACGCCTCGGGGTTGCTGATTGAAAGCCCGGTACGCAGCGCACCCGGCCCGCAGTTTCTCGAGATCTATGAATTCCTCGCGGCGCGTGACTTTTCGTTGTTCGATATCGTGCGCCTATCGCATCGCGGCAGCGATTCGACGCTGTACCAATTCTATTCCGTGTTCATCGCCAACCGTTTCGACTTCCGTGGCAAGGCGCCGCTGCGGTCCAAGACGCAGCAAGCCGAAGTCCTGGCGGCCGTCACCGGTCGCCGCGACCAACTGCGCGCGGAGAATGTTCAATTGATTGCTTCGATCAAGCTGAAACGGGCGATGTTATCTGGTTCGGCTCCCTAGCGCACGGCCGCTGCGATATTGCCGCCGTCCACGGTCAGGATGGCGCCCGTAGTTTTCTCGGCCAGAGCCAAGCTTACAAACGTTTGGGCGACGTCCTCGGCGGTGACCTCGCGCGCGAGCAAATTTCCGCCCATATAGTTTTCAACCGAGACGCCGCGCGAGCGCGATCGTTCCTCGATCATCGTATCAGTCAGAAGGCCTGAGCGGATGCGGTCGGCGTTGACGGCATTGGAGCGGATGCCGTCGGCGCCGTGATCCACCGCGTATTGCCGCATCAGTGATAGCGTCGCCGCTTTCGGCAATCCGTAAGGGCCGAAGTCCGGGCCCGGATTGATGGCTTGCTTCGAGACATTGAATAGGAGGGCGCCGCCAAAGCCCTGCGCGGTCATGACGTTGACAGCGGCTTGGGCAACTCTTTGGTGACCGTAAAAGTTCAACTCAAAACTATCGCGAAGCACGCGCTCATCGACAATGCCGATTCGCCCCTGCCAGGCCCGGCCGGCGTTGGAAACCACGATGTCGACGCCGCCGAAGATTTCCACGACTTTCGCGAAGGCGTCTTTCACTTTCCCCGCGTCGGTGACGTCGCAGGGAATGCCAACGCAACCGACGGCCTTTGCCGCTTGGATCAGCATTTCGCTGTCCAGGTCGAGGATCGCGACTTCCGCGCCTTCGCGTTTGAACGCCTGGGTGGTCGCCTTCCCGATGCCCGATGCCCCGCCCGTCACCACGACAACATGGCGGGCGAGCCGGGGTTCTTTGCCTTTGCCAAGTTTTGCTTGCTCGAGCGACCAGTACTCCATGTCGAACAGATCGGATACTTTGAGGCATTCGTAGCGCCCGATCGCTTCGGCGTCGGTGATGGTCTGAATCGTGCTTTCCGCGATATCGCTCGCGATCTTGGCAGCGGACTTGCCGGCGCCCATGCCAAAAATCCCCACACCCGGCACCAGGACGACGCGCGGCAGCGGATCAAGCTCCACCTTGGGTGGGTCCTGGCGGGCATTGTTACTGCGGAAATAGTCGTGATAGCGCTGGACGAAACCAGCGAAGGCCGCCTCGGCGCCTGTCCGAAAGCCCGGAAGATCGGTAGCGTCGGGCGCTGGGACAATCACCGGCCAATTCTTGGTACGGATCGTGTGGTCCGGCGTGACCACGCCCACCTGCGCGTAGCGCGCAAGGTCGCGGCCGTTGACGTAGTTGAGGATTGCCGGACTCGTGCGAAAGTCCAAAATCATGCGCCGGGCGTCGGCGGTTTTGTCGCACCGCGCCGCAAATCCCCGCAAAATGGGCGCGATCTCGGCCGCCGTCGCGCAACGGGCGGGCACCGCCGCCGCGGCAAAAACCGGTTTCCTCGATTTTTGCAATCGGGCCTCGGCCAGCGATACCTTTTCGATCATGCGTTCGTAGGATTGGCGCGCGGTATCACCGAACGTGAAGATGCCGTGTTTCTCCAGAATCAGGCCCTCGACGGAAGTGTCTTCCTCGAAAACTTCCGCCGCCTTCTTGGCCAGCAGGAACCCAGGCATGATATAGGGCACATAGCCCATGCGCTTGCCGTAGACCTCCCGGCAGAGCTTGTCGCCGTCGGGCTGATCGCTGACGGCCAGCACGGCGATGGAATGGGTATGGTCGACGTATTTATGCGGCAGGAACGCGTGCAGCAGCGTTTCGACCGAAGGATTTGGGGCGGTCGCATCCAGGAGATTGCAACGCTGGATATTGACCATGTCCTCGTCGTTGAGCTTCGCGAGGCTACGGAGTTCGCCGAGCGGCTCCAAGCGAACCGCGGGCAAGCCGGCCGGCTCGATTTCGGCCATGTCCCAGCCCGATCCCTTGACACATAGAACTTTCGTCGGCCGGCCGAGCTGATCGGGCACAGTGGTTTTCACTGACGTATTTCCGCCGCCGTGCAAAACCAGCGCCGGATCGCGGCCGAGCAGCCGCGAAGTGTAGACCCGCAAGGCAATGTCGGCGTTCACGCCTTCTCGCCCATAGCGCGCGACATAGCTTTGAGCGTCCGCTTCCGACCATAAACTTTTCATGAGGCTTTCCTGAAGAATCTTCTTTTGTGGTCCGCTGTCACGCCGCCGCCTCCTTACCGCGTTCCGGGTAGAGGCGCATGAGCCCTTCTCGGCTGGCGGTGCTCACGCCGCGTTCGGTGATCAATCCGGTAACGTAGCGTGCCGGCGTTACGTCGAAGGCGACGTTCAAGCCGCGACTTCCGTCCGGCACGATTTGCACGGTTTCGACCCGCCCGTCGGCGTTTCGGCCGGAAATATGCGTCAATTCACGCGCATCGCGTTCCTCGATCGGTATGTCGCCGCCGCTCTTGAGCGACCAGTCGATGGTCGTCGAGGGAAGTGCCACATAAAATGGAACGCCGTTGTCGCGCGCCGCCAGGGCCTTCAAATAGGTGCCGACTTTGTTACAGACATCACCGTGCGCCGTGGTGCGGTCACTGCCGACGATGACCATGTCGACTTGATCATGCTGCATGAGGTACCCGCCGGTATTATCCGCGATCACGGTATGGGGCACGCCGTGGGCGCCAAGCTCGAAAGCGGTCAGTGACGCGCCTTGGTTCCGGGGGCGCGTTTCATCGACCCATACATGAATCGGGATGCCGGCGTCGTGGGCCATATAAATTGGCGCGAGCGCCGTTCCCCAATCCACACAAGCCAGCCACCCGGCGTTGCAGTGGGTGAGAACGTTGATGCGATCGGGCCGCTTCGGGCTTTTTTCGATGAGGTCATCCCAAAGCCGAGCGATGATCTTGTGACCGTGTTCGCCGATGGCCCGGCACTGCGCGACATCGTTGTCGCAAATCTTCGCTGCCTGCGCGTAAGCGGCCCCGGCGCGGCCTTCCGGGCTGATAGGGGTCAAATGCCGCCGCATTTCTTCCAGCGCCCAGATCAAGTTTACCGCCGTCGGGCGCGTGGACCGCAAAAGCGCGAAGGCCTCGGCCATGCCGGCGTCGGATGAATTGGCGCGCACCGCGAGCGCCATGCCGTAAGCGGCGGTAGCGCCGATCAGCGGGGCGCCGCGAACGATCATCGAGCGGATGGCCTGGGCGGCTTCCTCGACAGTTGCAAGATCGGTGAGGGCGAATTCGAACGGCAACCGAGTCTGATCGATGACTCTGACGCGCCAGCCGTCTTCCGCTACCCAAATGGTCCGATAGGGCTGGCCCTTGATTTTCATCGGGTGACCTTCATCGGGTAGCTTTCATTTCAGGGCGCCTTTAGCTTTTAAGACACGCCCGATCACCGGCGCCAATTTCTTGACGATGGCCGGATCGCGCGCCTCCGGTGCCGTGATGATGGCCGCGTCAAGCGCATGGTGACAGCCCTTTTCGCAAGCGCGGCGCCGGTCCGCGAGTTTGGGAACCAAGGCTTTTACCAGTTCTCTCGCCTTGCCGGCATTGGCGAGCAGAACGCGCACGACGGCATCGACCGTGACCGCACCGTGCTGCTCATGCCAGCAATCGTAATCGGTCACCATGGCGACGGTTGCGTAGCAAATCTCGGCTTCACGCGCGAGCTTGGCCTCGGGCATGTTGGTCATCCCGATCACGTCGCAACCCCAGCCACGGTAAAGTTTTGATTCGGCCAAGGTCGAAAATTGCGGGCCCTCCATTGTGATGTAAGTGCCGCCGCGTGCATGGGCGATTCCCATGTCGTCCGCCGCCGCGGCCAGGTGATCGCTTAACCGTCCACACACCGGGTGGGCCATGGACACGTGGGCCACCAGGCCGGGCTCAAAAAACGACTTCACGCGGGCGAATGTCCGATCGATAAACTGATCGACGATCACGAAGGTTCCGGGGGGCAGGTCCTCGCGCAATGATCCGCAGGCGCTCAAGGAAATGATCTCGGTCACCCCGGCCATTTTTAAGGCGCAGATGTTGGCGCGGTAATTAAGATCCGTGGGCGAGCGTTTATGGCCCCGGCCATGGCGGGGCAGGAAGACCATCTCTTGGCCGTCCAAATTGCCGAACAGCAGCTCGTCGGACGGCTCGCCAAAGGGTGTGCTGACCTCGCGCCAATGCTTGGCGGTTAGGCCATCCAGGTCATAAATGCCCGACCCACCAATGACCCCAATGACCGGAGGTGTGCCGGAATGCGCCGTCATTTGATATTTCCTCACGATTCTACGCCCCTCGCCCGGGCCTTGGGATTTTTTGCACGTTTACGCGCCGGAAAACAGCCTTTCAAAGGTAGCCCGGAAGTTTGCTATAAGCTGCACGCGTTTCAACGGAAGGGTGGCCGAGCGGTTGAAGGCACCGGTCTTGAAAACCGGCAGGCCCTAACGGGTCTCGTGGGTTCGAATCCCACCCCTTCCGCCACGCTCAGATTGTCCGACCCGGAGACATGGGTAACATGTTGTACCGGAGACATGGGTGACACCCTTAGCCGAAAGGGGTGTCGATGGGCTGCAAGGTCCTTTGCTCCAGGTCGATGTATCCAAGATCATAGTGCATGAATGAGACGAGCCAAATGCCGTCGTCGACTTCTTTGATGCCGACGCGCTGACCAGCAAAGACCATCGAGAGGTTGATCTTCTTGCGATGCAAGCAGATGCGGCCGCAGTTGGTAACGACGACGTCGCGATCATGGAAAGGATAGCTGAGCTCGGTCAGTCCGTTATAGGCCCGGACTGAAGGGGTATAGACCTCGGCCGGGCACTTCATGGCGAGGGCTTCATGAGGGCGTTCGGTATTGAACTTGACGTGAGCCCCTAGCCTCATCCAGTCGTGAGTAGAATCCGTTCTTCATTTGGACCTATTTGGTCCGGTGATGCAACGGGAAGGGGCGCGAAGTGTCAAATCGCACCCAAACGTGACCCCCTTTTCGCGTCCAATTCCGACCCCCTTGGCGGGCTGGAATAGGGGCTTATCCCCGTAGTGCATAGGAGGGCCCTGCGGCCGACGCCGCGCGCCGCAGCGAGCGCAGGCGGAGGCGGCCGTGGGAGGTGCCTGTGCGCCCACGTGGGTAAGCCCGGGCGGGGGTGTGGGGGAGGGTTTTATCAGCTGCGGTTTTTGAATCGCCAGCTGGTGTTTCCGGTCTCGATGATGTCGCAATGGTGCGTCAGGCGATCGAGCATGGCGGTGGTCATCTTGGCATCGCCGAACACTTGTGGCCAGTCGGCGAA
>CAMDRB010000123.1 GCA_945906455.1 Caenispirillum bisanense
GCATGCCATGCGAAAGGCCATGGGCCGCAGCGTCGATGAAGTTCACGATGCGCTCGCAACGACGCTCGGCACCATCACTCCAACCGAGTGCTCAAATTACTTCCGGGAGGCCGGCTATAGTTCTA
Source organism: Caenispirillum bisanense (assembly GCA_945906455.1). Lineage (GTDB taxonomy): Bacteria > Pseudomonadota > Alphaproteobacteria > Rhodospirillales > Rhodospirillaceae > SHVO01. Next base: position 126 of record CAMDRB010000123.1, read on the forward strand.
TCTAAACGCAACACGCTCTAGCCGGCGGCGATGCGCTGGCGTACAGCCGGCGCCGTCAGCCCGATTTTCGCGGCGACCTCGGCGAAGATCGCAATGACCTCGTCGAGTTGCTCTTCGGTGTGAGCTGCGCACAGGCTCGCGCGCAACAGCGAATAGCCGTAAGGCGTCGCCGGCGGCAGAGCCAAGTTGACGTAAACCCCGGCCTCGATGAGTCCGCGCCAGAAGGCCAGCGCGACCTCGGGATCCGGGGCAACCACCGCCACAACCGGGCTGTTCTCGCTGGCGACCTTGAGGCCCAGCGCGGTCAGACCGGCATGCAGTTTGTGAGCATTGCGCATGAGGCGGACACGCAGCGCGCCGCCGTTCTTGACCAAGCCCAGATTCACCGTGGCCGAGGCGACCACCGATGGCGGCAGGGAGGCGGTGAACACGTAGGCCCGGCAAACCAGGCGCAAGGTGTTGAACTGCGGATGGCTGGAGACGCAGAAACCACCGACGGTGCCGACGGACTTTGAGAATGTACCGACAATAAAATCGACGTCGTCCTCGCAGCCGGCTTCTTCGGGCAGGCCGCGACCGAACTTGCCCAAGACGCCGAGCGAGTGGGCCTCATCGGAAAGCAGATAGACGTTATCGTACTTCTTCTTGACCGCGACGATTTCGCCCAGCGGCGCTTTGTCGCCGAGCATCGAATAGATGCCCTCGATGACAATCAGCTTGTTGCCGGGTTTGTCGGCGAGGCGGGCGAGCCGCTTGTCGAGGTCGGCGGCATCATTGTGCTTGAAACGGATTACTTGGGCCGAGCTGCCGCGCACGCCGTCGTAGATCGAGGCGTGGCAGTCGGCATCCATCAGAATGAAATCGTCAGGGCCCATGAGCGTCGAAAGGATGCCGAGATTGGCGAGGAACCCGGTGGAGAACACCATGGCGTGTTCCTTGCCGAAAAAATCGCTCAGCACGTTCTCAAGTTGCTTGTGGCCGTCATAGGTGCCGTTGGCGACGCGGCTACCCGTCGTGCCGGTGCCGCAGGCTTCCAGGGCTTCATGGGCCGCCTTCAGCGCTTCGGGCGCGAACGTCAGGCCGAGATAATTGTTGGTGCCGACCAAAATCGTCCGCCGCCCGGCGATGACGGCCTCGGTCTGCGACAGGACTTGATCCATCTTGACCTCGAAGGGATCAACCCCGCCCTCGCCGAACAAGGCGTCGCGTTGCGCCATAAGTGGAGCAAACCGGTCGAGCAAATCAGCCATGGCAAATATCCCCTAAACCCTAAACCCGCGATCTCGCCTGCTCTACTCGGCGACGATCTTTTCGACCGCCAGCGCCAAGTCCTTAATCGTTGCCACATCGGGCAAAATGTTGAGCGGCACCGAGATATCGAAATCGTCCTCAACGACGGCGACGAATTCCATGACGACCAGGGAATCGAAGTTCAGATCCTCGCTGAACCGGGTTCCCGGCGTCAGTTCGACCCCGGTCTTGTTGAACGTCTTCAGGATTTCAAAAAGCGCCGCCAGAGTATCGGGCGACGGCGCCGCGCCGGCAGGGGCGTTCATGTCCTAAAACCGTTCCTCGTCGGCACCCGCGGCCGCCAATTAATATGTTGCAGGTGCTAAGGGATGAGAGTGGGGGAATGGCGGAAAGGTTACAAATCAACTCAGCGGTTACGATGTTAACAGGCCCCGTGAGGTGTACCAGCTGATCGCGTCACTGAAGCCTTTTTCGAGGTTCCACAAAGGCTTATAGCCTGGAAAGTTGCTTCTGGAGGCTACCCAGTCGGGGTGCAGGAGTTCGGGCACTTTACCCCAGCTCAGCACCTGCGGCCGGCGGGTCAGGTAGGCCGAGAGGCTGGCGGCCGCTCCGGCGAGATAGAGAATCGGAGCGGGAACGGCAATCACCCGAGGATTGGTGCCAAGCGCCGCCCCGGCGGCGGCGGCGATCTCAGCCCAGCTGTGGGCTCCGGGCGTGCCGTCGTCGAACTCGATCGGCCCGGTCGGAACGTCATCCAGACCAAGGGCCGCCATGACGGCGGCCGCGACGTCGTCGACATGGACCAGGGAGGCTCGCGCGCCTTCGACCATGGGAGCGAGCACGATGCCCTTAGCAGCCAGCTTAAAAACTTGCAGGGTCTCCAGGTCGCCGGGCCCGTAGACCACCGGCGGGCGCAAGATGACGGCGGGCAGGATTGATTGGAAAGCGCGCACGGCCTGTTCACCACCGCGCTTGCTGGCGGCATAGGCCGAGAGGTGCGGCTCGCGCGCCGCGAGCGACGAGATCAGGATAAATCGCGGCGGAACCGGCGCGGCGGCGGTGATCTCCGCCAAGAGTCGCGTGCCCGCGCGATTGACGGCAAGAAAGGCGTCGCGGTTCAAAGCCTTGACCGCGCCCGCGCAGTGGACGACGGCGACGGTATTCTTGACCAGCGCGGTCAGGGCATCGCGGTCGTCGAGCGAGCCCACCACCCACGAAACCGACTTCATCTGCTCGGCCGCCTCGCCCACCGGCGCACGACGCGCCAAAGCGCGCACGCCATAGCCGAAGTCGACGAGCGCGCGCACGATGCGCCGGCCGATGAAGCCCGTAGCGCCGGTCACGGCCACAGTCGGCAGCATCATGGGATCACGCGACATGGGATCACGCGACATGGGATCACGCGGCGGGCACGGCGGTGGCAAGGGCGGCAATTTCGCCCGCCATGAACATGGCTTTGGCGCGGCCCCGGGCCAACTTGCCCGAGGTGGTCTTCGGCAAACTGCGCGCCGGCACCAAAATTACCGCGCAGGCGATGCCCACGGCCTCCTGCACGCGCGCGCTCACTTCGGCAACCAGCTTCGCCCGTTCAGCCGGATCGGCTGGGCGGCATTGAACCAGGATCGTCGGGCGTTCAACGCCGTCGGCATCGGTCAGCAATATCGCGGCGCCATCGCCCGATTTAAGGCCCGCGATATGCTCGACCGTCCATTCGATATCCTGCGGCCAGACATTGCGGCCGTTGACGATCATCATGTCCTTGGCGCGGCCGACAATGACCAGTTCGTCGTTCAGCCAATAGCCAAGGTCACCGGTGTCGAGCCAGCCGTCCTGCAAGGCCTCGGCCGTGGCCTCGGGATTGTTGAAATAACCCCGCATGACGCTGGGCCCGGCGACATAGACGCGACCGACCCGCCGCGGCCCCAGCACGAGTCCCGCATCACCGCGGATTTCGACACGATGCTCCGGCAATACTCTGCCGCAGGAGACCACCGCACGGCCGGCCTTGGTCCCGGTGTCGGCAATGGGCTCGGCGCGATGGTCTTCGAGCGCGGCTTTGTCGACGTAGTCGACCGTCATCCCGGTGCTGAACCTGGCGACGCTGACGCCGAGCACGCATTCCGCCAAGCCATAACTGGCGCAGAACGCCTTTTCCGAGAATCCGTAAGGCTTGAAGGCCTCGGCAAAGGCCTGCATGACATGGGGCTTGATCATTTCGCCGCCGATGCCGGCGACGCGCCACTTGGAAAGATCCAGGCTGAGGGAATTTTCGGTCATGGTCGCGACCCGGCGTGCGCAAAGCTCGTAACCGAACGACGGCGCATAGGAGACGGTTCCGCCGTTATCGCTGATGATTTTCAGCCAGGTCAGGGGACGCCGCGCGAAATCTTCGGTGCTGAGGTAGTCCATAGACGTTTGACTGGTCAGCGCGCCGATCATGAATCCCACCAGACCCATGTCGTGGAAAAACGGCAACCACGACATGCCGCGGTCGCCAGGGCCATTGCCGACGCCGTGCTTATTCATGGCATGGCAATTCGCCATGAGGCTGGCATGGGTCACCATGACGCCCATGGGAAACCGCGTCGAGCCTGAGCTATATTGAATATAAGAAAGATCCTGTGAGCCGCCCGGGTTGAGCGTCGCCTTGCCCTCGGGCAACGCGCCGACATCGGCCAGCGTTCCAATCAGCGCGAGCGACGCGCCTTCGGCGGCTTCGCGTACCAAAGGCAAGAATTCCTGAGGGCCCAGCGCCATGCGCGCGCCGGACGAGACAATTTGGCCCTTGATCTGGTCGATATAGGCTTCGCGCCGGCCGAAAGCGGTCGGCAGAGGCATCGGCACGGGAATATGGCCCGCGTATTGACAGGCAAAGAACAAGACCAGGAACTCAGGGGCGGTGGCCGCGAGCAGTGTCAGCCGTTCGCCGGGCTTGATGCCGGCCGCGGATAGCCGGAGCGCGGTACTGACGGCTTGCTCACGCAATTCACGGAACGTCAGTACGGTTTCCAGACCCCCGCGCGCCGAATAGAAGTTGAACCCTGCTAAGCTTTTAGCCGCATAGTCTAAGGCCTCGCTCAAGCTGGCGAAGTCCGCCAGCCGCTTCGGCGGGCCGGGGGAATCGGTCGGGGTCGGGCGCAAGACTGGTGCGACCAAGACTGGCTCGACCGAAGAGGCAGGAGGGACCGCGGAATGCATCGAGGGGCGTTGTCACCACAAAGGAATGTGAGGGTCAACTCACCGAATGTTACAAGTGTTGCAGCCTTTGCGCGGCTCGCCAAGGCGGGCGAGGTAAAATTATTGGAAGTTCTCGCAGAGCCGTGATTCTCGCCGGCCCCGGCTTGGTTTATGATAGCGGCGGGTACCAACGTTTGGAAAAGTAGAAGTCCATGGAAAGCAAAATGATCGCGACGGCCGTGATCGGCGCCGCTGTTGTCGCCGGCGCGGTGACGATGAGTATGGTGAAAACACCCTCGATGGAAACCGAGGCGCCGGGCAAAGAGCAATGTTACGGCGTTGCCAAGGCCGGCGAGAATGGCTGCGCCTCTGCCAACGGCAGCCACACTTGCGGTGGATTGGCCACCATCGACAAGAGCGGCCAGGAATGGATGCTGGTGGAAACGGGAACTTGCCTGAAGATGGGCGGACAAATGGAGGCCTTTGAGGACCCCAAGCCTGCTGAAGCGGCCAAGGCCGCGAGAGCGGGATAGCCGCTTGAGCATTCCTGCGGCGGCGGGCATCGGCCTCAGGACGCCGCACATGGCGTCGTTCGCCGGCGATCCGCCCGGCGCACTGCCCAAGGCGGCCTGGGTCGAAGTCCACAGTGAAAATTTTCTATGCGACGGCGGTGTGCGGCTGGCCATGTTGGATGCTGTGGCCGCGCGGTATCCCGTAAGTTGTCATGGCGTCGGCCTTTCGCTGGGCTCGGCGGAGGGGCTGGATGAGCAACATCTCGCGCGCCTCAGCCGTCTGTTCAACCGCGTGGGCCCGGCCCTCGTCTCTGAACACCTATCGTGGAGCGTCACCGAGGGGGTCTATCTCAATGACCTGCTCCCTCTTCCGTATACCGAGGCAACTTTGGCGACGGTGTGCCGCAACGTCATGCGGGCGCAAGACGCCTTCGGCCGGCAGATCCTGGTGGAGAACCCTTCGGCCTACCTGAGCTTCCCTGGCTCGGTGATGCGCGAGCCGGAGTTTCTCGCGCGCCTGGCCGAACGCACGGGATGCGGTCTGCTGCTGGATATCAACAATGTCTATGTCAGCGCCACGAACAACGCCTTCGATGCCGAAGACTACCTCGACTCAATTCCCGCTGCCGCCGTGGGCGAGATTCATCTGGCGGGACATTCCGTGACCGGCGAAGGGATCTCGCGCCTGCTCATCGATACTCATAGTGCGCGCGTGTGCGACCCGGTCTGGGCGCTCTTTACCGCCACGATCGCCCGCATCGGTCCGCGCCCGACCTTGATCGAATGGGATTTGGAAATCCCAGAGCTCTCGGTGCTCCTGGGCGAGGCGGCCGCGGCGCAATCGATCCTTGACGGGAAGGCCCAAGTTAACGCCCCGGACGCGGCGCATGTCGCTTAGCGCTAATCCTGAAACATCGGCGCTTGAACTGCCCGAGCTGCAATTGCAGGAGCTGCAGCGGCGGTTTCGCGCCAGCGTGCTCGGCGAGGATGATGGGCCGGTCCTGCCCTTGGTTGCGGCGGCCCGCGGACCGGTCGCGGCGCGCATTGCCGTCTACCGCAACACGGTCCAGGCCAGTTTGACCGAGGTTCTGGCCGTCGCATTTCCCGTAACCCGTCGGGTGGTCGGCGAGCAATTTTTCGCGAACTTGGCCGGGCGCTTCGCCACCGAAACGCCGCCGCGGTTGCCCCAGCTGTCGGCCTACGGCGGGGATTTCGCCGCCTTCATTGAACGCGAGGATGTCGGGCGCCGCTTACCCTATCTCGCCGATGTGGCGCGGCTGGAGTGGGCGCGCGGCGAAGCCTATTTCGCCGCCGATGCCAAGCCGCTTGATGCAGCGCGGCTGGCCGCCTTATCGCCGGCCGAAATGGAAAGCACCGTCTTCAAATGGCACCCGGCGACCCGGTTAACGACGTCGGCCTTTCCAATTTACCGTATCTGGGAGGTCAACCAGCTCGATGTCGCCGACATACCGCGGGTCGATATGGGCCTTGCTCAATCGGTGCTGGTGTCGCGCGCCGGGAGCCGGCTCGTCACCCGCGCCGTTGAGCCGGCCGATGCCGCATTCGTGCGCGCGACGGCGGCCGGTGAAAATCTAGCCGAGGCCGCCAGCCTTGCCTTGGCTGTCGATGCCGCCTTCGATCTGCAGCGGGCCCTCGGGGACCACTTCATCAACGGAACTTATCAGGATTGGGAAACGTAGGCCTTCGAAAGCATCGGGCCGGGGCCGGTTAGATCTTTAGGTCGAAGCCGGTTTTCGCCAGGAGGCCGTAAAATTCCTTGATGGCCTTTTCCTTGTCGGCGGCCTCGGGAATATCGCCCAGAAATTCAGAGATGAAATCCTTACGGCGCAAGTAGGAGACGATGGTATCGCGCGCGATTGTGGTCGCCCGGCCGACTGTCAGCACGCCCGAGGCGCAAAATGTAACCAGCCGGGTGGCCCGCTCGCGAAAGCTCAACTCCTTGTCGTCGAGGCGCTCGATAACACCTTGTGAAATGATGTATTCCGACACCAGGTCGTCAAACTTGGCCGATGCCGGATCGCGCAGCCGGCTGGGAAGCTCGGAGCCAAGCACCAGCCGTTGGATGGCCGCCACTTCCTGAAGCCGGGTCTTTTCAGTGCGAGCTTCGGGCGCGATTTTTTGAATGGTGTTGAGCTGCCCGGCCAGATCACGCACTTGATTCTCGATTAACGCGTTGGTCGCGGCGTCGGCCTTGGGGTCGTACATTGCCAAGAGGTAGATAAACTTGCGCTTGCCCGACACCAACTTGTCGCGCACGCCTTCTATGGCGCGCTTGCGGCCCATCGCACCGCCGACGTTGGTCAAGCGCGCCCAGCGATCCGTGAGGCCTGACGCGATCGCGCGCCCGCCAATAATTCCACGGTCTGTGACTAGGCGAGCAACCATCGTATCGAAGAATTCCTTGTCGTCGGCAACATCTTCGCTGTTGGTCAGACGTCCCGCGCCGGCCAGATCGTGTTCGAGCCGGTCGAATAAAACGCTCTTCGCGCGCGGCAACATGTCAGCCGCGAACAGCTGATTGAGCAATACGACGAGTTCGTCGACGGCGAATTTTGTCGGCTTACACTTGCCCTCCAGCAAATCGAGGATGCGCATTAGGGCGTCGCCCATGTGCTTGGACACACCAATGACATCCTTGATGATCGTCTTGGCCATAAAAATGTCGGCGAGCATTTCGTCGACCATGGCGCGGGCGCGCTCGTCCTTCTGCGATTTTGCCATGGGGACGAGTTCGGTCAACTTGCCGAGCCAGCCCGTCCAATTGATCGTCGTGCGAACGAACGCGACATTCGTCAAATAGCTGCGTTCCTCGGCGTCGGTATAACGCGCGTCGATTCTGCGCAGAAGCTCGTCGAGTGTGCTGTCCTTAAGGTCGGGCAACTCCTTCGAGTCTACCTCGCGGGCGCGCTGGGAGATGCGGTCGACGGCTTGATAAATGATGTCCTTGCGCTTGCGGGCGTCTTCGGTCGAGACACGCGCATGCAGGCTCGCGATCTTGTCAACGGCGGACGGCGCCATCGCGTCGACATTGAGCATGCGCTTCAAATTCTTGTGGCTGTGCAAGAGCTCAAACGGCGTCATCTCGATCTTGTCGAGGTAACGCGTAAACAACCGCGCCATGGTCGTACGCGCCGCGGTTTGATAGTAGTCGGCAACTTTCTCGCAGAGCGGCGCCTCGTCCACCGGCGTAATGCCGTAGTCGTTCTCCTTTTCCGCCTGCTTCATCTAGCTGAAAATTTCTGTCGCGCGGCGGGTGTCGCTGGCGAAATGGGTTTCCTTGAGGATGCGCACGCCCTTGGTGGTCTTGAGACTCAAGAGATCCGTGGCCTTGCGGCGCGCGGCTTCTTCGGTCGGGACGACCTCGTCGATGGCCCACCGGCCATCCTTGTAGGTCTGAATTTCAAACGCCACGCGTCCGCCGGCCGACATACTGGTTTGTCCCGCTTAAAGTATCTAAGGACACTCTGAATAAGTCATCGACACGCCAGGGTCCTTGTGATTCTTAGTCTGATGCGGGTGTGAAGCAAAGGAATTGCTCCTATGAAGCAGCTGACTTTGGCGGTGGCGGGTTTCGAGCGGTACGCGAAGACGACGCGGCGC
>CAMDRB010000124.1 GCA_945906455.1 Caenispirillum bisanense
AAGCATGCCATGCGAAAGGCCATGGGCCGCAGCGTCGATGAAGTTCACGATGCGCTCGCAACGACGCTCGGCACCATCACTCCAACCGAGTGCTCAAATTACTTCCGGGAGGCCGGCTATAGTTCTATCTAAACGCAACACGCTCTAGTATAACTGAATTACCCAAAACTGGCCGGGCGAGAAAATAAAGATAATTCAATGTTCTAAGCAGGCGGGCGAATCAGCGACAGGATGGTTTGTGCGGCGCGGCGGCTGGGGCGCTCGCCGCCCGGCGACAGCTTCGAGAGGGCAGCCGAAAAGTCCGCGCGCTGGGCAACACGGCGCATATCGTCGCGCATGAGAAGCCCCAGATCCTCGGCAAGAATCTCGGGCCGGCACTGGCTCTGCAGGCGTTCCGGTACGGCTTCATGTCCGACCAGGATATTGATCAGGTTTACGTAACGCGTCCGGCGAAAGAACTTGAACGCCAAAGCGGACATCGCCGTGCCGCGATAGGCGATCACATGCGGCACGCCGGCCATGGCGAGTTCCAGAGACACGGTGCCCGATGCGGCCAAGGCGACATCGCAGGCCGCAAAGGCGTCGTGGCGCTGATTCGGCTCCATCACGACGGTCACGGGAGCCATCCAATCGCGCGCCGCGGCATAGATCTCATGGGCGACCGTATCCACGGTCGGAATGACCACGTGAACATCAGGATAACGCTCGGCCAGCCGCGCGATCGTGTCCTTGAACACGGGCAGCAAATGCCTGACCTCACTACGCCGGCTTCCGGGGAGCACGCCGATCACGCGACGGTTCATGGCAATGCCGTGGCGCTTGCGGAATGCCGCGGAATCGCCTTGGCCAAAACCACTTTCAAGAACCGGATGGCCAACCCAGGTCGCGGCCAGGCCATGTTTGGTAAAGTACGGCGGCTCGAACGGCAGCAATGTCAGCAGGTGATCAATCCAGCGCGCCAATTGCTTTGCCCGGCCCGCACGCCAGGCCCACACTTGCGGTGCGACATATCGCACACGCGTGATTGGGCTTTTTCTTCTCGCCAGGCGCTGGTTAATCCGCCCGGTGAATCCCCAGGAGTCGATGGTCACAAGAATGTCGGGCTGTTTCGATTCAATATCGGCAAGTGTGGATTTCACGCGGGCTAGCACGAGACCTGCCTTAGGCAAAACCTCGAAGAGGCCAAGGAGCGCCAGGTCGCGGACATCGAACAAGCTCGTTAATCCGCGAGCGCCCATCAGTGGACCGCCGACGCCGGCAAAGCGAACTTCGCCCGCGGATTCTTCGCGCAGGGCCCCCATCAGGGCGGCGCCCAATTGATCGCCAGAAGGTTCACAAGCGACGAGATAGATGAGCGGGCCCACCTGAACTAGGCCTGACGTCGGGCGGGCGCGACTCCGACAACGAACAGCCCGGTCTGGTCGGCGGCCGCGATGACATCCGCCAGGCCGATGACAAGCGTGTGCCCAGCCTCGACCGCGATTCCGCGCAATCCTGCCGCCTTGGCATTGCGGACCGTTTGCGCAGCGATCGTTGGCAGGTCGGCGCGACGTTCCTGGTTGGGTTTCTTGGCCTTCACCAGCACACCGGCCGGCCCTTCCCGACACAGGTCCGCACAGCGCGCCATGAGGGCGTCGGTTCCTTCGGCGGCTTCGACGCCGAGCACGATGCCTTGTTGCACCACCACTGCTTGACCAACATCGGCGTCGCCGAGGATGCGGGCGACCTTGAATCCGTGAGCAATGTCGCTCGCGGCCGACTCATCGGGACTGTGTGCACCCATTACGCCTTCGTGGGCGAGCAGATCGCCGAGAATTTCGTCAACCCCAATCACCTTGAAACCTTCGCGCTCCATTTCGGCAATGACCGCCGAAAGCAGTCCGTCGTCACCCAAGGCCCTTCCGGCAATGCGGGCAAGAATCGCAGCGCCCTTAAGATCAGGCATGAGTTCGGATAGGGCCGGGCGGCGAACGGCCCCTGCCATGACGACTTCCTGCACGCCGCCGCCCCGCAATACTTCAAGGGCCCTGCTTATCTCACCCATGCGTACCCAGGCATCAACGGTGCCGCCGAGACTCGCTGCCTCGGCAAAGCCCGTCAGGCCGAGTACGAAATGCGGCCGGCCCTCGGCTTTGCAAGCCGACAGCAATAACCCGGGAAGCATGCCACCCCCAGCGATAATGCCGAGTTTGGGCAGGAGTCCTTGGTGCGGCACGGGGTTTGATCAGCCGCCATGGCCGTTGCCGTTGCCGGCAACGGGTGTGCAAATGGACCGGGATGAGTCGACACGGATGAAGTTGACAATATCCATCACGCCGGCCTGGCCGCTGAAGAGATCGGCGACTTCACTGAGCCGTTCGGCCATGGTGCCGCCTTGGGAGAACAACAGACCGAAAGCCGTACGTAAACTGCGAATATCCTCGCGCGAGAATCCGCGCCGCCGCAGCCCGACAACGTTGAGCCCCGTGAGACGTGCACGATTTCCCATAGCCAGGGCGTAGGGAATAACGTCCTTGTCGACACCGGTCACGCCGCCGATCATGGCGTGTTTGCCGATACGCACATACTGATGGACCCCCGACAAACCGCCAATGTTGGCGTATTCACCAACAGTGACATGCCCGCCCAGGGCCACATTGTTCGTCAGAATGACGTGATCTTCGATAGTACAGTCGTGGGCAACGTGGCACCCGGCCATGAAGAAGCAATGACTGCCGACGCGCGTTTCCATAGCACCCTGCGCCGTTCCGACGTGCATCGTAACGTGTTCGCGGATGACGTTGTGATGCCCGATCACGAGGCGTGTGGGCTCACCCTTATAACTGAGATGCTGCGGCGCAAGTCCCAGCGAGGCAAAGGGATGCACGACGGTGTGCGCACCGATGGTCGTATGGCCGTCGATGACCGCGTGCGAATGGATGCGCACGCCCTCACCAAGCACAACGTTGGGCCCGATCACGCAGTACGGACCGATCTCGACGCCGTCGGCCACAGTCGCGGCCCTGTCGATCACCGTCGTCGGGTGAATGTTTGTTATCGGTTGGGATGTATCCATGAGGAGGGGGCCGACCTTCACGAGTCCATGATCATCGCGGTGTAGGTCGCGTCCGCCACGATGGTGTCGTCGACGCGGGCCTCACAGGTAAATTTCCAGACATTCCCGCGTTGCCGCACTTTGCGGCAGTAGAGGCGTAATTGGTCGCCCGGCACAACCGGCTTGCGGAAGCGGGCGTTGTCGATGGACATGAAATACACCAGCTTTCCTTCGGTCTCCTTGCCGAGTATCGCGACCACCATGACGGCGGCCGTCTGGGCCATGGCCTCGACGATCAGCACGCCGGGCATCACCGGCCGGCCTGGGAAGTGGCCTTGGAAGTGCGGCTCGTTGGCGCTGACATTCTTGATACCGACCGCGGACTCCCCCGGTACAACATCGATGACTCGGTCGACCAACAAGAACGGATAGCGATGCGGGATCATCGCCATGATCCGTTGAATGTCGAAGGCTAGGTCAGATTGAGCTGGTTGTCCGTCCATGGCCGCCGTCCTGTTAATCCAATGCCCCGCGGGGCACCGCTTATAGGCATGGTTTTACGGTTACTTGTCGCGCTTGGTCAACTGCGACAAGGCCGCCTGTTCCCGCCAAAACTGGCGTATTGGCCGCGCCGGGTAACCCATGACCACCTCACCGGGCCCGATATCGCCCGTAACCCCGGTTTGACCGGCGATTTGTGCGCCGTCGCCTACCCTCACGTGATCGACGATCCCCACTTGGCCGCCGACCACCACGCCGTCGCCGATGCGACAGCTTCCGGCGATTCCGGCCTGGGAGACGATGATGCAGCGGCTGCCAATCTCGACGTTATGGGCAATTTGCACGAGATTATCGATCTTGGTGCCGGCGCCGATAACCGTATCGCCCGCGGCACCGCGATCGATGGTGGAGTTGGCGCCGATTTCGACGTCATCATGAATAATCACGCGTCCAAGCTGGGGCACTTTGCGAAGACCGTCGTCGGTCGACACAAAACCAAATCCGTCCTGGCCGATTTGTACGCCCGGATGAATGACGACACGATTTCCAACCAGGCAGTATGCGAGTGTCGTATTCGCTCCTATCCGGCAGTCGTCGCCAACAACCACGCCGGGGCCGATCACCGCATTTGCGCCGATGCTGCTTCGCTTGCCGATGATCGCGCCGGCGCCAATGACGGCGCCCGGAGCGCGGACGCAGCCTTCCCCCAGCACCGCATCGGCGGCGATGTCGACGTTTTGCGACAGTGTGGACAGCGGCGGCTCTGGATAGAAGAGCGCGCCGACCTCGGCATAGGCCGCTCGCGGGTCGGTGGTCACCAGCACAGCGCAGCCGGCCGGCGCGCGGGGCGCCAACTCTTCAGTCGTGATGCAGGCGCCGCATCTACTCGATGCCAATGCCAAGACATAAGCTGGATCGGCGAAATAAACGATGTCGCCCGATGTCGCGGTTTCGATGGTCGCGACGTCGTGAATCAGAAGATTCGGATCGCAGGCCGCGGCGAGCCGGGCGCCGCAGCGCCCGGCGAGATCAGCCAAACGAAAGGGCCCGGCGCGGCGATAGAACCGGGGATCGGGCATGCCCTTACTTTTTGGCGGGCGTGGCCGCTGCGGGCTTCGCGCCCGCTGGGGCCGGAACGCCTGGGATGGCGGCGCCGTCGGCACCACGCTGGAGAGTGTCGGGGTTCTGGAATGCCACGGTCGCCAAGCGCTGGTTCAATTTGTCCATCACCGGCTTGGTGATGTCCATGCCGGGATCGAAGATCATCAGCTGATTGCGCGCCATCACGGCATTGATGCCCCGTTCCTTCGAGACTTCTTGAGCAACGAGCATGATCGTTTGACCAACCTGCTCCATTGAACGCTGGAAGGAGTAGTCCAGGCGTTCCTGCTTGTCTTTCACCTGCGTCTGGAAGGTCGCCAGCTTCTGCTGGAAGGCCTGAGCCCGCTCCTGGAACACATCGGGGGCCAGTACGCTACGCTGCTGGGCAAGTTCCTGGTCTTCGATCCGGAGCTTGTCTTCCATCTCTTTGACCTGGTTCTGGTACGTGGTTGCGTACTTGTCGCGCTCAAGGAGCACACCCTTCGCCGCCAGGGAATCGCGAAGCAGGAGTTCGGTATCAACGATGCCGAGCACGGGGGCCGGCCCCCGCTCCGTCTGCGCGAAACTGCCGGACGTCCCGAGCAATAGGACGAGGCCGGTAAGGAGCACGGCTGCCGCCGCGCGGTGTGAGAAAAGTTTGGTTTTCATGACAGCCCTCTGAATCAGTTGAAGCGGTTACCAAAGTTAATACGGAATTTCGATGTTCTGTCGAACGTTTGCGCATTGAAAATGAACGGTGAATAGTCGAGCGAGATAATACCCACCGGTGACGTCCATTCGACGCCGACACCGGCAGATCCGCGGATCGCGCGGGAATCCAGGATCTGGAACGTGCCCCGGTCTTTAAGATCCTTCGGCGGGCCGATCACGCCCCAGTCGTTGAACAGTTTAGTCTTGATGCCGGCTTCCTTGGGTATGCCGAGCGGAACCCGCAGCTCGAAGGTGGCCGTGGCCATCCAGTCGCCGCCGAGGGCGTCAAATGTTGTCGAATCGCGCGGGCTCACGCCGAAATCCTTGAAGCCGCGCAAGTTATAGCCGCCCAACTGATTGCGCTGGTAGATTTTTATTTCCTGGCCGAGGCCAACGATATAGTTGCCGGCGACGATCGACGAAAGCACCCAGCCGGTAAAGGGCTCGGCGTAGACGGCGGCGCCGACGCCGCCCCGCACATAGCGTTCCGAGCCACCCAGTCCGGACAAATCCGTTGACAGCGTTACGTAGTAGCCGCCGGTGGGGTCGATGACGTTATTGCGCCGGTCATAGGTCAGGATCTGGCTAAGCTGGGATGTGATGGTCGTGCCGGCCTGCTCGCGAATGAATTGCGATACCGAGGCGTTCAAGCCGGTCAAATTCGTGGCGGTGAGATTGTAATTGAAGCGCTGATACATGTACTCATTGTAACTAAAGCCCATGCGCGCAGTCCCGCCGTATGTATTCGACGTGAAGCCGCTTTCGTTCTGGTAGTCGGTTCTGGAAGCGACCACGTCCGCTCCGGCCACCAGGCGGCGGTTGAGGAAATACGGCTCGGTAAAGCTCAGGCTCACTTGGCTTTGCTGCTGGGCGATGCTCAAGTTGGCGCGAAGATCCTGGCCCTTCCCCAGCAAGTTTCGCTCGCTGATCCCGACGTCGAACAATGCTCCGGTGGCACTGGAAAAGCCGATACCGAAACTGAGTTCGCCTGTGGACTGCTCTTCGATCTTGGCCGTCAAGATCGTCCGGTCGGGGTAAGCCTCGGACGGCGTATTATCGATCTTAACCGTGTCTTGCTTGAAGTAGCCGAGGTTCTCCAGGCGCTCCCGGGAGCGCCGAACTTTGGCGGTATTGAAAGCATCGCCTTCGACCAGCCTGATTTCACGACGGATCACTTTATCCAGCGTGCGGTTATTTCCTTGAATATCGACGCGCTCGATGAACACGCGCGGTCCCTCACGCACCTGAAAGACCACGCTGACGGTCTTCGCGGCCATATCGCGATCCAAACGGGGCCGCACCTCGACAAAGGCGTAGCCGGCGTTGCCGGCGGCGTTGGTGATGGCATCGACGGTGTCTTCCAATTGCTTACCGTTGAACCAGTCGCCGGCCTCGGGCACAACCGCTTCTTCTAGCGTTTCTTTCGGAAGGTCCTTGACGTTGACGTCGAGGTCCACTTGAGAAAGCCGGTAGCGCGGGCCTTCCTTAACCGTGAACGTCATGTAGAAATTTTCGCGGTTGGAAGCAAGTTCGGCCACCGCCGAGATCACTTCGAAATCGGCGTAGCCTTCCTCGACGTAGTGGCGGCGCAAAAGTTCGCGATCGTAATTCATTCGGTCGGGGTCGTAGGTGTCGTTCGAGCTGAAAATGCGCCACCAACGCTCTTCGCGCGTCAACACTACGTCTCGCAGATCACCGTCGTCGAACGATTCATTGCCGACGAAATTGATCGTTCGGACGTAAGTTGGGCTGCCCTCAGTGATTTCAAAAACCACGTCGACGCGATTCTGCGGCAGTTCAATGACCTTGGGTTCGACGCGGGCGGCAAAGCGGCCCTTCCGCCTGTAAAGCTCAAGAATTTTTTCGACGTCCTGCTGAACCTTGGTGCGTGTGTAGACAACGCGGGCGCGAAGTTGGACCTCCTTGTCAAGGTCCTCGTCCTTGATCTTGGAATTTCCCTCGAGGGAGATCCGATTGATGATCGGATTCTCGACCACGCGGATTAAAAGGGTCGTGCTCTGACGGGTGATGACGACATCGGCGAACAAACCGGTCGCGAAAAGATTTTTCAGTGAACGGTCGATACGTACGGGGTCGAACGAATCGCCCTCGCGAACCGTCAGGTACGTGCGGATCGTGGCGGGCTCAATGCGCTGGCTTCCCTGGACGGCGATAAACTCGATCGTACCTTGATCTTGCGGGGTAGTGGGCGGGGTAGTGGGCGGGGCAGCGAGCGGGCTGACCGGGGGGGCGGCGGATTGAGCGGGTGTAGGCAGAATCAGGATGCCGGGGAGGCCAATAAGCGCGGCGACGAGAAAACGCAGCGCGGCGCCACTGAATCCTCGCACGCACCGCACCTCGCGCGCGTCACAGCGTCGAACCGACCGGGCAGCCAAACTCATCGAAACCTTCCAAGCTAGTCGAACGGCCCGATACATCGTCATCGCAACCGGGTCGTCACAATGGGGCGCGCGGATCAGAGATGTACGATGTCGTTCCAGGTGACGAAGATCATTAACGCCCCAACGAGCGCTAAGCCGACACGCAAGCCCCACTCCTGGGCTCGCTCTGATAAAGGCCGGCCGCGAACGGCTTCGATGGCGTAAAACAACAGGTGTCCGCCGTCAAGCATGGGCACCGGGAAAAGATTAATCAGGCCCAGATTTATTGAAAGAATCGCCACAAAAGCCATGAAACCGACAAAACCGGTCTTGGCCGCCTGGCCCGAGTATTGAGCGATGCGCACGGGGCCACCCATATCCTCGGTGCCGCGCGTGCCCGCGATCATCTGACCCATAGCGATCATCGTTCCCTCGACCACCTCGTAGGTCTGGCCGACCGAGGTCGTGAAGGCGTCAACCGGGTTGAGGATGACCGCCCGGCTCGATTCCCCGGAGGCTGCAATGCCGAGCACGTAACGCTTTTGTTGATTGCCGAGACCGTCCACTTCGTCGCTCATGCGCGGCGTGATTGTGAGGGTCATTTCACGTCCGTCGCGGTCGATGACCAGGATCATCGGACCGCCGTCGCTCAAGGGAACAATGCCCCGGATATCTTCAAAACGAGCGATGGCACGGCCATCAATCGATTTTACGCGATCCTGAATCAATAGACCCGCCTCAGCAGCGGCGCTGCCTTCGACCACCTGACCGATAACCGGCTCGGTTACCGGGCGTCCAACGGTCATGAACATGATCCAGAAGACCAGGACGGCGAACAGGAAGTTGATCGCCGGCCCGGCGAAAACGATGGCCGCGCGCTGGCCGATAGACTTGTGCTTAAACGAGACCGCCTTCTCCTCCGGCGTGAGTTCCCGGGTGGTGGGCTCCTCGCTGCCG